>JBOGTO010000343.1:0-1963 GCA_050695155.1 Ktedonobacteraceae bacterium
AAGGCGACCGCAAGGGTCGCCTCTACTATGATTACGCTCCTTGCCCGTTTTGGTATATAGTAGAGGCGACCCTTGCGGTCGCCTTTTTTGTTTGACCCGACTTTTACATCGTCCTGGTGCGGCACAAAATGAGATTGCTTTAGAAGCGGAAATGTGATATAATTTCCTGAGAACTAAGGAAACTTTTTCAGAGAAGTGGGCATCTCGTCCACTTCTCTGCTTGACTGAGACATTTTTACTCAAGAGTAACTCTGCGTCTAATGATGCAGAGGTCATCGCACTCGAAAAAATGATGGTACCGTCCACGAGGCGACTAGCGGAGGAGCAAGGCATATGAGGAGCGAATTTCAAGCTGCCATCGCGCAACTAATTGCCGAAAAAGGATTACCCCGTGAAGTGGTAATGGAAACTGTAGCTACCGCTCTTCTGTCCGCCTACCGCAAAAGTTATGGCGGGGGAGAAAACATTCGCATCGAGGTTGATAAAAATGGCGAGGTGCGTGTCTGGGCCGCCAAACGTGTCGTGGCGCAGGTGGCCGTCCCCGGCGACGAGGTTTCGCTGGCGGAGGCACAGCGCATCGATCCTCATGCCGCGCTGGGACAGACTATCGATGTCGATTCTTCCTACATCTTCAACAAGATTCCAGCTCAGACGGCCAAACAGGTCATTTTGCAGCGTATCCGCGAGGCCGAACACGAATACCTCTATGAACAGCTCAAGGACTGGACCGGCGAAATTCGCCTGGGCATTCTGACACGCAAAGACCCCGCGCGCGGCTGGATGGTCGACTTTGATAAAGCAGAGCGAGTCGAGGGCGTCATGCCGCCGGGTGAAGAGGTACCAGCCGAGAAATATCGCGTCGGCCAGCGCCTGCGCGTCTATGTCTACGATGTGCGCCGTGTACCGGGGCGTATGCTCCAGATTATGGTTTCGCGCACCCACCGCGACCTCGTGCGCCGCCTGTTCGAGCAGGAAGTCCCTGAAATCTATGAAGGTACCGTCGAAATCAAAGGCATCGCGCGCGAGCCGGGTAGCCGCTCTAAGGTTGCAGTCGTCTCGCGCCAGGAAGGTCTCGACCCCATCGGCTCCTGCGTCGGTGTGCGCGGCTCGCGTATCAATAACATTGTGCATGAACTCAACGACGAGAAAATCGACATCATCCAGTGGAGTCCCGACCCCGCTACCTTCGTCGCCAATTCACTCAGCCCGGTCAAGCCGCTCAAGGTACAGTTGCGCGACTCCGATCATACCGCGCTGGTCACGGTGCAGGAGCGCCAGTTGTCGCTGGCTATCGGCAAAGATGGACAGAACGCCCGCCTGGCCGCCAAATTGACCGGTTGGCGCGTGGATGTCACCAAACCAGTCGAAGGCGAAGTGTATGACGAGCCGGTCGAAGAGCGACGTGAGGCATCCGTTTCTTCATACAGCGGGCGACGAGATCGCGGCGAACGTTCTCAGGGCCGCAACGAGCGCGGCGGTGAACGCGAGCGCGGTGGCCCAAGACGCTCGCACCACCAGCGCGGCGGCAGGAATAGTGGACAGGGCGACTACGATTATTAAGGGAAGGGACTCATGGTTAAAACGGTGAAGCAGCAGGTCAAGCGACCCCGGCACGTTCCCATGCGTACCTGTGTCGCCTGCAAACAAAGCAAACCGAAACGCGAACTGTTGCGCGTTGTGCGCACACCGGACGGGCATGTCCTGATGGACGCCACCGGCAAACGCTCCGGGCGCGGCGCGTACCTGTGCGCCAGGCTCAGTTGCTGGCAGGACGCGCTCAAGAAGAAACGTCTCGAACAAGAATTTGAACTCCCCTTGTCCGACGAAGACCGGGCAGGACTGGAAGCCTTTATAGCTACTTTGCCAAAGGACTGAATCGCGTGCGCGACCAGGGCGGGGGCAGAGCCACCAGCCCGTACCCTATACGATACAAAACGCGATACCATCTGTATAGGGTACGGGC
>JBOGTO010000344.1:0-42946 GCA_050695155.1 Ktedonobacteraceae bacterium
TACAAAAAACCATCGGGTTAGTACGAAAGCTCAATCCAACGCTTGCAATAGGAGGGATTATTGTTACTCAATTTGATGCACGAACACGGTTAAGTGCAACGATTACTCTCAGGTTACGAAATGAATACGGCTCTTTAGTATTTGATACAGTCATACCTTTTAATGTGAAATTAGCAGAATCGCCAGCAGCTGGGCAACCAATAGCTGTATATGATCCATCAGGAGCAGGAGCAAAGGCTTACTTGAAATTGACCGAAGAAATAGAAAAACGCTATGGTAAAACCTAATTTGAATGATCTACTAGATAAGCCGAAGGCTGATATTAAACGAGGGAAGGGAGTACAACTTTCAACAGACATCCCTACGAAAGAAGACGTTGCAGAACCAATCATATCAAAAACGCATAATCGCATAAACGCAGTTTCGCAGGACAAACCAAAACGAGTAAACAGAGGGTATATGCTCCGAGAGGATATAATTAAACAATGTAAACTGCTTGCCCTTCAACAAGGAAAGGCATTATACGAAGTAATGGAAGCTGCTTTAACCGAGTATCTTGATAAGAACCTTATTAGGGAAATATAACCTCAGACATGTCCACCCAGGCATAAAGTTTTCGCATAAATGCGAAATCGCAGTTTCGCATTTATGCGATAGTGCGTTATCGCAGCTTATAGCTTGATACAGTGTGTACCAATTGACAAATTATCGCTTGTTTGCCATGCTTGAAGGTGTTAAAAGCAACAAAAAACCGATTTTCTCAATCGGTTATTTGAGGGAAAACTAAGCTTTAATCCGAACAATTTAAGCCTAGCAAACCCCTCGATAGTTGTCAAGGGGATTTTTTTGTGCCTCTTGCACCAGATCAATAAATAACAATGAGCATCATACTCTATCAAATTCGCAGCTTGTACCAATATTGCTATTTCCTACAGAAGTAGGTTTTGCTGGTAATAATAGCGCGTTGGCTTCATACGCGACCAAGTGACGACACGATAACCGTTTAGACACTTCAGGCGAGTAGAAAGCGAAACTTTTGAAAAAATCGAAAGCGCAGCTTTCGCCTAAGCAGATCGGAGAGGAAACGAGGGAAGCGGAGAAGGGGAATAGAAATAGTACCCCCACAGGGGGATAAAGGGGGGAGGTATGGCCGTGTCAAAGTCCTAGAATATAAAGCCAAAAAATGAACACATCCCCTCGACGAAACGCCGATCATCTCCCAAACAAATGAACCCAACCATACGAAACCGAACATCAAACCTGTTTACTGTGAATCCAACCTCGACCAGTCCAAAACCCAATCAATAATTTTCGCTCGTAAAAGTTACTTGAACACAGGCAGTAGGCATATGATCTATTTTGATACTGGTGCATGGGTTGTTGCTTCCAGTACCAATCAGACACCAGACAGTAGCCAGGTGAACGGGTACAAAAAGCCAACAAATATAGAGCCTAGTTTTTAGAGCCTCTGTGAGGTCTAAACGGTATCTTCTCCCTCGTTCACTTGCCACAGGCCGTATTTTTTCGCTGCGCTCAAAAATACTAAAACGCTTCGCGTTTTGCCTGCGGCAAGTGAACGTTTTCGACGGTAGGGACGAGGGGAGAGAGGCAAAGCTTTAGATAGAGCTAGGCAAATAGAGCGGCAAGCGGGAGCCGCCCACCAGTGTCTATTATCCCGTAGGTTGACGGTCTATGACCAGAAGGCGCACCCACCGCCGCTCAAATGGCTTGACGCCTTTATCGTTTTGAAATGTTGTTTTATCAACGTGGAAATGACCTGTTATCACTACCTTTTCACCAGCTTGCAGCTTCTTATTCAATGTTTGCTGAATACGGTACGGGTTGCCACCCCGATCCCGTGTTCTATCGTTATACACATCAGCAGCTAATTCAACAGGGTCGGGAGTGTTCAGTATTCGCAATTTGAAGCGGGCAACAGGTTTATCATTTTTCGTTACTGTTGCTCCAGCAGGAGCTTCTATAATTTCAGCTTCAATATTTTCTAGCCGCACACCAGCGCGGCCAACCGCCTCCGCAGACTTTTGATACCAGGGAACATCAGAGGACGCAGCTTGCTCAACTGAACGACGCGAAGGAGTGGGAAGGCCACCAGCAGCACCCGTAGTATTGTATCGAAGCATTGCTCCGTGTTCATTCGTTAAGACAGCATAGACGCCATCTTGTGAAAGCTTTAATGTTTCCCCTCGAATTGTTTCAACAGCAGTAGCTTCTTTCACCCCATCAACAACACGAAAAGAAAGGGAGGATGAAAAGCCAGAGGGTGTAAGCTCAGTTTTTATGATATGCACACGACGCCCAAGCCTATCACGCAGACTTTGAATACTTGCCACTGGACGACGAAGAATGAAGGCCAAGCGAGGAAGGGAAACAGGGCTTGTATCACGGTCAGGGGGGAAGCCTGATAATGTCTCTTGACGCATAGCCCCAGGCTTTGACAGGAGAGACAAGGGAGAGTGAACGGTTAATTTTTGCTCGGTTCGTGCCATAGTTCAAGCAGGAACCAGAGTATAGAAAAGAAGCCACAGAATTGCAAGCTAAACTAATGAGCCTGATCTAGCATCTCTAGTAAATCAAGATGCGCTTGTATGTCTTGCTCGGTCATGGTTGTTTTTACCCCAGGCGGCAAGGGAGAGCGTAAGATATGCAACCGCAGAAGAATGTTACGAAGGTGAATAAGCAGCGTATAGAACGTGTCTTCACACCAGCGAGAAATTTTTTCTTTCATAACCGACCTCCTTTGTCCACATCATACCATCGGAGGGCAAGATGATTTTTTATGCCCCTGTCGGCCACTAGAAGGCCAAAAGAACGGTTTTTCTACCAAAAATGACTACTGAATACTCCCAGGCAATTTAACGCTTAAAGCGCGAAATTTTCAAGTGATAAAAGCTCGTTATCGGCGATAGTATGTACGCCTTTTACCCGTACCACTGCTAAATGTGCCAATAAAAAGAATTGTGACGACAAAAAGGGTTATAGCCAAGACTATGATTATGTTCGCTACACCGCCGAACAAAATACTTGATGAAATACGATAGAGAATACTCAGTAGTAAGAGGTACATGGAGAAAAAGAGGAACCGTCCCCAAAGAGAGGCACCTTCCATAGCATCAATCACTGACAAAAATAAAAAGAACACAGCTACGCCTCCAATCAAGACACAGTACCAACTTGACGCGATGAATCCATGTTTCAAAAGCTCAAGAATACCTACAACCAAGCCAAACAATGCAAATAACATGAGAAAAATAGCTATCTTCATTCGCGTGTCCATAATCCCATCCTTTCAGAACAAATGGCTACTTTATTGCTGAAATTATATCCCAATAACATATCTTGTGGATAGCTCCCCTTTGTATGTAAGCCATTAGGATGAACGCGGCCACCAGGAGCCACTGAAAGATCAGAAAGTAGACCCACAAACGAGAGACTAACCTTTTCTTCTGGTTAGGTGATAGTTTGTGGGGTAGGCGGGGAAGGGCATACCCCGTTGGCAGCCAGGGGAGCCAGGGGAAACGGTACGACAGTGGTGTATTATGCACCACTTTTGACCAAGCAATGCACCACTAGCTTACGCTCGAATACACCACAGGAGAGAACGCAATACACCAGTCAAAACGGTTACTCTAGTAAGGCATGTTGCGAACCGTCAAGACCCTTGAAAATCTGGTCAGTAAAGAGCGAAGGCGAGAGAATATCACCAGGAGCGCAGCCAAACAAGAGAATATCTGCTAGGTCAGTATTCACCTCATTAGCAATGTCCATAAGCCAGGAAACCCGTTTTTTGTCACCAGTGGTAACGATAAAGGCTAGCGTCAGGGCATCTATACCCAATGTCTCTATCCATACAGAGCTTGATATATATTTCTCAGAGACGCGATCCCTGTTCTCACTTGCCCTGTCAATTTCTAGCGCGATATTGATGAGTTCACCTTCTTTTGTTTGATAGGTGAGAAGGCCATCAGGAATACAAGGACAAGTCGCAAGCAGCGTTTTTAATGTGCGTTCACTTTTCACGTCTACTAAAGTAAGACCCTCTACGATAGTAGACAGTAGCACACCCGCAATTAACACCTCGTTTACATCAAGCGTATGCTCTAGAAACTGATGTTTCCTCTCACCAGCACCAGGCAGATAGAACACCTGTAACGGTTTACCGCCTGTCACGCGGGGAAGCGTAGTAACTCCTATGGCTGAATCCGAGATCATACCCGTTAGTTTTTTCCGCAGATAATTTTTATTGCCCTCTTTCTTACCCAGGAGCCTTGTTAGTTGGTCTAAGCTGAGATAATGAAACGTGCTAAGAGCCGTTTGTATATCTCGCTCCAGATCGCCAACGAATAACGTTAATGGCTTGCTACTGGTTGCAGGTTCTAATGTTCGACGCTGCAAAAGCTGAGACTGAGGAACCAGATACAAACGAGGGGAAGCGGTATCTTTTCCAATATCTTTCATAGGCGTTAATAAATGCCTTGCATACGCATTTTCTAGCTCAGTCAATTTTTTATGATCTAGTTTGCCACTAGGGAGCGTTGGAGTGGTTATCAATTCGGCTTTTCCGTTGATACTAACTATGGCTTGTTGCCGTTGTAAATTTTCAAAGATCATACGCGCCTCAGTGGTATTGCGCACACCAGAAAAAATTGAAGGCGACGAGGTAAAAGCAAACAAGCTTGTTGGTTCGTCTTGTTGACCTCTATAGTACCTACCAGCTAACGTGCTGCTATCGTCTACAGATGCTTTCATGACAATTGAAATAGCGTTACCGAGAGAACCAGCAATACCCTTTGTCTGTTGCTGAGTTTGATGAGCAAGTATCAGCGACCCCGAATATTTTCTTACTTGATCGAGTATCACACCAAAACTTTCACCAGACGCAGAGAATAACGGAAATTCGTCTACCATCAGGTGATACGGAATCCGCCGATCAGGAGCTAAAGAGGCACGACTTAAAAATGCCTGTTCATAGCCAACCATTAACAAACAGCCCAAGAGCCGTTTACTTTCTTCATCAAGACCACCAAGTGAGTACAAGACTGATGTACCACTTTGCATCAAGGCAGCAAAGTTTAATTTGTTCTCTACTTGGCCGAGCGCGTTCCGCAGTTGTGGACTAAAGGTGAGAAGGAACAAACGACGCAGCGTACTATCAATGAGTTGGCTATTTGCCTTTTCCGCAGCAAGTTTACTCTCCAAGTATTGCACGACCTGGGGATCGGGAACATGCTTCAAAAGTTTTGATCGGTAGGAGGCGTCTAATAGAAATTGTTGCATGTCAGTAATTGGCCGTTTGTTTTGTGCTAAGACATAGGTTGCGCTCAGGAACGTTGTATCAAGCGCGGCTGTTGTGGTAGATGAGATAAACGATCTATGAATGGCTTTCAGGAGGTTATCTGCTATGGTATGGCTTTCATACGGCTGTTTCAAAATATTGAAGGGTATGGCCGCGTCAGTTCTGTTAAAATCAACAAAAAGCAACTTTTCAAAAGATTTTTTATTGCTGAAAAAATCAGTTTGCATCAACAGTTGCAGAATTAAGCGCGATAAATCAGAATGGGGGTCAATGAGCGAGAACCCGACGCCTTGACGCAGTAACGACAGCGCGATCCAGGCTAAAAACGTTGACTTGCCCGAACCAGTGATACCAGAAATGACCTTATGACGCTCAAAATCAGACCCGCTTAGAATAACTTGCCCTCTGTTACCAGTGCCAAGCAGTAAAAACGGTTGAGTATTCATTTTCATCTCCTGTCAAAAACAAAAATGACGGTGAGGAAGCCCCCACCGTCAACGCTTTTCCTACGCCGCAGCCTGCTGCGTATCGTCAGACCACCAGGAACTACCAAGAACCGCTTTTACCATCGGCTCAGGCTCTTTCAAAAGCGTCTGTGAGTTACGAAGGTCAACAATGTAACATGTCAGGGTGAGCGCAATAAAGCCAACAGCCCCTATGCTCAGAAACCCCGCACTCTTAAACCAAAACCCCAACAAACCACCAAGCACAAGACTAGCGACGAACGCGGCCAGGAAACACCAGAGTATACGCTTTTTCGGGTAACGCAGAAGGGTATGCACAATAAGAAGGGTTGCTTTCACGGTCAAAAAGGCCATCAGCAGTCCAAGCGCAACAACAAGAGCGAACGCAGAACCGAAACCCCAATCATTTGATCGTTCGTGATACATACGACGCCTCCGTTACTTTCCACCCGCGTTTTTTCGAGATCGCGTCACCCGCCTTGCAGCTACTTTACCGTTTTTATGGCCGTTGCCATTCGTTGAGGCAGGCACAGGGGTATTTTTTGTAGGAAGCGGAACAAGGGTAAAAACCCTTGCGCCGCTATCGTCCTCTTCTAGTGTTTCTTCTGGCAGCAGGGAAGGCAACCCGAACAAAAGAGATGCTTGCACGTTAAAGCGGCTAGAAACATCAGTAGGATAGGTATACCCATTGCCAGAGACTACCGCAGAGGAAGCAAAGGGAAACGTGCTATTGACGAACCGAGAGGTTGAGGACACCACCTCGGCAAATCTGCTGTCTGCTACTTTTACAGGCACATCAACGAGAACTAACGCAGGAAGCGTACTATCAACGGCAGCAGGATACGCCGCGCAATCTGCATCTTGCACACAGCGTTTGATAGCGGCTTGTGATTGTAGAAGGATATCGCCAATCTCACCCATTCCCGTTCTCTCTTTTAGCCCAGGCAGGAAAGAAAGGCGGGTAGGGACACGGCCTAATGCTAACCCCTCAGAGGCAAAGGCAAACGACGCGAACGCGCCGCCAGGTCGAACCATCTTCAATAGCTCGTTACCACTCATATTGTTCAGGTTGTGCTTATGCGTGAGAAGAAGGGAGACACAAGCGTTAGCGGCAAATGAAAGTTGCGTTTCTTCACCATGCGTCAATGCAAATGGGGAGCGGGCATCAAGCACAATGACTTTCTCTACTACCTCGTCCCTGTACAGAGCTTGCATTGCTTTTAGCCCTTGTACAATTTTCTCGTTTTGCAAGTCAGCTTGTACAATGGACGTTACGACAACGACGCTATGAAGCGGAAGCCGCCGCTTGACCTCTTGCAGCATAGGAACGCAGTCGCTAAGACACTGTTTATCAATGACAAACACCAGGGGAGCGGGAGCGGCTTTTGTTTGCAAATGTACCTCAACGAGTTTTGCGGCCAGCCGACCCGTAAGCGTTTCATACGCCGCTCCTTGTGTACCAGTGTGAACAATGGCAGCTTTCTTCTCGTCACTGGAAGGGCTATCGTCAATGATAGCGGGCATTGCCGTATTGATGTGACTTACTGACAGGTCACACAGCCCCGTATCAAGAATAGACTCAGCAGCCCCAAGCAGTTCAATGGCACTTTTGACGACAAAGAACAGGCGAGAGCCAAATGTATGTACGAAGACAAGAGCCGCAGTTTTGTACGGTTGTTTCATAGCTTCACTCACTTTCTGAATGTCAGGTAACAGTTGTGCTATTGGTTGCGTTACATCATCGTCGCCAGCAGCAGGGACAGCAAGAATTTTCACACGACGGGAAAAGCGGTCATCGAACCATGTGTTAGGCACACGCCAGGGTAAACCAGGCTCGTACCCTTCATACGTCGTTCGTTGCCCTTCACTAAAATGCACAGCAACGACATCAAGAATACTTGGAAGAAGGCTTAAAGACACGGCAGTACCCGCAAAGCCTTTTTCCAGAAGCCATACGACGACGCTAAACAAAGCGCATAGGCCAACCACCAGGCCATACAACGCAGGAATTGAAGCGGCAGCACTTATTAAGCCAAGCCCGCCTAGTATCCAAATGGTCATATTTTGCGCCGAGTCAGGGGAGATCAGGTACACGCCCTTGAAGATGTAAAAATCGGCTATCACCAGCATTGAAATGAGCGTGAACAGCCCTGCTATCACGCCGACCACCCACCGAAGCCGTTTACTCATGGGAACAAAGAGCGCGGCTGAGGCAGGAATTAGCCCCACGCACTCTAACAGGATGGCACCGAACAGAGCCGCAGTAGCAACGAATTGCGCTGACGATACAAGTTCAATAGCCCCCAATTGATAGTTTGAGGACGTACCCCATAACGCACTTTGCGCACTGAGTGTAGAACTGGCCTCGCCGTCAATGACGACAGAAGACACAGCAAGGATAATCAGACGCGCTACAATGGCAATGCCCGCGAAACATTCACCCACAGGGACACCAGGGAAATGTAAGGAACGCTCGAATAACGCGCCCAGGTAACTAGCCGCTCGTTGACATGACCATTGCAGACGAACTAACAGACGTGATGCAACAATCATAATCCAAGCCTGGGAATGACCCAGGCGCGAAAACTTGGTGCAACAAAGGTAGTACACCGTGAGTACCACCAGTGCCACCCCGACAATTTCCAAAATGGTCAAAAACATGTTGACACCTCAAAACTGAACTTGAAAAGACGCAGGGACGAGAGGGGGATAAAAAACCACGCTTGACGCGCCGTAACGGTGAAACTTGTTAGTCCAGTCAGTTTGTGTACTCACACACGAAGCAGCAGGACGACAATCAAACCATATAACGCGCACATTCACGCCAGAGAGGTTCATGCTACTTGCTGCATTAACCGACGTGTTGTTACGTAACCCACTGGCAAGAAAAAGGTATTTCACTCCTTGCAAGCTGCTTAGATTTTGTGAAGCAGTGAATAACGCACCGTCTATATCATCGGCAACGGGATCGACAACATCGGGAAGGTTACGCAGCTTGTCAGTTTCGCCTTTTACCGTTGTTTTCAGTTGCGACACCTCTTGTTGCAGCGTTGTCACTTGACGCGACCAGCAGGAGAGCGCGGCTTTATACACGTTGCGAAGTTTTGCAGCCTGGTACGCACCGGTTGACGTTTGCAGCACAGGTTTCGCAGGCAGGGCAGGGACACCAGGAACCGTAAAGCTCATGGCCGAGCGGTTTATACTGTTAGAGGTTATGTAACTGACTTCTACCGTTAATGGGGAACTGTCAACGGTAACATGTGCAAGAACTCTATCAGCAAATGCAGAGAGCGCAGCATGATAGTATACGGCAGGGAACAATGGTAACGTATCTATACCCAGGTATACGTTTTCTGGTTGACGGTTCGTACCCGTTGGTATACTACAACTATCTTTACTTTGTTGCGTAGGACGAGAGGGAACGGTAGGAAACCCACAACTGGTTACGACGAGTAGCAGGAAGATGATATACGGGAGAGCGTTACGAATCCAATAGTACGTACTTTTTACTCTGTGTAGTTGTCTCACTTTCTCACTCCTTACGTTTTTTGTAGGAGGGTGAGACTTTCCATATATCCTCGGTTATGGTATAATAACAATGGAAAGTCAATCACCCTTGTTGTGCGACCCGAACTGTTGCAAAGAGCAGGTCACATAACAGCAGACTTCCAAATTTGCTCGTCTTCCAGTGCCAATGGTTGACGAGCCTATTTATTTTTTTCCTCACGTTACTAACCTATAAGCAACTCTCCTTTTCAAAACTAACGTAACTACCTACAATGTACTATGAACGGTATAGCAGGTAACTGTTTTCCTACCCCTCAGACACGTAACTATCTAACGCGAGTAGGAAGGAAAGCAGCAACCATAACTATTAAAAAAGTAGGTTACATACCATGAACCCGAAAAAAATATAACAGAATATGTGAAACGCACTACGTGAAAAATAACAACCAGGTAACGTAGAAACGTAACCCCTAACCGAAAAACGTAACCCTGATAACGTAAACTATAACCGAAAAAACGTAACTACGTTATAACGTAAAAAGTGACAACTATAACTATAACCTCGTGTCCTTAAAAAACCCGTTACCGTTAAGTTATGTAACCTTTGAAAGTAACGAGGTTATTTTTATTAACCCGACACCAGAAAATGTTCTTTTTCGCTTGTGCTGTGAGAAGTGACAAAACAGCTTGCTTGTTCTCTGGTTCAGAAAGTATTCAATTGTTGAGGTTGCGAAGAAAGTTAAATATCTTACCCATATATTATCCACAAGAACATCCATTCGTCAAGCGTTTTGCCACCAATTAGAGATTTATACTAAAAAATGCTATACTATGCCCTGCTTTTCCTATGACAATTGAAGCAGAACAAGTAGCAGAGTTAGAAGGATATGTAAAAGGCAAGAAGCTCCACGAACAGCTTGAAGCAAGCGGAGCGTATGAGAAAGTGAGAAACAGACGCGGAGCGCAACTTTTACGAGTATATTTACCCACACAGCGAAGCGCAGCAGAGGCAAATCAGACCCTAGAGGAACCATACAGGAAAAGCCCAGGCTCGGTAATCGCCCGAACGATGAGGGAAGCGTTTACTTTCTTAGACGATCAGATGCGCCAAGAATACGGCACACCAGAGGCAGCATTAAAACCTCGAACCCAAGCAAGTATGATAACTAACGGTAGACGAAACCTCAATGCAGCTTTTGAAGCATACCATCAAGGAACCTATACAGGGAAACCATTAGGGGGAAGGCGCGAACCAGGAGAAGGAAAGGGTTTACATATGGGTAGACCCCCAGGATCGGGAAACGGGAGACGCGAAGCTATACAAGCATCAGGGGTACAGTTATGGAGTGCCATACAGCCACTTGTAACACCAGCAGAGCCAGGAGGTGAGATACCAATCCCAGGTGTTTATCCGCATAGTCTAACTTTTTTAGAAACATTTCTCACAACTGGAAAAACAATGAGCCAGATAGCAAGAGAATCGGAAAGAGGCTTTACAGTTGCAGGAGTACGTAAAAATCTTCATACCACGCTCAGAAGAGTATGGGAATATATACCATCGGAAGCGAGGCAAGGCTTTGAAAGTTCAGAACAGGTATTTAGGAGAGCCAACATAACCCATTTATTAGAGGGGCAATCACGGCCATCAGGATCGGGAAGCAGGAGACGATAGAATCACCGATCATCGGCACAATGAATAACCCCATCACTTTGTCTTTACGTAAAGACAAAAAAGATTAGAAATTCCTCTAGGCAGAGAGAACCGCAAAAATTAGCCTCATTTTATCTTCCAAATTAGAAGAAGTTAGATTATACTTCTTCTAAGTAAGATTGTCTTCTTAGGAGAGTGTTCGTATGACATTAACAGAGCTTAGAGAGAGCGTACCTATGAACATTCCCGAACTAGCCCGCGCAGCAGGAGTAGATGATATGACAGTACGTAATGCTGAGAACGGGCAGCGTGTTTCTGCAAAAACGGCAAGGGCATTAGCCCAAGCGTTAAGCGAGGCACTAGGGAGAACCATTAAGGTGCAGGACATAGACGGGCTACAGGTACGCTATTAAAGGGGGTGATGCAAGACGCCTGAGTGTTCCCAGGCGTCCCGTTTAGACCTTTTACACCGATGTTGAGAGATGCCCCGACTAGCAATCAAGCGCATCTCAAAACATAAATTGACCGTCCATTCATAGTGTTGTTGTTACACAGAGACAGCAGAGACGGCTTACTATGCCGTTTTTGCTGTCAGGACGGGCTAAGGTCTAGGTACAGTATACAAGTGTACGGCCTTAGCTGTCAATCAACGAGGGAGACATGCAGACCGTACCATACTACCTTCTGGTAGACGACCAGCAAGCATATTTACACCAGGATACAGACACCGCACACCCTCAGACCCCCATACCCATTTACTACTTTCACACCGAAGAGCAGCCCTTTTGTACAAACATTCATTGCATATGCCAGCTCGGAAGACGCGCCGCCGAAGCATTGTCTAGCCAAATAGCCACAGGACACCTTGAGCTTGCTCAACTTGTCGCAGGTACAGAAGAGTGCTACCACTACGGCCACACCTGGCAGGTAACAGAGAAGCCCGACATGAAAGAGTGTCAACTGTGCGGCATCAAAGGCTACTGTCCAGGGTGTACCCCTATACCACCAAAAGGCGCAACTCCTTTTTACTGTACGGCTCATACGGTAAGGCAGGTGAACAGATGAAAACAGTAGCAGATCAGACCATATGGGAAGTGCCAGTAAAAGGCGGGGGAACAAGACGCGGCACAGAGCGGGAATTAGACCAAACATTTAGAGGGAAAGACTGGCGAAGCGTAGCACGACAAGTCCAGGTTACACGCAATACTACCTACGATAGCCAGATCATAGAGCAAGATATGGACTTGCAAGACGATCCCCGCCCAGGACGACTACCAAGTAGCGCACGAACTTACGCACCAGCAGGGAAACCACGCTTCCGCATTGAAGACCATAGTACGGTTATCCCTAAACGCGCCCACGCAGCACCGACAACAGAGGATGTACCCGCAACAACACCGAAGCGGCAAAAGCGCGGTTTTTTCCGCGCACACCCGCTTTTTACACTTGGGGTAGGTATGCTTTTCATGCTTGCTCTGTTTGTTGCAGGGTTACAAGTATATGCCTGGTGGCAGGATCACCAAACATATGCAACCTACGGCTACCCTCGAACGTGGCAATGTGACGCCGTTGTAGGACATAGAGACAGTAGGCAAACCCCATCCCATTTTATCTTTTTGAATTTACACGGACACCCCGAAGTAATAGAAGTGCCAGGGGGAGACGAGACGAAACAGAAAACGTACCTCTTGCCCCAACTGGTAACAGACGGGTACGACACCATCCCCATAACGGGCGAGTTTGCCGACGTAAACGGCGACGGGAAGCCCGACTTGATAGTTAATATTCAAGGTCAAAATCTTGTGTTTCTCAACACTGGTCAAGGTTTTCGGCCAGCACAACCAGGAGATCGCATCACGTTACCCGCCAACTTACAACCATGCCACTAGAGAGGGAAGAAAGTATGAGCCAGTACGCGAACGCAGTACCTAACATCCTTGCAGACATGGAGAAAGACAGAGAGGAAGGCCAAGAGGCGCAGCAGCAACCCGACCAGAGAGACGACGTACCAGAACTGGTTATCCACCGCTACCGTGTTGAAGGCGGGGGAGTGATCTTATCTAGCATTCCTCTTGACGAAGATCAGCAACCGCCTATAGTGGACAGTAAGCCATCAGTTACCGCACCAGCACGAAAAGCACCGCCCTTTTTTGTGATCGCGCTTCTCATCTTTTCCCTGTTTCTCCTGTTAGATAGCGCAGACACGACACTCACCGCCCTCTTTAGCCCAACGGCAACCGTAACCCTTGTCCCTAAATCAGAGACCATTACGCTAAAAAGCAGCTTGCCACTAGGAAAGCTGTTATCCCCCATAACGGTTAGTCAAAGTGTTACCGTTCCAACGACAGGGGTAAAACATCAGAAGGCGACAGAGGCAACGGGAACACTGGTATTTTATAACGGCAGTTCCAGCCCGCAGTATATACAAAGCGGGAGCGTGTTTACAGGTAGCGATGGTGTGAAAGTAACCATAGACCAAAATGTTACCGTTCCCGCCGCTAACCTACCAGCTATAGGCAGTATTCCCATTTTCGCTCATGCCGTTCTCGTCGGCAGTCAGGGTAACATCGCAGCCTTTGATATTAACTCGTCGCTTTCACCAGACTTAAAAGTACGCAATGAAGCAGCGTTCAGCAACGGCCTCGATGAACGGTACTTCCAGGTAGTAACGAAGGCAGATATAACAAACGCCGCCCAAGCCTTGAAAGTAAAAGTCACCTCTAGCATGAGCGCAGCGTTACACGGTCAGCTTACGTCTACTGAACAGATGCAGCAAGAACCTTGCAACCCACAAATAACAGCAAACCATCAAGCAGGAGATGAAACGAGCCAGGTAACAGTAACGGTTGCTGAAAAGTGTACTGCTCTTGTTTACGATAGCCAAGAGCTAACCACCAGAGCTATGCAGCTTCTTAGCAACCAGGCCAGGGCTACATTAGGAACTGGATACGCGCTAAAAGACATACCTACAGTTACGGTTACGAAGGCGACCACCACCAACACAAAAACAGTAGTCTTACATTTCACCTGTAGCGCAAGTTGGATATACCAGATCAACGAGCCAGCTATCAAAGCCTTGCTAACAGGCAAAACAAAAGTAGAAGCGTTGAGACTTCTACATATGATACCTGGCATCAAACGAGCCAGTATTAACGGCATAGGGAACACTGATCTAATACCCACCGACGCTATGCACATTAAGTTTTTGCTGATCTACGCGCCGTTTTAACAAGGAGTGGTTTTCATGTTGCACTACGAACACCGCAGAATCCCGATACTTACCTGTGGGCTTGCCCACGAACACCAGCTATTTCAGTGTGAGCATGAGATGAGAGACGTAACCGAAGCAATAGGCATAGGGCTAGCCATTCAGCAAGTAACCAAGTTTCGTAAACCAATAAGCCCTCTTGCGCCAGAGACAGCATATAACCTTGTGCATGTTTATTCTGGTACGTCTCTCGCTCTTGAAACAGTACCTACCCTCGTGTGTGCTGCCATGTGGCTGAAAAGAATAGTTCCTTACGCCGACTGGACGTTACCAGCAAATGAGTTGAAGCGGCGAAACGACCACCTCCCATACCTAATCCATAGTGCTTTAATTGAGGTTGTAGAGGCGTATAACAAGCTACGTTTACAATGTGGCGAGAGAACAGGCGCACTATGGTACACCGCATAACCGCAGCAGAGCGACAACTTATCTTGCTGGAGATGTTAAATCTTGCAAGATTTCTCACAGCCCGAAGCGTCCCACCTCCAGAAGTGAGAGACGCAGTAAAACGGCTCAGGGATGATCTAAAACAGATGATCGCCGCAGGAGTGCAGACCATCACAGTTGACCAAGAGAGTTATCTACCAGCAGCTACAGACAAGGAGCAGCCAGCATGAAAGAAGTCTACGCATACCAAGAAGTCATTGACGAGATAGCCCAGGGTGAACAGGTCAGCTTTACCATGCACCCTAATTTGCACGTTACCGCAGTCAGAAAGAACCTTAACGAGCAGGCCATCATCGCAACTTTAACAATCTGTGTTGGAGAGTACGCCATCGGTGAATTTACTATGGAATTCTCCTCTATGGAAACCCTCTTAGCAGCATTTGACATCGCCGATCATGAGGAAATTTTTGAGGTGTTAGGGGAACCGTGATATTTGATATAATTGCAGAGCTTACAGGCAGGTGAGACGATGAGACGACAGCAACGAATACAACCACAATTTACAGAGGCAACCGTACCATTGCGCCGTGAGCATTTCGTACAACCTGCCATGCTTGACCCCTTATACCCAGGAAAAGAGAAACGCTATTCTCTCCCCCTCATAACTGAAGGAGGGAGAGCCAGAGTCTATGATGCTGATGAGTGGCAACGGTTTAACGGGTATGAGGGTGTTGTGACAGGCTACAGCTTTTTTACAGGGCTTCATACGGTAGCCCTTGAAGGACAAACCCGAACCTATGAACACCCCTTTTACAGCCGCGAGATCATGAAAATAGGATAAACCCTTGCAGAAAACACAAAGCTCAGTGTATTATTCTCATAGGTATCCTCAACAAACGCGGGAAAGCCACACACCCGCGTCACTTTCCTTTTTCCTCATGTTCTACCCTAGCACTCTCCAACAAACGAATTGGAGAGCTTTTACATGTCTCAGGATACCAACACGCAGCCCACCACCAGCAAGCGCAGTAGTCCTCTGTCTTATTCGTCTTCCCCGCAGGACGAGGAATTGATGAAATTTACCATAGGACTACGGCTTTTAGACGAGAAGAAACGAGCGCGGGTTCTCGCATTTTTGCAAACGTTATTGATGAGAAAGGAAGATACCCCACATGGCCTTTAAGATTATGCAGGTTGATACACACCTATCACCCTTTTATCACAACGTCCAATTAGATTTAACCCGCGCAACGGGCATACTCTACCGCCAGTCAAAGCGGGGAAGTGATAAATTGCACATCGAAAGCAGAATGTTGCAAGAGTCGTTGTATCCTTTTGTCTTTGCACAACGGGGAGAAGGCCACGACCGAAACATTCACATTTTCGATGAAGGCGCGGGCGTTTCAGGAACCAAAGGCATTGATAAACGGCTCAAGCTTCGAGCGTTACATGTGGAAATTGCCGAAAACCAGCTAGGGGACATCGTTTTAGCCCGTCCCGACCGTCTCTTTAGAGACAAACATTTTGCGAACGTATCAACCTTCACACAGCTTGCCGAAAGAATGAAAATAAAAGTCATTGTCCCCCAGGAGCGCGGGATTATCGTCTATGACTTTACCAAAGAGGCAGACTTACGAGCGTTTCAGGAAGCCATGATCCAGGCTTACGCCTACATTGTCAATCAGATAGGCTACATGAATAGAGCGCGGGCGCTGAAAGTGTCAAAGGGCTTGTACGGCGGCGGCGGGCTTGCATTGCCGTATGTCCTGCAACGTGACATGGCAAAAGAGTATCAAGTCCCTGTCATCTACGACCCCTGGCAGGAAGCAGCCGAAGACCTGTTCAAGAAATTCACCGAGTTTAACTTTGAAATGGGTAGAATAGCCCGCTATGTGGAAGACAAGCCGTATATATTCAGGCTCATGCCAGATGAGGACTTTCAAGAATACTTGCCTGTCACCCGACTCACACAAGCCAATGGGGGATACACGTTTATAAGCTATGAACCACTACGAAAATACCTGTCAAACCTCAGTTTAGCGGGCTTTGCCAAAGCAGGGACAGATGAACAGGGAAATGAAATGCTTATCCCCAATGCGTTTAACGCGGCCATTCCTCTTGACCTGTTAGAGCCGTGTTTTGCAGCCATCACAGGAAACTACCTTGACGGCACCCCGTTTGAGAGAACAGGAGGGACAAGGCAATACAGACGAGAAGACATAGAAACCGACGCCATTTTACACGGCCTTTTGACTTCCGATGATGGTACTATCAGCACCTATGCAGAAATTTGGTGCGATCATCCAACCTACTCCTGTCGCGCTGGTGGCTACTTTGGGCAAAAAGCCCGCGTTGGGTTAGGACGCTTAGAAAACGTCTGGAACTTAGGAATACGCCCCATTGATAGAATTGTGCTTGATAGGCTCATAGCCCTGGCAGAATATGATGATAAGCTCGTTGAGCGGGTGAAAGCATACTTTGGACAGAGAGCAGGAGAAGGGCAAAGTACCCTTGAAGTGCTTGATACTGCAATTCTGAACACACAAAAAGCACTCAAACGAGTGAGCAACACCATTCTCAAAGCAACAGAGGGGTTAGTTGATGATAACGGAGAGCCAATAGAGCTTGATAAAGACGATCCGCTGTTAGTGGAAAAAAGAAGTTTACTCTTGCAGCTAAGAAGACTGCAAATACAACGGGACAAAGCCGCAGCAGAAGCCCAGGAAGACCCGTCACGCTCTATTGTTGGCTTCTATGATGTGTTGTCTCACTTGCGGGCAAAGTTTCATAAACGAGACCCCCAGGATAAAAAAGACATCATGAAGAAACTCATAAAAGAGGTGAAGATAAACGCCCTGTCCCCCCACCTTATGACCCTTCATATCACCTGGATAGAACCCCTTACGACCAGGAGCGGTGAAGATGTTGCGTTGCTTTGGCGCGGGACACCCTCGAAAACGCCGACAACAAACGACTGGACAGAGGAAGAAGAAGAAAACATTCGACGCCTCTATCCCCATGCGCCGCAGCTTGCACTTATGCAAGCAATACCGCATAAAACCCCCAACCAAATGAGGGATAAAGCCTGTACGCTCAGGGTACAGCGTGACTACAGGCGTATGGAAAAAGGGGGAAAGTTTCACTGGACAGTTACCTACCTTGACTTGCAACAAGCCGCAGCATTTACCGAGACCGTGAAAGAGCGTGAGTTTTTATGGGCGCAGCTTAATGAAATGGCAAAGAGTACAAAAAAGGGGGATGTAAGCGTACTCTGGTTCTTGCCTATTGATATGATTTCGTTTGCGAAGGCGCTTAGTGTTGCAGACGTACTTGAAACGGGTGTGTCTGCACGAACAGGGGGATGAAGAAGATGCTGCCAAACAATCCCATACCGAAGATGGCCGTCACCACAGCCGAAACGGTGAATATCCTGTTCTTAAACAGGCTCGGCTCAATAATGGGCTGTCCGCCGCGCCGCTCAAGCAATGCTTCGTAGACCACGAAGGCTGCCAGCACGACGATTGAGCCAGCAAAGATGCCGATGATCTGCGGCGAGTTCCACGCATATTGCACACCCGCCCAGGTGAAACCAAGCAGTAGAGGCACGGTGCCAAGCACCAGTAGAGCAGCGCCGGTATAGTCAATCGACACTTTCTCTGACCTCCCACGCAGAGTAGGCATGAGGAAGATCAAGACCAGCATAGCGGCGATACCAACAGGCAGGTTGACATAGAAGACCCAGCGCCATGTCGAATATTGTGTGATTGATCCACCCAGAGTCGGGCCAAGAATAGCCGAAAGACCCCAGACCGCGCCCGTAACGCCCTGCCATTTTCCGCGCTCGCGCGGTGTAAACAGATCACCTACGACCGCTATAGCAATGGGCATCAACGCGCCCGCGCCGAGACCCTGGAAAGCGCGAAAGGCAATCAACTCGTTCATGCCTTGCGACGCACCCGAAAGCGCGGACCCAATCAGGAATAATACAATACCAAACAAAAAGATGGGCTTGCGCCCGAACATATCTGAAAGCTTACCATAGATCGGCACCGTCACAGTCGAAGTAAGCAGGTAAGCGGTTGAAACCCAGGTATAGCGATCAAAGCCGTGCAGATCAGCGATCACGCGCGGCATTGCCGTCGAGACAATCGTCTGGTCGAGCGAGGCCAGCAACATGACCATCAGCACGCCGATCATCGTCAAAATGGTCTCGCGCCGTGTAAAGCGCGGCTGCTCGTACTCCTCTGCGGCTTGCATTGAAATGGTTTCTGCCATAAAGAAATTTACTCCCCCTGAACTACTGCGATGCCTTTGAAGTAGAAACGCGCCAGATGCTTCACAAATTCATCAGCAGGCATCTGGTTATTCTCATTGAGATGCTCAAAACTTCGTGGCGACATCAAACTAAAAAATGCACTTAACATAACTGGCGTAGGTATCGTATTATCAAATTCGCCCTCCACTTTTCCATCCTCCAGGATCGATGCGATGAGTGCTGCCAGGCGACTCCACGCCTCTTTCATACATCCTTTCTTCTCCACAAACACGCGGCGTAACTCCGAACCATTCATGACCGCGTAGGGCAATTGCATGATCTGCCTTTTACGCGGGTCAAAAAAACCACCGTATACAACCTGGAGTATCGCTTCGAGCTTTTCACGATTACTATGGGCCGCAGCAGCCGTAACTTCGACAAGCTCTACTAGCGCGCGCGTGTTGCGCTCAAGAATGGCGACCACCAGGTCCTCTTTGCTGGGAAAGTGCAAATACACCGTTCCTTTAGCAATGCCAACTTTGGCCGCAATCTCATCGACGGAAGTTTCAAAGTAGCCCTTCTCGGCTAACACCTCTTCGGCAGCCTGTAAGATCAACTCTTCGCGCTCCTGGCGCTGCTTTTCTTTCAGTGAACGAGGAGCCGTTACTGGTAGCATCATTGCACCTCCTATTATTTTCTGACTCCTATAATATTCTCTGACAATGAGAACAAATTGTGACTACCATTTATTTCATGACTTTTCAGTCATAATTTTAGCATGGAGCCAGGTACTTTGTCAAGAGAGATTGACAACGCCTGTAGACTTGAAAGTATCTGATGAGCTATCAGAACATGAAAAGGAAAAGATTAACGATGAAATACATTTACGTGGCTGGCCCGCTTTTCAATACGCACGAACGCTGGTACCTGGAACGGATTGCGGAGGCGCTTGAGGCGGCGGGCTATCGCACATTTCTGCCCCAGCGCGACGCCGGACTTGTCAAATTGGGTTCAAGCGAAGAGCGTTTGCGTATTTTCAAGATCGATATGGACGCACTCAACGCGGCTGATCTGATTGTGGCATTATTAACCGGAACGGATCATGATTCGGGGACAAGCGCCGAACTCGGCTATATGTATGCTCTGGGAAAACCCTGTTACGGCATAAGTGACGATAAACGTGGGGGGTTGAATAATATCATCTGGGGCATTTGCGCGAACGGCGAACGGATTGTCCGTAGTATAGATGAATTATTGCTGCTTATTCAGGAGAAGTGAGGCTTCTGTCACGCTTCTGCTTGCTTACAAGCAATCTTCGTCGCCGCAACTGCATGTCTCGCCGGTGCGGGCTTCGTGTAATGCTTCGCGTCCCTCTTGTACAATGAAGTAGACCAGCACGAGCGCAGCCAGCGAGTCAGCCCACCACAGGCCGAAAAGCGTGTTGAGCAAGAGGCCGATCAGCAGCGCGAATGACATATAGGCACAGGTCACGCTGCATACGGCATCAGCTTTAAGAGCGGCGCTGCCGATACGCCGGGCTACGCGCAATTTGCCCTGCCAGAGCAGAGGCATGATGATAGCGGCGGCGATAGCTAGTCCAATGCCCCACCACGAGACCTGCGGGTGGCTGCGCGTGAGCAGCGAGAAGCCGCTATTGGCAACAATGTAAAGGGCGAGAGTAAACAGGCTGATGGCCGTAATCCAGGCAGCGCGTCGCTCGGCCCGTTCGATAGAAGCGAGAGAACTGCCGCGCTGCTCCACTAACAAGCGCCACAACAGGACACCGCCAGCTACCAACTCGACAATACTATCGAAACCGAAACCTTCGAGGGAGACGCTGCGAGCCATCAAGCCGGCGGTTATGGCAATACTGGCTTCGATAACCATCCACGCGAGCGAAAGGGCTTCGATCCAAACGCCAAGGCGTATCTGTCCGGCGCGTGAGTACTCAGATGAGGTTGTCGCTTGCATTGAGCGAGCCATCAGGGAATCCTTTTATAGTCGTTCGGGGCCGACTTTACTGGCGGACTCTAATTCGTGGCTATGAGTATGATCACAGGAGTCTTCATTCGCGTCCATGTGACAATAAAGTAGACCTTCGATAGAGCAGCATTGTTCTTGATGGGGGCTGCACTCAAACTGGATGGTCGCGTGACCAATGTGGTATTGCTCGTTAAGCATTTTATTCAGGGATTGCAGGATGATTGAGCTTTTGCTTTGCGGCACATCATCAATCATGATATGGCAGGACAGGGCATACATATTGCTGGTAATACACCAGACGTGCAAATCATGCACATCCTGGACGCCCTCAACCTCGCGCATATCGCGCACAAGATCGGGCATAGACAATCCTTTCGGAACGGCTTCGAGCAGAATATCCGTCGTTTCGCGCAGGATGCGCCACGCGCCAACAGCAATCAAGGCAGCAATGCCAACTGAGAGTAGTGAGTCAACAATGGTCCAGCCGGTCAGGAGAATGACGATACCGGCGATAATTACGCCTGCCGACGCGCCAACATCGCCAAACACATGCAGTGTAGCGGCGCGTACATTCAGACTATCGCCTTCTTTGCGTAGCCCAAAGCCGATGTAGAGATTGACTGCGATGCCAATACCAGCCGAGAGAAACATGATGAGCGGCTGAACCGGCTCAGGATGCTGGAAGCGCTGCACAGCCTCCCAGAGAATCACAACGGCAATCAATATCAATGTCACTGCATTGGCGAGAGCTGCCAGAATGCCCACGCGGTGATACCCGAAGGTTTTGCGTGCATTGGAGGGTCGTTCCGCCTGCACAACGGCAAACCAGGCGAGACCAAGCGCGAAGATATCGGTAACAACATGTCCGGCGTCAGAGAGCAGGGCAAGGGAATTTGCAACAAAACCGCCAACAAGTTCTGCTACAAGGATCAGCATAGTCAGAAAGAAAGCCAGGCGCAGGCTCTGTTTCGCCATGCCATGCGAGTGATTATGCCTCGCGTGTATACTATTCATACATTTAGCATACCACAGAAAGCAGGCTCTTTTCAAGTCAAAAATTCACAATTGCGCTTGCGTCAGGCCACTCTGCATGTTAAACTAAAGCGTGTCTATTTCTCATAATGAACGCACAATACAACAAGGGTGGAAGCGACTGCGCTCCCGCCTGGCACTACTCTATTTGTTCGTTGCGCTGGCCCTGCTTATCATAAGCGGCATTGGACATGCACGCCTGATAAGCCAGGTGGGTCAAACTTTTGGCGGGTTTTTCTGGGGCATCGATACAGATAACCAGGTTGTTGTTATCTCAACACCACCCGGCCTCGCGCCATTACCCATACCTCTCGTTTCACTGACCAATCAAAGTACCCTTACCGCTGTAAACGGCGGGGATATTGCCGCGCTTTCCAATGTATACCAGCATAGCAAGCCGGGAGCAAGCATCGACTACACGGTGCAGCAGAATGGTCAAACCCATGTCGTAAGTTACCCTGCCACCACCTTCACAGCAAGTATGTGGTTTAACAACTATGGATGGACATTGATTGCCGGGCTAAGCTGGTTACTGGTAGGTGGTCTGCTGCTGGCGACTGCGCTCGAATGGACAGGGGCTGTCGAGGGCATCACGCTTTTACCGCCTGCTATGCTCTTTCTACTCTACAGTCACTGGGGCAATGCATGGCAAGCATATCAGGCCGACCTGGTGTTCCAACTGCTGTGGATACCGTCGTTCGCGTTATTGGGCGCAGCTTTTATTCAACTCAGCCTGACCTACCGGCCAGGAGCATTGAAGAACCCACGCAAACCCCGTCTTCTGATTGACGGCTTGCCTTATCTTCCAATACTGGCGTTACTGGCTTTCGACCTGAGTTCGCTGCTTATCAAGGGCAGCGTACCGACCCGTTTGCAGCTTATACTCGCGCTGAGTTATGCCGTATTCGGCGGTGTGCTAAGCCTGTGCATTGGGCTAAGTTCGCTCGCGCGCATCCTGGTCTCGTCGAGATCGAGTATCGTGCCGCATATCCGGCGACGCCTGATTGATCTCTTAACGCTCTGGATTGGCGGTGTTGGACTGGGCCTCCTGCTGGGCATTCTACCAATTTTGTTGACGGGTCAAACGCTGGTGCCGCTGCAAGTCTTTTACCTGCTGGCGGCGGTCTATCCCCTGGTACTCATGTATGCCATTCGTTCGCTGCGTATGATCGACCGCTTAGAGGTCACGCTCGAGCAACGCGAAGAGGTGGTACGCGAGCAGCAAAAGACAGCGGAGCAACTGCTCTCATCCAACCGCGAACTGCAACAGGCGACCTCACTTCTGTTGAATGCCGACGCGCACCTGCGTTCCATCATCTCCCAGCGCATCCACGATCAGCCTAAACAGCAGGCGCTGCGCATACGCTCGCTGCTGGGTCACTGGCAGCATAAGCTGAAACTGGAATCCGAGCAGAATCCGGCTATCAAGCCTACAATACAGCCAGTGATCGAGGCATTAGGCAAGGTACGCAAAATCAGCGAAGAGCTAGAGGGCGACTTGCGCGGATTGCAATTACTCGTCGAGGACTCCTACCAACGACGCAACCTGGGACTGAAATTGCACCTGGAAAAATTGATCAGTGAAGACCTGCCCGCGCTCCATCCCGAATCGATGTTGATCGTGAAACCCAACCTGTACGCTCTGGACGAACTGAACCACGACCTGGAAGCGACCGGCGAGGGCCAGAAGTTCGCAGAAGCCATCTCGTATACAGTGACACAGGCGCTGCTCAACATTTATAACCACGCTGGAGCATCGCTTGCCATTGTGCGCGCAACTCGAGCTAACGGCGGTATCGAGATCATGATTACCGATGATGGGCGCGGTTTTGATATAAACACGGTCACAGCCGACAAGACCAGTCTATTCAAGGCCAAGCTTAAAGCGCGCGAGGCTGGCGGTCTGTTGACTATTCGCTCCGTTCCCCGTCCACGTCCCGAACATGGCACCATCATTCTGCTGCGCCTGCCCCTGCCACCGACTGAACTGTCGCCACAAACCGGGCCGCTTTCCGGTTCGCTTGTGAGAGAAGTCTAAGCTTTTTACGCGGGGCGCAATCCCGTGTAAGCTTCGTTCGATGCTATTGAGAGCGCGGTAAAGTTCCAATCCTGACCACCCCCACTTATAAAGCGTTCTCTTCGAGAGCTTCGCGCACAGGTTCAATAATCTCTTTGCTTAGCCAGTGCGCGATGCCCTCTTCTAGTACCAGTACGCGCGGAGCCAGCACAAGATGCGTTGCCCCTGCTGCAATGAAGTCTTGTATGGTCTGGCGTGTAGTGGCCGGGTTCTCTCGCGGGTCGATGAGGAATTGTACCGAGCGCGTCAGACTTGCCGGGTCGCGTTCAATCTCAGCACAATATTCGTCGAGTACCCTGTTCTTGTGTTGAAACTCTTCGACGGTTCCAAGTGGGAAGCGCGGATAATTCCAGACATCGGCGTATTGCGCGACTATACGCAGGGTCAACTGCTCGCCTACTCCACCAATTACAAAGGGCGGTGTAGGCTTTTGGACTGGCTTGGGTTCGCAATACGTTTGCTGGAGTTGGTAGTAGCGTCCTTCAAAATTGACTTCGCGCTCGGTCCACATGCGCCGGATGATCTCGCAGGGGAATTTGACCATGTGACCTTCCAGACATCCATCACGCCTGACCTGCGCGTAAAAGTGTACGTGGCCTCGCCATCAACACTTTCCAAATTGGAACAGGCTCTATCTGCGGCATCTTCCTGATATGGATTCTCGTCCGCGCCAATTACCCAACGCACCAGATTTGCGCCCCAATCTGTGAAAGACCGGTCAGTGGCAACATGCCGCCGGAAACCAGGCTCTCGGCTCCCGTAAGCAATTCGAGGAGATGCGTACCATCTGGCAAAGCGGCGGAGTGTACTGGAAGCGCGGCGAGTTCGTCTTCTGCGCGACGCGCCACAATCAGCAGGCGTTCCTCCGGGGCTTCGCGCATGAAGGCTACCGTGTTACCCTCAGCATAGAGCATCTGGAAACCGCCATGACTCAGGGCTGGTGAACTTCTACGTAAGTTGGTCAGTAGCTTATAGTGCGCGAGCAAATCGGTATTCCATGCCGCTTCGTCCCAGATCATGCAGCGGCGGTTATCGGGGTCATCGGCTCCTACCATGCCTATTTCATCGCCATAATAAATACATGGCACACCGGGATACGTGAAAAGCAAGGTAACGACCAAGCGCATTCGCTCAATATCTCCGTCCAGATGGGTCAAGATGCGCGGCGTATCGTGGCTGTCCAGCAGATTGAATTGTTGTATAGCAACCTGCCAGGGTACCGCCGCCAGAAACGTTTGCCACTGGGCTGCCATTGCGCTGGTTGGGAGCGTTTGCTTATCAGGCCAGTTGCGCCTCCAGACTTCACCAATATTAAAGTCGGTCAGCCATTGCAATACGGGGAACATAAAGCCCTGGTAATTCATGATGGCATCCAGTTCGTCGCCCTGCAAATGGGCCGTACCATCGTAGAAATGCTCGCCGATCAGGTAGGCGTCGGGCTTTTCGGCTTTGACGGCGCGGCGCATCCCGCGCCCAACCTTATGCCCAAGTTGTATTTCATTCTGGCTACCCACCATATTCGCCACATCGATACGCCAGCCATCAATGCGAAAAGGCGGTTTGAGCCAGTAGCGCATGACCGCATCCGGCGCGGCATACATGTACTGGCGCAGCAGCTCGCTGCGGTAATTCAATTTGGGTAGATTATGCACTCCCATAAATTCTTCATATGTTTCTGGGTGCTGGTAGAAGGTGTAAAAGTCCGCCGTCTCTGCGGTAGCATCGGCCTGCGCATCGAGAAACCAGGCATTACTTGAGCCACTGTGGTTTGGCACAATATCGAGCATCAGGCGCATACCACGCGCATCAAGGGCTTCGCGCAGGGCTACTAAGGCTTTTTCGCCGCCGAAATGCGGGTCTACCTGCTTATAATCCACCACATCGTACTTATGATTGGTGAGCGCGGTAAAAATAGGTGTAAGATAGAGAGCTGTGATGCCCAGGTCTTGCAGGTAATCCAACTTTTGTGTAATGCCCTGGAGATCGCCACCATAAAACTCGCACGCGCCCGTCTCAGAATGCGGGCGCGGACGCTCACCCCAGGCGCGCGCGATTACCGGCTGACCATGACAATCATACTCGCCAGAACGCACGTTATTGGATGGGTCGCCATCATAGAAGCGGTCAGGAAATATCTGGTAAAAGACGCTCTCCTGCACCCAGGCGGGATTCTGATAGTTCGCCAGAATTTTGAAATCAGTGGCGTCGGTAGGCGCATGGCGCGTGATGCCTGCGGTAGAGAGCCAGTAGCCGCCATCGCTCGCATCTATAAAAAAGCGATAATTGGTGCGCGGCATGTGCAGCTTCAGATCAATCTCCCACCAGCGCGCGATTTGCTCGATTTGAGCCGGGCGCATCTCCTGCATTCGCAGTTCGCCATTAGGGGTCGTGCGCAAAAACACGCGCTCAATAGGCGCTTCCACATCCGCGCGCAGTCGCAAGGTTAGCGTTGAACCGATTTGAAATACTTTGCCTGTCACATAATACGGCGAACCATCGTGGTGAACGCTTTTCGTCCAGGAATCGTTGGGCATATATCATCCTTCATGTATTTCCATGCTACCACATCTCATCTAACCTGCCGCCAGAGCAATCACCAGAATACCGGAAAAAATCAGGCCCGATCCAACCAGTCTAATCGCGCCCAATTCCTCATTGAGCAGCTTCCAGCCGAGAAAAGCGGCGAAGACCACGCTCACCTCACGTATAGCCCCCGCGTAACTGACACGGATAATGGTGTACGATTTGAGCGCAAGCATATAGGCCAGCACAGTAAAGATGCCAACCAGCACAATACGCAGCCAGTTCGCGCGCCATTCCGCGCTAATGGCGACCTTGCCATAGCGCAACAACATAGCAGGCGTAATCATAGCAGCAGCCAACGCAATCACAATCACAGTGTAAGGCAGGGGATTCACACGATGCACAGCCGCGCCATCAATGGTGCTATAAATGGAGATGCACAGTGCCACTCCGAGCGCCATGCCCAGCGCATTTGTGCTTAGCTTCGCGGCCTTGCGCAACGACCACCAGACTTTGCCGCCCACCACTATCAGGCCAAGCACCAGCAAAGAGATACCAATCACTCCCAGCAAGGTCGGTCGCTCGCCCAGGAAGAGTGCCGCCCATACAGCCAACAACGCGGGCGCGGTGCCGCGAGCCATTGGATAGACGAGTGAGAAATCACCATTCTCATAAGCGCGTATTAAGACAATATAATAAATGGATTCCATGATGGCGCTGCTCAGGATAAACGGCCATACACTCAGCACATTTATAGGGTTGAGCAGCACAAGAGGCAAATAAATGAGTACACCGGTCAGCAGCGCCAGCCAGATCATCACCTGTTTCTCTTTGGCGCGTTTCACAAACAGGTTCCAGGTGGCATGGAGTACCGCCGCGATAAGCAAGAGTCCGATGGCGAGTAATGGCATAAAAAGAACTTTCTTTGAATTGCCTGTTCATGGGATTTAGTTCCATTGTATCTCAGAACGCATCTTATTTGCTATCGCCTTTTGCGCGGGTTTGTCATTTTGTGAGAAAAACACTGTCGAAGCGCCAATCAATGCGGCATCACCGCCCAGGTGAGCCAGCGCGATCCTGACCGGGCGATCGGTGATGGTTGCAACATGCATGGTCAAAGTACTCTGGATACTGGCAAACAAGACTTCATTGGCGCTTAGCACGCTGCCGCCTAAAATAAGCGCGTCCGGCTGGTACAGGCCGATGTAACGCGCCACCGCCGCGCCCAGGCAGCGCCCAATCTCTTCATAGATACGCAGAGCTACCGCGTCCCCCCGTATCGCTTCTTCCGCCAGAATTTGCGCGTTAAATGCTCCACGCGAGATAAGATTGCTTACCGAGCCGTTCTCCTCAGCACGGTGAAAGCTGCGCTGCGCCAGTTTCTGTATTGCTTCCAGCGAGATCAGCGAATTGATGCAGCCACGCCTGCCACAGCTACAACGCGGCCCACTGGTAGCGATAGGCAAATGCGCTACATGACCCAGACCCGCTTGCGCAGCTTGATATAATTTCCCATGATCGGCGAAAGCCGCGCCAGCTACGGCGTTAAGCGTCAAATAGAGCAGGCGCTGATAGCCTTTACCCGTGCCGAAGTGATATTCACCTAGCAGCGCCGCGTCTACATCAACCCTCAAATGAGCAGGCAGACTATACCGGGCCTCGAGCAGATCGCACAGGGGCAGATCATTGAGTGACGGCAAGATGGGAATAACGCGCAGGCGGCGACCCGTTGCATCCAACGTCCCCGGAATGGAGAAACCGAGGCCGCTCACAGGCCAACCTTTCGCCCCAGCATGAGCCAGCAGGTCATCAATGGCCCGCAAAAATGGCTCCAATGAAGCCGCCATTGGACGCCCCCTCAGCGTCCTGACGTAGCAACGATAGCGTATTCCTCCCCATCGATCAATCAGGGCAGCGCTCGTTTGTACGCCAGCAATCTTCAGGACAATGGCTACATTGTGGTCCGGTGTTCTTCTCTGACCTGGCACCTGTCACACTACATTCAAGTATAAATATAGAACATATGTTCTATATTTAACAGACTTAAAGCAACAATTACAGAAACAATAACGACACCATGTGCATTGAAAGTATACCGTGCAATGAGAACATTTGTCAAGAGCATTTGTTCAATAGATGCGCCAGCAGCAAACAGACAAGTGACCCACTTCGACTCTTTTTATGATACTTTTGTACCTGTACCATTGAGGAGCAATAGTGCATTATTCTCACTGGTAATCTTTCGTTGCCAGAAATGTTTCTGGGGAAAATGCATGGAGAGAACTGTAGGAGTAGATATGAAGGAACCAGTACAAAGAGTATCGGCTCAGTCGAACGGTCGAAAAAGAGGGATCGTAATACGTGCCACGCTCGCTATTGTGGCACTGACAGGGAGTATCGCCCTGGCTTTGACCTTGCTCGGTACGTTTTCAGCATTTGCCGCTGGAGTAAAGGAAACGCCGACGCAGGCCAATCCCTGGGGCGTGGTACTCGATAAAGCCGGTCATATCTGGGTAGCGGAGCCTGGTTGTGACGCCGAGCCCAATTGCTTGACCACCTTCCCATCCTATATTGGCGAATACACGCGCTCTAGTGAGGCATTGGTCAAAAATTATCTGGAGCCGACCGGATATTCCAGCCCGGTTTTTCTAGCTATGGCGAAGAGTGGCGGCGTCTGGTTCACTGAACCGACGACCAACGCTATCGGTCAGTTGATACCCGGCACTACACCCCATTGGAAGCAATGGACGGTACCGACCGCCAGCGCCAATCCTTACGATCTTCTTTTTGACAAGAATGGCAACATCTGGTTCACTGAATACACCGGGAATAAGATTGGATTTTTCAGTCCCGCCACGAAGAAGTTCGTTGAAACTACCGTTCCTACTGCCATCAGCCATCCCTACGGGATCACTATGGATGTGGCTGGCAACATCTGGTTTGCTGAGAATAATACGATGCAGATTGCCAGCTTCACTCCGACCACCACCGGGGCGATAACGATCAAAGAGTACGCCGTAGCCCCGCTGAACAACCCGCACCTGATAACCTCTGACGCCGCTGGAAATATCTGGTATAGCGAGGGGTTTTCGGGCTATATCGGTGAGTTCACCCCGCAAACGGGAGTCTATAAGAACATCGACGTATCGGTGGGACTGTGTACTCCGCCAACGCCAGGGGCGACGCCTACCGCGTGTCCGGGTACGCATATCTCAGGCATAGCTGTAGATAGCAAAGGACGCATCTGGTTTGACGACTCGCTCAGCGCGCGTGTAGGCAATTACGATCCGGCTACAGGCGTCACCAAAACATTGACGCTGATGAACACGGGCGCGCATCCCTACAACGGTCTGGCTGTGGATGCAGGCAACAATACCTGGTTTACGGAAGAGTACGGCGGGCCGACCGGTTCGTTAGGCGAAATACCGGCTGGTACGCTCTAAATCTGAAATAGCTATGGCATTCCTCCGTCAGGCGTGGTACAGTAGATAAGTAGTACCACGCCTGATCACTACTAGTGAGGAGCAATAAGCATGGCAGATAGGAGCAACCGGAACCAGAGAAAATCTCCTATTTTGGGACAAAGTCACGCGCGCTCGGATGTCGAGGGTGCCATGATCCAGCAGATGATCCGCGAGGGGTCAAACTCTTCGCGCGAACTATATATTCCAGAGCAAGACCTGGCGCAAGAAGCTACCACACACCTGAGCCCAGAGGCTGAGCAGGTGATCGCAGCCAGTAGAGTGCGCGACATATTGCAAATGTTCAACCGCGATTACCTGTACGGCCAGGGACGCTTCGATGAATACCAGGGTGGCCTGCTGCTCAAATGGGGCGATGGCTATTCGCGCAAGCATATCTGGGTCAGTGTTGAAGATGGCAAACTGCTGTTCGAGACCAGCCATCAAAAGCAATGTGATAAGCCCTATTGCAATGGCACACATCATGTCCTGTCACAAGAACAGTACACTAACCTGGACATCGTGAATCAGGAATTGGCCGAGCTATTCCGCCGACCCGTCTATGAGCCACCCGACGATTAGGGAGAAGCTACGCTGTTGACCGCTATACTTGCCTTAGAAAAAGACCTCTTCTTTGCTGTGAAGATGCGTGACACGCTGCGCCATCACGACGTGGAAGTTAAAACTGCGCGCACACTTCCAGCTTTTGAGCAGGGTTTGACCGTCGAAGGCGCGGAGAGGCCCGCGCTGGTGATCGTCAATATCGCCACACCCGGCGTAGACTGGGAAGCGGCCATTCGCCAGGCACGCGCCGCTGGCTATCCGGTGCTGGCTTTCGGCTCCCACATGGATTTAGAGGCGCGCGCAAAGGCTCTCGCGGCGGGAGCGCAGCGCGTGGTAGCCAACTCCAAATTCACCAGCGACATGCCGGGATTGGTAAAGCGCATGATGATGGAACCCGATACTGCCCCACTTGATGAAGATACCATTGAATGACAAAAGTTCAGATCAGTCTTTGCGTCGCAGCATCATGGCCTGAAAATGCATTTCCCTGTCCGGTAGAACGATGGCCTTGAACGAGACAAGGTTAAAGTATGATTCAATGGACTACAGCGTTCCACTTTAAGCGGTAGCCCCAGGGTATACTTAGTAAGCTCTGGCCGGGCGCGCGTTTCTGAAAGCGCATAGTTTGCGGGCGATAGGTCCAGCGATAGTGAAGAAAATCTTTGTGAGAGTGGAAAGAGGGATGCGGAAGATACCGCATGTGCTGATAACGTGGACGATAAGCAAATCGGCTGCTCATTCATGCTCCTTTTTCGTCGAACAACAGACAAGACAAAGAGGTCTTCCACTAATATTACGTATGAAAGACCTCTTTGTTCTCAAAAAGCATGTGCCTTTTCGTTACTTATGTGGCGATCAAGCGATGCAGTTGGTGGCCTCTAGTGGCCGCAGCCACAGCCACGCGCTTCACCGCCGCCATCGGATGTTTTGAAGGAATGCCCGCAACCGCAGCTTGACACGGCATTGGGATTATTGACGGTAAAGCCAGCGCCCATCAGACTATCAACGTAGTCAACTTCGCTGCCGGTAATATAACCAACGCTCATCTCGTCAACCAGCACTTTGAAGCCCTCTTGCATAATGACGGTATCGCCATCCTGCTCCTCATCGAGGGTCATGCCATACTGGAGGCCGGAGCAACCGCCGCCCGCGACGAAGATACGCAGGCCCAGGCTGGGATCGTTTTCCTGGGTAAGCAACTCCTGCACCTTACTGGCTGCGCTAGCCGTCATGTTCAGGGTGCTTGTCTCAACGCCAGTCTGCTCAATCATATGTTTTGCCTCTTTCAAGAGGGTTGAATTATCAGCCCCCGGTTGAATATTCAGATATTGCTGCATATCTGGGACGTTTTCACGTTTCCACTTGCCAGTATTATAAGCTATACAAAGTGAAGCGTCAAGACCAGAAGCGCCGGATCAATCATCATATCTGAGATCGGCCTCGACCACCATTTCGGCATATTCCTCCTGTTTCGGCAATGGGCCAGGTTGCTCATATTCCCGACTTCCCAGGTGTCCAATAATGAAGATCGTCAACGTGCTTATCATGACAACTAAGATATTGTCGAGCGGAAATAAAAGTAGCAGGACGACGCTTAAAGTCAGAGAAGCCGCCAGGGCAATCAGGACGGTTATCATAAATTGCCGGGATGTTCGATAGACATCCGCACTTTTTACGATCAGAGCATACACAAAAATAACAACGATAATGACACCCCAGACTATGGGCAGATGCAAAAGCTCTCTTGCCAAATCTATTTCCCCCTCAGACTCCGGTACCATGATTGCCCACAATTTTTATAGGCGCACACTCTAAATAACGCAGCATAAGAGGAAGAAATTGCTTAGACGCACATGTACCCGCTCAAGAGAATGTATCACACGCCGAAGCGCTGCTGCACACGTATCACATTTGCTAGCAATTCAGGCACATCGGGGCTTGACCCGTAGAGCTTATCGGTGCGCCGCTCTCTGCCGGCAGCGATGCGCGTGATAGCCTGGGACGCAGACCAGTTCTGGGCCATGAGATGAGCGCCGAGCGCGCTGATAATGGCGGTGGAAAAAGAGGTGCCACGCCAATCTGCCCAGCCGGAGAAATTTTGCTCGCCATTCGGGAAGGTGGGCGAAATGAACAGGCCGCGCACCGCGTCGGGCAAACCGTTGGCGTCTGTTGTGCCATAAATATCACCGCCAAAGGTGGCAATGCCTGCATCCGAAGCCGGCAGGCAGGCGACATTCGCAAAGTGCGCGGCGGCGTAGCGACTGTTGACCGCCGTAACGCTCAGGACTGTCTCGTAACGGGCGGGCGCGCGCGGCGGGCGAGGCTTCTGATTTTGCTTTCTGGCGGGGAGGGAATCGTTGCCAGATGCTGCCACAATCAGGATGCCTTGCGCGTGCAGGCTCTCAAAAAGCAGGCGTAGGCCTTCTTCGATGTGCGCCAGCACGCGCACCGCGCTCGACAACTGCGTACTCGGCCACTGCCGATTATCGAACCAGACGTAGGGTAGGCGTCGCATATCCGGCATCACACACAGGCTAAGGTTGACGACGAGGCAGCGAATCGAGCCAGAAATGACCTCTTGCTCGAGGTCGGTCAGTGCGGCAAAGAGGTTGTACATATCGCCTGCACCAAAATCGTTGAGAATACGGATGAGGCGAATACGCGCGCGTGGCGCAATGTCGCGTATCAGGCCAGACACAAATACGCCATGATCGGGCATAAAGTAGTAGCGCGGCTCCCCATAGAAATCTTGCCCGGTGCAAGAGTCACTAATCATGGGATAGCGATCATATTCAATTTCAAAGGAGCCGTTTTCGCTGCGTAAATCAGCCACAAGCTGTTGTAACAGCCAGTTCCGTTTCAATTCAGGGCGCGTAATGGCGGCGCGAATGCGTTCGGGATGATGCGCGGTATCCAGCACGGCCACGACCACATCTTCCGCGCCATTGGGATGCAACGGCAACCCGGCATCAGCAACGCTCACACGCCAGCCAGGGAGACCGCCGGTGGACGCTAGCACTTCAAGTTCAGGCGCGGGTACCGGCGGCATAGCTGGGCCGCCGCTACTATAGTGCAAAGGAGCGGCTGAGACCAACCAGTTTGGCATGGCGGAGACGATATGCAAGCCAGCCTGCGCCAATTGTTCCAGGTTACTCTGGATATAGGACAGCGCCATAGGCGTTGCGTCATGCATTAATGGATTTGCTTGCAGCGCGTGAAAAAAAATCGCGATCAATGGCTGCTGGCGATGCGTGCCAAAAATAAAGGAGCGGCGCATCGTCACTCCCGGAAATGCATCCTGCCACCGTCCAACTGTGCCATAGGCTTCCAATGTGATGCCATAACCAATCAACAGCGCGTTAAGCTGAGCGCGGATTTGCTCGATCAGAATTTCCTGTGTCTCTGCTGCCGGATGCCGTTGCAGGCGCGCCACTACCACCATTTCTCCAGGTATCCAGTAAAATAAACCGTTGGGCGTTCCCATCAACTCTATGGAATTACGAGCCATGCACGTATTCCCCCTGTCCGCAGTTTGTTTTTTCAGGTTGCGAGGTGTTGTGCTGGCCCTTGCAGGCGCACAACAGGCTGAGGCGTGTTCTATTCGCTATCATCGATTATACAGGAAGCAACGGCAAGTAGCAAACTATCCTATCGGGCAAGTTCCACCAGCCATCGATGATCGGAACCTGATTACATAAAGAGAACGCTCAATACAAAACTCCATCCGGTAGCAGTTCACATTGAGCGTTCTCTTTATGTTCGCTTTTCTCGTTATCAAGCGTTATGGACGACGCTCCTCTTGTGGTGTAAATTTTGGAATTAAACTGGTGGTTTCTTTCTCATTATCCTGGTGTGATCCAGGTACTTTTACGGTGAGGTATTTTTCACTAGTCATTCGCCGTAGGCATTTTGTCGGAGGTGCTCCACCTGTAAACGCTATGATGACTATTCCTCTTGACGTTTACAAGGCGCACTGTTCTCGGTGGCGCCCTACGCACCTTCTGCCCCTCATCTCACGCGCGGTTGCCTGTCAGGTCCTTGTCTTCCATTTCCCACGCGTGATCCAGCGTGTGAAACGCGGTGTGCCGAATCAGATACCGGAGCGGCCAGGTGCGGGCCAGTTTGCCCTGGGCATGGAACGCCCGAATGGCATTGCGATAGGCGTCGCGGTGCGCTCTCAGGCCCTCGTCGGTCAGCAGCGCGCCGTCAGGAGTGCGCAACCCGAGCTTCGCAGCCCAGTCCTGCTCCGTACACAACGTATGCCGGACGATGCGGTCCCGATCCCGCCCGCCCCCGCGCGGACCCTTCTGTAGCTCCGCCGACACGCGCGAACGGACATCGTCGAAAAACGCCCAGCACGCCTGTAGCAGCGTCAGTTCTCGTTCCAATTCTGCGCTCGACACGACTTGTCTGTCGATGTCCGAGAACGCGAACGAGATGCCCCAGAAGTCGGTTGATCCCGCCCCTGGATAGCGCTCGACCACGTCGACGGTGGTGATGGCCGCGAACTCCGCACCCATCCCCGCCAGGTTCGCCACCGGTGCGTAGCGTGGAAGGTAGGCTTGTACCCGTGCAATCGCAGCCTCCCCGGTCTTCGCACCACGCTCAAGGCCGGGCCAATCCGGTGCCACCGCCACCACCCGCTTGTCTTTTGGGCCGATTTCGAGCATCACTCGAAGTTCGTCAGCCATCGATACCTCTCAGCATGGCCCTGAGCTACGTAAGCTGTCATCGGACGCTCGCGTAGTGGGCATAAGTAGATTGACAAGCTATATATTGTTTTTCGGTTATCCAGCCTGGATGGTTAAGTACCGATTTGCCGATTGGAAACGGAACAACCACCATTTCTGGCGTCCAGATTGCTCGAAAAACTGGCATTTGGACTTTTGCGACGGCGAAAGTTCCGACACCAACGATTCAAGGAACTGGAACTCAATCAAGATGCATGTGTTGTCTGAGATGCGCTCTACTTTGCGGCAGGTAGCAGCTTAAGTAGCTCTACCCCGTGGAGAGCCAACAACACGATCTGCTCTAGTATATCCGATCACCAGAGAAATTACAAAGATTTCACCACTTTAATTCCAAAATTTACAAATATACCATACGATATAATTGGAATGGACAGGCATACATAACCAGAGAGGATCATCTTATGTCGCTCGATTCTATCACTCAATCGCTCATTGAACTTGTAGGCATCGCCAGCACACCGGGACACGAAGAGCAGGTTCGCGCTTATCTGGAACAGCGTCTCTCAAGTCTTGGACTGACTACTCATATGGATGCAGCAGGCAATCTGATCGCCTCGCTTCCTGGCGAGGGTAGGCCGCTCATGTTGAACGCGCACATGGACCGCGTGCCGCCAGGGCGCGGACACCAGTCGGTAATACGCGGCGGCATTATGTATAGCGATGGCAGCACCAACCTGGGCGCGGACGATGCGGCGGGCATCGCCATTGTGCTGGACATACTGGCACAGCTTGTCATGGGCGCGCAGCCGCACGCGCCAGTTGTAGCTGTCTTCACTGTACAGGAGGAGGTCGGGCTGCTTGGCGCGAGCGCATTCGATCCATCACCCTGGCAGGTAAGCGATGGCATTGTGTTTGATAACGCCTTCGAGCCAGGCGCGGTGGTATCGCAGGGCGCGACCTATATGGCCTTTGACGTGGAGCTTCGCGGACAAACCGGACACCCAGGCAAAGACCTGTCGGAGACGGTTAATGTCATCGACATCTTTAGAGACGCGCATTACCCGCATGGTTCGCTGGACGACGATCAGACGCGCATACTCATCAGCCGCATCGACGCGGGCAGCGCGCGCAATGCTATCCCTGCCATCGCGCATATCGAAGGCGAACTACGCAGCTACGCGACCCCGGAGATACGGCAGCGCTACCAGCAGGCTATTCAAAGCGCGTTCGAGCAGGCGGCGCAGCAATACGGCGGCAGCGCGACAGTCACCTTTGACCCCCACTGCACCAGCTATAGCATAGATGAAGACGAACCCTTGCTCACCCTCTATCGAGAAACGTTGGGGCGGCGCGGCGAGCGCTTATACACGCATCCAACGTTCATCGGCAGCGATACCAGCGCCTTTCGACCGCGCATCAAAACGTTCACGATCTCAACCGGCGTGGTAAACGAACACTCAACACAAGAATACGTCGCACTCGCGCCATTGGAGCAGATTGCGCAGGATAGTTTACAGGTGATACAGAGGTGGAGCTAACATTGACAAACCAGCATCCATATCGGTAGAATTAGACATAACCAGCATATAGCTGGACAGCGCTAATCCACTAACTCGTTGCCGGGTACAAAGGTATTTGTTCATCTATGACCGAACAACCCAATAATTTATTTGAAGTGATGCCAGACTCGCCAGCGGTATATGTGGATAAGCTCAGTTTCCGCTACCGTTCTCTTAGTGATGATACCCAGACGAAACCCACTTCTAAACTGGCAGAGGCAGAACCACTTTCGCAACCACGCGCTATCGAAGATATTTCCTTTTCGCTACCCGCAGGTAAACTGATGTTGATTGCCGGGCCGAGTGGCTGCGGCAAAAGCACACTGCTGAAATGTCTGAACGGGCTTATTCCCAACAGCTATAAAGGTACGTTGAGTGGCGAGATACACTTGAACGGTCGCTCGATCAAAGGATCATCACTGCGTGACCTTGCGCTTACCGTAGGAACGATGCTGCAAGACCCCGATAAGCAAATTATCGGCAGCACGGTCGAGCAAGAAGTGGCCTTTGGCATGGAGAACCTGGCGGTGCCGCGTAAGGAGATGCGCCAGCGTATCGCGGAAGTATTGCAACAATTGCACCTCGAACATTACCAGCACCAGTCCACCTTCGCCCTTTCCGGCGGCCAGAGGCAACAGGTCGCGGCGGCAGGCTTGCTGGTAATGCAGCCCTCGATTTTCCTCTTCGACGAGCCGTTCGCCAACCTCGACTCTCGTGCCGTAGATGAACTGGAAGAACTTATCACGCGCTTGCTGGCAAAGGGCAGCACAGTGCTGATTGTCGAGCATCGCGTCGAGGAGGCGTTACGCCTCAAACCAGACAAAGTGTTGCTGATGCGCGATGGGCGGCAGGTATTCTTCGGGGACGCGCAACAATTTCTGGAGATTGCCGACCCAACCCAGGTAAAGCTGCCCATTGAAGCTACACTGCGCTCGTTCAGCGACCCTGTACAGGCGCGCGAAATCTTGCTCCGGCCTATTATGACCAGGCAAAAGGACGAGATAGCCTCGCCGGAGGCAATATTGAGCTTTGAAGATGTGCATTACCGCTATGGCGCGAACTCGGAAGAGGTTTTACACGGTATTACCTGCCAGATACGGGCGGGAGAGACGGTCGCGCTGCTGGGACCTAACGGTTCGGGGAAAAGTACGCTGGTCAAGCAGGCGCTCGGCTTGCTTCGTCCAACGAGCGGAACAGTAAGTATATTCGGCGAAAATACGCGCAAGCTAAGCGTGGCGCAGTTGGCCGCGCGCATCGGCTACGTTTTCCAGAGTCCCGGCGCGATGCTTTTCGCGCCAACGGTACGCAAAGAACTAAGTTTCGGGCCAGAAAATTTGCGTTTCGCCCCTGATAAAATCAGCGCCAGCGTAGAGCAGGCCGAAAACGCTTTGAACATTGCCGAGTTTGATAAGCGTTCGCCTTTCTCGCTCAGCTTTGGACAGCAGAAGCGCGTTGCCATCGCCTCTGTACTTTCCATGCAAGGCAAAATCCTGCTGCTCGACGAACCGACGGCGGGGCAGGATTACCGCTCCTACATTTCTTTCATGGAATACCTGCGCAGTTTGCCGGAACTGGACGTGCTGCTGATTATCACGCATGACATCGATCTCGCGCTGCGCTTCACCCAACGAGTCTTACTCTTAAAAGAAGGCAGGCTGGTAGGCGACGGCCCTCCATTACAGGTACTGGCCGACCCAACCTTATTGGAGGACTGCAACCTGCGTCCTACCTCGCTGTTGCGCTATTTGCTGACCGAAAAAAACGCGATTGCCTGAACAGCAATCAGAATGGAGGTGTTTATCGTTCAGAACTCATCTACATCCTCGTTACCCTCTTACATCGGTTGACTCACAGAAAGGATTCTCACTCATGGCAATTTTCGAAAGGCGAGAAGAACGCGCCCGCCCGAATATCTGGGGCATCGGTGTCCGCCAGGTCGTACTGATGGCGTTGGGTGCAGCCCTGTACGCGGGCCTTAGCTACGTGACCAACTCGCTCCAGTTGCCGGGCGCGACCAATGTCTCTCTTCGTCCAGGTATCGTTATTCCTTTATTCTTCGGGGTCGTTTTTGGCCCCATCGTCGGCGCTTTCACCGGCGGCATTGGCAACCTCATCAACGATCTGCTCACCGGTACCGTGTACTGGAACTGGGATGTTGGCAACGCCATCATCGGCTTCGTTGCCGGTCTGGCTATGTACAATACGCTGGGACGGTACAATTCGAGCATAAAAATCATTGTAGCGGAGTTTTACAGCGTGATTGGCATTCTGATTGGCCTGGGCTTTGCCGCTTATAGCGACATCTGGGTTAGCCAGTATACCTTTAAATTAGCCACCACTAGCGAGTTCATCCCTGCAACGCTACCCGATATCGTCCTCGGTTTGATCCTGCTACCCATCCTGCTGCTTGCTTATAATGCAGCGGTCGCGCGTACAGGGCGGGGCTAACTGAAAGGCTGAGGCATGGTGGGGATTGATGATAATCCTCACCATGCTACTCATTGGTACAAGGGATACATATGCTCATCAATTTCGTCTATATTAAACGCGATACGCCCATCCACCGGCTTGACCCGCGCGTGAAATTCGCGTTGCTCTTCGCCTACAGCTTATCCGCAGCGCAAACATCAAATTTCTGGTTTATCCTGGCTGGCTTCATTGGCGCGATCTATTATTATCGCTCAGCCCGCCTCAAATGGTCGGAGACGAAACGCGCCTGGTATTTTATTATTTTCATCACCTTCATCCTGGTGTTCGTGAATTTCTTTATTTCAGGAGGAGCCATCGTGCAGGGCGTGGATTTAAGCCATCCCCATCACCTCTTTGATCTCCCATTCGTTCATTTTACGCGCGCGTTCCCTTTTCTCGGCCCCACAAAATTTCCTTTCACCGTCGAAAGCGCGACGTTTATCATGACGCAGACCATGCGCAATTTCAGTATCGCCTTTCTCGCGGTTCCCATTCCATTCACCACCAACCCTGACAAATTTGGTATCGCCTTCAAAGGCATGGGCATCTCCGATAAAATTTCCTATGCCATCGACCTTTCACTGCGCTTCCTGCCGACGACCGTGCGCGATTTCGTAACCACGCTCGACGCCCAACGCGCGCGCGGCTTCGAGATCGATAAGCTGCGCGGAGGGATTTTCGGGAAAGTCGCGCGCCTGGCCCCCATGATTGTACCTGTCGTCATCGGCTCGGTGGTCGGCGCGGAAGATATCATCAGCGCAATGGAGCTGCGCTGCTTTGGCGTTGGGAAACGTACCTGGCTGGTTGAATTGCATATGCGCCGCGTAGATCGACTCCTTATCACGCTTGCTATCACCGGATTTGCCATCGTCACCCTGCTGAATATCCTGGGCTTCTTCTTTCACACGGGCTTATTGCACGTTTTACATACGCAGGGTATCCCCGCGTTCCTGGCTCCATAGCATTAAGTCAATTCTTCCAGATGTTGATGATTTAGAGAGAAGATTTTTCTCATCTATTATGTTATGCTCATCGTAGCACTTATTGAAGCATGTATTAACCGTATTCTATGGCTATAGGAAATCTAATTGCTTCGACAAGCAGGTATAAATTGATGCCAACCAACTACCCCAAATCAAGCGGGACGCCACGCTCATCACAACATGGTAAAGCACCGCTTCCCTACGACAGGAAAGCCAGCGTCTGGTACGTTGGGCCGCGCCAGGTCATTGCCGCCATTCTGGGTGTGCTGCTCTATGGCCTGCTTAGCCATGTCAATCTCATCTTTATCATGCCAATGAGTACATTGGATGTCTTGCTGCCCGCGCTGCTGATCCCCCTGTTTTTCGGCGCGGTTTTCGGTCCCTGGGTCGGGCTGGTCGTGGGCGGCTTTGGCTTTCTGCTAGGCGATTATGTAGCCAACCTATGGCTGCACGATCTTAGCTGGACTAATGGTTATCTTTTCTATGGCAGCGCGTTGATAAACTTCCGCGACCTCGTCGGCTGGAACACTGTTGCTGGCTATCTTATCAACGCCATGATCGGCCTTAACGCTGGCCTGACGCGCTCAACTATTCGACGTTATAACACCGCGCAGGCGCTCGCTACCGTCGGCTTGATCTGCGCAGCTGGTGTCACGGTTGGCATAGCCATCGTCGTCTACAGCGCAATCTGGCTCTATGGCTCACCGTTTTACACATCGAGAGAAGCCACCTCCGCTCTTTTTGATACGGTGCTGCCGAATTTGCTGCTTGTGCTGGTGATATTATCTTTGCTGCTCTGGGTGTACGATAAGATCTATATGGCAAAAAATAGGGCATAAAATCACCCCTTTATGTGTTACTATTAACAGAACATATCTTGTTGTGGAGAAGTGAGGAACAAGCTTATCATGGCAAAAATTTATGACATTATCATCATTGGCTCGGGGCCTTCGGGGTACACGGCAGCTATCTACGCGGGACGCGCGAATCTCTCGGTGCTGATGCTTCAAGGATACCAGGTGGGTGGGCAGTTGATGCTGACCAGCGATGTGGAGAACTATCCAGGTTTTGAAGAGGGCATTCTTGGCCCCGAAATGATGGAGAAGTTTGAAGCGCAGGCTCGGCGTTTTGGTACGGAGATGCTGCAAGAAGATGTTACAGCCATCGATTTCAGCAAACGCCCCTTTACCATTACCACCGACTCAGGAGATTACCAGTCGCGCGCGGTGATTATCTCGACGGGTGCCAGCGCGCAATGGTTGGGGCTGTCAAGCGAGCAGCAGCTACAGGGACGCGGTGTAAGTGCCTGCGCCACCTGTGATGGCTTCTTCTTCAAGAAGAAGGATGTTGCGGTCGTTGGTGGTGGTGATACCGCGATGGAAGAGGCGACGTTTCTGACACGCTACGCCAGCCATGTAACGGTAATCCATCGCCGCGATACGCTACGCGCCAGCAAGATCATGCAGGACCGCGCTTTCAAGAATCCCAAAATCAGCTTCATCTGGGATACAGAGGTGGCGGAAGTGCTGGGCGAGACTAGCGTGACGGGACTGAGTTTGCGCAACCTGAAAACAGGCGTAAAGAGCGAGTTACCTGTGCAGGGCTTCTTCCTGGCAATCGGCCATAAGCCCAATACCGACCTTTTCAAAGGTCTCGTCGATATGGACAAGGCAGGCTACATCGTCCCGGTTGAGTATACCATGACCAACATTCCCGGTGTCTTCGCGGCGGGCGACGTAACCGACCATCGCTATCGCCAGGCAGTGACGGCAGCAGGCGACGGTTGTCGCGCCGCCATCGACGCCGAACGCTGGCTGGAAAACCTGGGCGAAGTTGAACTCCAGCCCGACGAGTCCAATATCATAGAAATAAGGTAAAGAGGAATAGCAAAAAGGCGACCAGAGTGGCCGCCTTTTTGCTATTCCTCTTAAATGCGACGAAACTCGATCATACTATGAAGCGTGCCATAAAGGTGTATGGAGAAAGTATACCAAAGGAGATCGCTGGTTGGCTCAACTCAATTGTTTCTGATGTTTCGCGCTGGTATCCACAATAAGCCCGTTCAGGTAGACCCTCAATACATAGCCGTGCCGGCAGATACATTCAGGTCTTCGCCCGTGATGGAAGCCGCTTTATCTGAGGCCAGAAAGAGTACAGCATCAGCTATGTTTTGGGGCGGCACCATGCGGCCAAGCGGAGAATTGCCCGTAAAGTGATGGCGCGATTCCTCCAGGCTGATACCCTCTACCCTGGCCTGTTCGCGGATGACACGCTCAACGCGCTCGCCCTCTACTGCTCCAGGCGATATTACGTTGATGCGGATGCCATATGGCCCAGTTTCCCAGGCCAGCGTCCTCGCCAGCCCAACCAGTGCCAGTTTGCCGGCGGCATATGTCGAGCGGCCAACCAGGGGACGTTTGCCAGTCATCGAGCTGATAAAGATAATGCTGCCCGCGCGCTGTTCAATCATGGAGGGCAAAAAGGCCCGGCAGCACAGATAAGGGCCGGTGACATTGACAGCGAAGGTCTCTTCCCACTCAGCAGGCATTACCTCCCACAGCATGGCCGTCGGGCCGGTAATGCCAGCATTATTCACCAGTATATCAACATGACCGAAATGCGCCAGCGCTTGTTCCGCTAGCGCTTGCACGCTTTCCTCGTGACGTACATCCGTCGGCACGACCAGCGTCTTGCGCCCCAAAGCTTCAATCTCTGCACCTGCTGCCTCCAACGCCTCACGCGAGCGAGAAGCCAGCAC
>JBOGTO010000345.1:0-17298 GCA_050695155.1 Ktedonobacteraceae bacterium
CCCTCGGGATCACGGACCTACAGGGCGGGCGACCACAAGGGTCCCCACCCCTCGTCCGCTCCACCCCCGCCCCTACAGTATATCTACTAGATTAGCTGGGCTGGCGGGAGCGGCGCTGTTTGCGGCGCTGCGCGGCTGCTTTGCGTTTGCGGCGTGCCTGCGGGCTTTCGTAGTGCGTGCGGCGACGCGCTTCGGAAAGCACCCCATCTTGCTGAACTTTGCGATTAAAGCGTTTGAGCGCCTGCTCAAACGAGTCTCCTGGATTTACTTTTACTTCACTCATATGATATTACCAACGCGATCTTCGATCATCACTTCGGCCAGACTTCTGCGGCTGATAGCAATCACTACAATAAACAGGTTTGTCGCTGCGGGGTTGGAACGGCACTTGCGCCTCGTTGCCGCAACTCGAACAAGTAACGGTATACATCTGGCGCGGTTCGCGCGCGCCACCGCCGCGACCGCCATAGCCACCACCGGACTGCCCTTTACGCGCAGCGCGGCACGACGGACAACGGGTTGGAGCATTCGTCAGATTATGACTGGCGTAAAATTCCTGCTCACCAACGGTGAAGACAAATTCCTGATTGCAATCACGACAATACAGGGTCTGATCACTCAATGACATGATTTCTCTCGATTTCTGGATTAGAATCCCAACAACTTCTCGTGTATTGCGCCGTTTGCTCCATACTCGCTTAGACTGACTGGTACATAAATAACAGGTGCAAAAGCTATTCAGGATACTGGGACGCCCTACAACGCCACACGAGTATAACATACCGCTCCGCAAAATGCACTAGTTCTTTGACAAATTTCCCAACGATACAGAAAAACGGGCATATGATATAATAGGCGTCATTGACAAAGGAAGCCTTTAGTATTTGTTGAAGCGGAGACAGGTAGAATGCCAACTCGAGAAGATGCTTATCAATTAATGACCACCCATGTGCAAAATGAGAACCTGCGCAAGCATATGTACGCGGTGGAAGCCGCCATGCGTTTCTATGCCCGAAAATATGGCGAAGATGAAGAATTATGGGCTATGACGGGCTTATTGCACGATGCCGATTACGAAGAATATCCCGATTTGCGCGAGCATACGCAGGTGCTGGCCGGGTGGTTGCGCGAAGGCGGCTATGACGAACGCATCACTTATGCAATTCTGGCGCACAACGATCTGAATGTGGCAACTGAGCCGCGCAATAACCTGCTTTCTCATGCCTTATTTGCCTGCGATGAAGTCACCGGCATGATTACCGCTACTGCCCTGGTGCGCCCCACCAAAAGCATTTTCGGCCTGGAAGTCGCGTCGGTGCGCAAAAAGATGAAATCCAAAGGTTTTGCGGCAGGCGTCAATCGCGCCGACCTGATTAATGGAGCCGCTGAACTGGGCATAGACCTGGATGAACATATCGCCAACGTCATCGAAGCCATGTCCAGCGTTGCCGATACGCTGGGACTGGTTGGTATACAGGAATCGGCACCACTTGCGTAATGATGGCGAGGGCCGGATGCCCACAAGGGGCATCCCTACATGTGGGAACGCCGCCCCTCCTTCCAGCCGCCGCATCTCTGGCTACGTATGGCGGGTGGGGTGGTGGGGACAATCCGATATGTAGTGACGCCCCTTGTGGGCGTCAGGGGTAGGGTCTCCAAAAGCAATATCGAATGAATATGCAACAATCATCACAAGCTCGACAGCGTCTCTTCACGGCAAGTGAAGTGGCGGAATATGAATATTGTCCCCTGGTCTGGTGGCATGAGCAATTCGAGCCACTGGCCCAGGCTGACACGGAAGAACTGTTCGCGCGCCTGGTCGAACTGGAGCATGAGTATGGCTCGCAGGCTACGACGCTGCCAGAATACGAGACGGTCGAGAAACTGCTGCTGCGTATGGGCGCTTTTGAAGAGGGACGCCAGCAGCACGCCGACCACGCCGAAGAGGTCGCGGAGATCGAAGAGGAGGCGCGCGTAGGTGTCAGTACCGGGCGCTATACGCGCCTGCTGACCATTGTTATCACCACGCTGGTCATACTGGCCCTGTTACTGATCGTTGCCGCAGTATTGCTAAGGTAAGAATGCGCTATGCTCAACACCATTCTGCTTTCAATCGGACTCGGCCTGCTGCTGGCGGCCTTCGCCCTGCTCATGCTGAGATTGAACGAGCGGCGCGTCCAGCGCGGGCGGTTGGTCGTCGAAAAGCAGCGCGCGCTCGGTCTGCCGGAGGGCAAACTGGTGTACGAGGACGCGGATGGACAGGGCGAGGCGCTCTCATCGCGCGATTATCCGCTGGCGGGCAAGCCTGATTACGTGGTGCAGTTGTCCGATGGACGCCCCGTGCCTGTCGAACTCAAGCTCAAAGTGCAGGATGCCAGCGCGCCATTCAGCAATCACGTTGTGCAGGTAGCAGCGTACTGCCTGATCCTGGAAGATTATTTTGAGCTGCCGCCAACGCATGGTATCTTGCGCTACGCCGATTGTGAATTTACCATTGAATATACGCCCGCGCTGCGCAAAAAGGTCATTCGTTTGCTCACCGAAATGGCGAAATGCAGCGAGCAGCAGCGTCCGGCCTTGAAAAGTCAGGTGGTCAAGAAATGCCGCCCCTGTACCTTCAAGGCCATTTGCCCGGTTGGGAAAAATAAGTGATATTGCGCGTTTAGCGCGCGTTACTCCTCTATTTTTATGAAGGAAAGCAGGCAGACAATGGCGAACGAAACGATTGAACTCATCGGGCATATCATCGACTCCTGGACGTTGCCGCGTGTCTGGGACATCATCATGGATCGCGGCGGCAACTTCGCCGTCGAAGAAATGCGTATTGGCACGCATAAAACTGACCCAAGTTATGCGCGTATGAAGGTCGAGGCTCCCAATGACGAGACATTGGAGTTGATCCTTTCCGAGCTTATGCAGTTCGGAGCTGTGCTGGTGCAGGGCAACGACGCGCAAACGGCACTGGTTGAGCAGCGCGGGGTTTTGCCCACGAAGTTTTACTCGACCACTAATCTGCCCACACAGGTGCGCCTGCATGGTCAATGGATTGATGTTGAGCAGATCGAGATGGACGTGGCCGTCGTAATTGATCACGCCCATAACCGCGCCTTCGTCAAACCGATGCATGAAGTCGAAATTGGCGACGAGGTGGTTATCGGCCACGAGGGTATTCGCGTCATACCGTTCGAGCGCGCCAGAGACCGCGAGGCATTCGCCTTTATGCAAAGCAACGTCTCTTCCGAAAAGGTCAAGGTGCTGGCAATTCACGAAATCGCGCAGCAGATGCGGGAGACACGCTTACGCAAAGGCAAGATTCTCTTTGTGCTTGGTCCGGCAGTCATCCACACCGGCGCGGGTCGCTATATCGCCGACCTGATCCGGCGCGACTACATACAGGTTATCTTTGGCGGCAATGCCATCATTACGCACGACATCGAATCCGCGCTTTTCGGCACCTCACTGGGCGTCAACCTGCAAAGCGGCGAGCAGGTGGAGGGCGGGCATCGCAACCACCTACGCGCCATCAACGCTATTCGCGCCATCGGCTCCGTAGACAAAGCCATAGAGTCGGGCCTGTTAAAAGAAGGCATCACCTACGAAGTCAAAAAACATGGTGTGAAGATGGTGCTGGCTGGCTCCATCCGCGACGATGGTCCCATGCCGGGCGTCATCAACGACATGCAAGAGGCTCAGAACGCCATGCGCAAAGCCTTGCCCGGCGTCGAGATGTGCGTCATCGTGGCATCCATGCTGCACGCCATCGCCACCGGCAACCTGCTCCCCGCCACCGTGCGCACCGTCGTCGTCGATATTAACCCCTCAGTAGTAACGAAATTGGCCGACAGAGGCAGTTTCCAGGCGGCAGGCTTGATTACCGATGCGGAGTTGTTCTTGAGAGAGTTGGCGGAGGCGTTGGCCTGATTTTATGAAACCAGTAGCAACGTATCAGAAACTGCGAGGCGGCTATTACACTCCGCAGCTGATTGCTGATTTTCTCACCAACTGGGCTATTCAGTCTCCTGATACAACTGTGCTGGAGCCAAGTTGTGGGGATGGTATCATTCTTGCTTCTGCTGTAAAAAGGCTTGTCCAATGCGGCGCAAAGAGAGAAGCAATATATCGTCTTGTGCAGGGCATAGAGCTTGACCCGGAAGAAGCACAGAAAGCTGTAGAGCGCATTCTTGCGATGAACGAGTCGCATCTTGCCAATGTTGAAACGAGTGATTTTTTCACTTACTGCCAGACAAAGCTAGCCGACGATGTACATTTCGATGCCGTAATCGGTAATCCCCCATTTGTCCGTTACCAAAATTTCCCTGAGAATCATCGCGCTATCGCTTTTTATTTGATGCAACAGGCAGGTTTGCATCCAAACAGACTCACTAATTCCTGGGTTCCTTTTCTTGTCGCCTCGACAATGCTCCTTAATAAAAAGGGGCGACTTGCAATGGTAATTCCGGCAGAATTGCTCCAGGTGAATTATGCAGCGGAACTGCGCTATTTTCTCAGTCAGCACTACAGTTATATCACGCTTATCACTTTCAAGAAGCTGGTCTTTGATGGAATACAACAGGAAATTGTCTTGCTTTTGGGCGAGAAAAATGGCAGCGACCATACAGGAATAAGAACGGTAGAGCTTAATGGTGTAGATGATTTACTGACATACGAGCATACGACGCTTTCACGCGAAGAATTGAAAGAGATGGACCACTCTACGGAGAAGTGGACCATGTATTTTCTGAATGAGGAGGAACTTGCGTTACTCCGTCGCTTAAAAAATCACCCAAAACTTACTACAGCAGGTTATGTAATTGACGTTGATGTTGGTATTGTGACGGGCATGAACGAGTTTTTTGTGCTGACGCGAGAGCAAGTAGAAAAATACGCTCTGATGCCTTATACGCAACGAATTGTGGGCCGTTCGGCGCAATTACCTGGGCTTCGTTTTTCGGAAGAAGATTGGCTTGCAAATGTGGAAAAACAGTCTCCGGCATTTCTCGTGAATGCGCCCGATGAGCCTTTTTATCGTTTGCCTGACAGCCTGAAAGAATATGTAACAAGCGGTGAGGAAAAGGGGATCAACAAAGGGTATAAGTGCAGAATCCGCAATCGTTGGTATGTGGTGCCATCAGCCTGGATACCCCAGGCATTTATGCTGCGACAGGTACATCATTATCCCAGGATCATTCTTAATGATGCAGCCGCGACCTCCACCGATACGATACACAGGGTAAAACTACGTAACGGCGTACCAGCTCGCACGGTTGCGGCTGCATTTCTGAATTCGCTCACCTTTGCTTTCTCCGAAGTCACTGGAAGAAGTTATGGTGGCGGTGTGCTTGAATTGGAACCCAATGAAGCCGAAAGACTACCATTGCCCTTGATTGGTGCCGATACTTTGAAATTGGATGAACTGGATAAGCTTTTACGCGATGGCAACATTTATGATGCTCTCGATATTACGGATCGCGTTCTCTTACAAGATGGCTTAGGGTTGAGCAGCGAAGAAACGAGAATGCTTCGTACTATCTGGCAGAAGCTGCGAGATAGGCGCATCAACAGAAAACCTGATAACGCGCTAAAGCGTGCATGATATGTTTGTGGAAACAATATGAGCCAATATTCCTGGGCAACCTGCCCCGAACCAATACACACTCAAATCAATAACCTGGTTGCCACGCTTCAACAAATATAGAGCAGCATCGTTCTGCTCTATACTCTCCATTAGAGGCGGGAGGATATGCTTTTCTTGCGGGTATAATGCCTGCGAGCTTTGGCCTGGTTGCCGCAGGTCTCCATATCGCACCAGCGACGGCTGTGGTTCTTGCTGATGTCGAGGAAGAGCCAGCGGCAATCTTCGGCGGCGCAGGCGCGCGCATCATGCAATTTATCCGAGGTCAGCAGGTCCGCCGCCGAGCGCACGAGCAGCCAGTTTATGCGCTCCAGCCTGTCAGCATCGCTATTTGCGCTCCAATTCCAGCGAAAACCATCTTTCTTCCCCTCATCTACGACACAAGCGTGTGACATGGCCTGCGCAAGCATAGTATTCAACAAGGCCATATCGTCCGCGCGCGGGGCTGTCTCTTCCGCGATATTGTAAAAGATGCGATAAATTGCCTCGCGCAAGCTTGTCGCGTTATGCAATATTTTTGAAGCTATTTGAGGATGTTGCTCCGCGATACGTAAAAGCTGCTGCGCATCTTCCTCTTGCAAGATGCGCATGTATAAGCCCCAGGCCAACAAATCGCTATAGCTGTGCAATTGCTCGTTCCTGTTAGCATTATTGCGATCTTGCAATGTATGCGTAAAGTCCAGGCACAGCCAGTTGCCGGAAAGGTCATCAAAATTCGGTATATGTATGCTCATGCTCTTCTCAACCATTGTAACACATCGCATAATAACCACCAAAATACACTTGACAGGTTAGCATCTACATGTTACAATATAACCATCAAATACATTTTAACAGGTTAGGCATTCAAAGTCAAGCTTAGAAGAAAAGCGCCTGTTGCTCTTCAAGAGGAAGGAGTAATGCTCAACCTCATTGAAATATCCGCTCATTCCTCAGCAGGAATGGACGGCAGTTACCGAAAGGTTTAAGGTACAATGGAACTACTGATCGTATTACTTGTTATGGTCGTGTTTGACCTGGCGGCTATGCGCTGGGGTTGTGATAGTACGGAACCAATAAACTCTCGTGAATGGGAGAAACGGCTGGCTCCTCCATTTGCAGGTCATCATTTGTAGGCTGGCGCTAGAGAAAGAGCAGGGCAATGTTTTCTGAGAAGGCTACCATAACGGAAACCGGAGATGCCGTGACAACGGCTGCGCGGGAAACATTGCCTGCTCGCAAATTGCGCTATGACGCGCTGCTGGTGTTCGTGACCATGATCTGGGGCAGCACCTTTCTGGTCGTCAAAAATACGGTCAGGCTGAGCGGGCCGTTTACTTACCTGGCTTTTGCGTATGGTATTGGCGCGTTGGCTCTGGCGCTGATCTTTCGTAAGCGATTGGCGCGTATTACGCGCGCCGAGTTTCGCAATGGTCTGATCATTGGCCTGTTCCTGTTCACAGGGTACGCGCTGCAAACTACCGGCCTACAATTCACCACCGTCAGCAAAGCTGGCTTCATCACCGGCTTAAATGTGCCGCTTATACCAGTTTTTATGTTCTTATTTCTGCGTCAAAAATCCTCGCGCGGAGCAGTTATAGGTATTCTATTGTCTTTCGCCGGACTGTTTTTGCTCTCATTTAATAACCAGCTTACGTTATCGATAGGTGTTGGCGAGTTGCTCATTTTCGGCGCGGCGATTGCTTTCGCCCTGCATGTCGTCAATATCAGCCACTTCTCGCCCGGCGCGGATGCTACCAACCTGGTGATTATGCAAGTTGGCCTGACTTCACTGTTCAGCTTCATTGCTATCCCCATTGCGCATCAACCGTTGTTCGTACCCTCGGGGTCATTCTGGATCGCTGTCTTGCTGATGGGAACAATCGATGTGGCCTTTACGCTGCTGGTAATGAACCGGGTGCAACAATTCATCGGTGGCACAAGAGCCGCTTTGATTTACGCGCTTGAACCCGTATGGGCGGCCCTCGTCGGCCTGCTGCTGGCCGGTGACGTATTGAGCGTACCCGCCTGGATTGGCTGTGCCTGCATCCTCGCAGGTATGATAGCCGGCAGGCTTGGTCAGGCAGGCTAACTTCATTGCCCTCTTCTGATAAAAGGCAACAGGAATAAAGCCTTAAACAGGTGTGTTGCAACTTGTAAAGGCTAGAGCGCGTAATGGTAGTATATGAATTAATACGTACCTTAGTTACAACACATGCTCATTGAACATGCTATGGAAGTGATCAATGGAAGTACAAGATCGCCATCATAGGCTTTCCATTAGCGAACAACTTCGCCTGAGCGTTTTATGGTTCTCTCTCAATTTTCAACTTTCGGCGCTTATACCCATCGTTATTCCTACACAGATCATTCTCTTCGTCACCCCCGGCCAGGTCGGTGGCGCGCAACAGGCTACCCTGCTGGGCTGGATAACAGCAGCCGGGGCCGTGATGACCCTGTTTGTGCCGCCACTCATTGGAATGCTCTCTGACCATACCTACAGTTCCTGGGGACGCAGACGCCCTTATATCTTGATGGGCGGGCTGTGCATGTTCTTTGGCGGACTAATCCTGGGCTTTGCCAGCAACATCTGGTTCTTTTTGCTGGGCCTGGTTATTTTCCAGCTTTCCGTCAACGCCAGCACGGCTGGCTATCAAAGCCTGATCCCCGACCGGGTACCCGAAGCGCAGCGCGGCGAATCCTCGGCTTACCTGGGCCTCATGATTATTCTGGGCAATCTGTGTAGCCTGGGTCTGGCGAGCTGGCTGCTCGGCTCCGTTACCGCCAATTCACCCGGCTCCGTTATCCGGCAGGGCGCAATCATCTTTTACGTAGTCAGCGGTATTGTGCTGATCGCGGGCTTACTTGTCACTGTGTTGGGTGTGCATGAGGTGCCACTTTCAAACGCGCAAAGGCTGGCGGCTGCTCACGCGAGGCAAAAAGAATTCAACTGGCGCGAGTGGACGCGGGAGAACTGGCTCAAACCCTGGCACGACCGCAATTTCTCTTGGGTTTTCCTGACGCGCTTTTTTGTGATGATGGGTCTAACGCTATTCATGACTTTCATCGAATACTACTTCGCCAACGTGGCGCATGTCAGTAACTTCGTGCAAACAACGGCAGCCGTAGCGGTGTTGGCGTTGCTGGGAGCCGTGTTCAGCGCGTTTATCCTGGGCGTACTTTCAGATCGTACCGGGCGCGTGACCATCGTTTCGCTGGCGACAGTCTGCATGGCAATTGCGGCGCTGGCCTTTGTGGTGTTGCCCGGCCAGTTCGTATTATGGCCGCTCGGTATTCTTTTCGGCCTGGGCTACGGCGCATATACCAGCGTGGACTGGGCCTTGACGCTCGACACGCTGCCTTCCTCAAACACCGTCGGCAAAGACCTGGGCATCTGGAACGCTTCAACCACTCTACCCGCCATCATTGCGCCTCTGGTGGGCGGTATTATTATCGCCATTACCAGCCACTTCGGGCAATTGCTGCTGGGCTATCGCCTGATTTTCTTGCTGGCCTGTGTCGTTCTGCTGCTGGGAGCCATCTTTGTACTCAAGGTGCGCGAAAAGCGCGAGGGTATATTTGTTCGCGCAAGAGGCGTGGTAGTTGAAGAAGCCGCGCGCCCGTCGCGTCGCCCGATCGGTTTTGGCTGGAAACTGGCGTTCCGCACACGCGCCGGACGCGCGCGGGGCTTCCTGCTCTTCTGGCCGTTCTGGGAGTGGCTGACGCTCGCTGTCTGGCGCGTCAAACCCATACCACACGCGCCCAACGGCCTGTTGATGGTGCATTTCACTCGTTATAAAGGTCGTCCCATCGATCTACCCGACGGAACGCACATCCAGAGCGGTGATCGCATCGCCGAAATACACCTGCGTAATCGGGCAATACTAAAAGCTGCTCTCAATGAAGGCCCGTGGGGATTGCTGCAACTGATCTCCCAGGATTTTCAGGCGCTGGCTGCCTGGACGGAGCAAGCCGATTTCCCCGACGATATTCACGCCTTCTACGGCATTACCCTGCTCAGCCGCGCCAGCCGCCGCCTGGGCTTTACCTTGCGCGAGCGTCCTAAAACCATCCATGCCTGGTTCGACCGTTTCTTCATGACCGGCCTGCTGGTACTCTACAACCAGCATGGGCTGGACCGTCTCCTGCAAGGCACCACCTACGGAACATACCCACAGGAAGTGTGGATGTCGCGCGGCGACTTCGTAAAACGCTATTCCTCGCAATAATTTACAAATATTTTACATATTCCAGACTCTTTTCACATAGCTGCACCGTACAGTAAGCAAGGGATGAAGAGGTGGTGTTGAGCCAGCGGTAAAGAAAATGGCTGCAACATACCTGCTTTCATGTTTTATGACCTCTTCATCTCTTTTGTTGCAGCTAATGGATAAGGAGAAGTGCCTTATGGCAAGCAATTTGCCATCTTTTGAAGCGTTTTCATCGAACAAAGGTCGCCCCATTAATATTGTTCCCCTCTACGTTCCCGGCCAGGTAAAACCAGCCGCCCCACCCGCCCAGCTTGTCTATAATAATGGACCTTTGCTAACTGCGGCGCAGGTCTTCACCGTTTTCTGGGGAGCAGCCTGGGAGCAGTCGCCTCTGGACGCTACTATTCAGAGCATCAATGACTTCTTCGACTATATCCTGACCAGCCCGCTTATAGATCAGTTGGCGGAATATAGCGTGCAAGGTCAGACGATTGGGCATGGCAGCCGCGTTGGCACCACGACGCTTACCACGCCCGATCCTGGCACGTCGGTAGACGATAGCGCGATTCAGCAGATGTTGAACAACGGTATTGCCAGCAACAGCGCTTTCCCGCAACCCAACGCAAACACACTCTACTTCGTCTACCTGCCGGGCGGTGTTACCGTAACTGCCAGTGGTTCAAGCTCCTGCCAGTCGTTTTGCGGCTATCACGACGCCATCAACAGCCAGGTCTACTACGCAGTCATGCCCTACCCTGACTGCACTGGATGCTCAAGCAGCCTCGCAACGTTCGATGCGCTCACTGTCACCAGTTCGCACGAACTTTGCGAAGCCATCACCGACCCTGTTCCAGGACAGGGCTGGTACGACCAGAGCAACGGCGAAATCGGCGACATCTGTGCCTGGCAAACCAGGCAAGTAGGCAGCTATACCGTGCAACAAGAATGGTCAAACAGCGCCAATAGCTGCGTCTAAGCAAGGGCTTCACATCAAAATAGACCTGTGCTATAATTGTTTATGTCGCAAGAAGAGAAAGGGAGAATACGCCTTTCTTTCTGGCCTGGTAGAGAAAGGTTGGTACTAAGTATTTCTTCCACATCAAGAAGGTGTAGGTGATCGCCATGACATCCATGCTTGACTTGCAAGGCTATTCCTCAGAGACAACTCCTGAGCAGGTTATTCTCCTTGTTGAAGATGATGTAGATATAGGTGAGTTTATTACTATCTCTATCGAATCAGAGACTCCCTACCGCGTCTTGTCCATGAACAGCGGAGAGGAGACAATCCAGCGCATTCAGGAAGTCAAAGAGGTCAGGCCAAACCTCTTCATTCTGGACTTGTGGCTTCATGCTATGGGGGCTATCGAACTCTATGATCGGCTACACGGCCTCGCGGGATTTAAACACGTCCCGGCCATCATTATCACCGCTTCTACCCCTGATCTGGGAACGGAGGCGGAGATTGTGGAGCGCGGCATTAAACTGCTTCCCAAGCCCTTTGAGGTGGAAGACTTTCTACGCTGCGTCGAACAGGCTATTGAACGTAACTTGCAAATTTTATAATGCGGCATTAAAAAGCACAACAGGCTATAAAAGAGTATGCTATAATAGAACCTATTAAAGAGCGAAAGGCAGATATTTATGCCGACACAAGAGGAACGATTGGGCTTACTAGAATTTAATCTCGATCAGTTCAAAGCCGAAGCAACTTCCTACTATCAGGAAATGGCGATGCAAGTTACGATGTCGAAAGGGCTAACTGAAGACGCCGTTAAACGACTTATGCAGCTAAGAATCCAGGTAGATAAACGCTTCACCATTACCGATCAGCAACTAGCTGAAGTGAAACAAGACCTGAGCGAAGTGAAGGCAATGCTTACTCAAGTCCTTGCACGTCTGCCGGAAAAACCATAGCCTACATCAGCAGGGATACCCGGGCCGACCATCAAAGAACGAAAGGCAAGCATTATGCCAACACAGGAAGAGCGATTGACCATATTAGAATACAATCTCAAGCAATTCAAAACCGAGACCATTAAAGCGTATGGTGATATGGCTTTTGAAATGACCATCATCAAAGGTCTCACAGAAAATGCTATTGGGCGACTAGCAGCCTTGAGTGACACGACAGAAAAACGCTTTGATCGCGTAGATATACGCCTGGAAGCGATGGACGCGCACCTGGAGAGTATAGATAAACGCCTGGAACGAGTGGAAAATACTCTCACACAAATCCTTGCGCGTCTGCCGGAAAAACCATAACCCCCCCTCTTTGTAGAGATACCCAGGCTAACTATCAAGGAGCCAGGGTATTTTTTTATGTATTCGTGGTATAATGTGTGAGATATTTTGGCTTATAATCACCTTTATTACCATAGATAACGGCGCGGAGTGAGCGCCAGACACGGAGAACCTGTTAGTATGCAAATACTGGGAAAGATGCTGGGCGATCCCAACAAAAAAGAGATCAGGTCCATGCAGCCTACTTTAGATAAAATTAATGCGCTTGAAGCGGACATGAAGAAATTGAGCGACGAGCAATTGGCCGCGAAGACGGCAGAGTTTCGCGCGCAACTCGCGCTTTACCTCAAAGGCGGGCTGGTGTTGGAAGATCAATTGCTCAAGATCTTCCGCGATACGCTGGAGGTCGTAGAGCCGTTGACCGCCAAATGCAGCGATGCGCAGTTGCGCGCGGCCATTACGGAGCCACGCCAGGTGATCGAGCGACGCCGCGACCCCGAAAAAATGTTGCGCGACAATCTGCAAGACACGCTTTCCGAATGCTTTGAACAGGCCTATGAACATCTGAACCCTGCTCTCAACAAACTGCGCGTCACGGCAGCGATGGATAAGGCCGAGGAGACGCAGAATTGGCCCGACGAGGCGAAAGATCATGAGAAGGCTACCCTTTCCTTGCTCAAAGTCATTGAGCCTGTGCTGGAAGAGATGGACGATGATTACCTGCATGAAGCCTTCGAGCAAGCCTGGACGAAGTTTGAGCAGGCGCGCAGCAGCGCGGCCAATAAGGACGATGGCGCGGATGAACGTCTGGAAGCGATGTTGGGTGATGTGTTACACGGCTTGCAGGGTGAACTGGTCGCATTGAAAGCCGAAGCCATTGATGAGCTTTTGCCAGATGTCGCTCGCAAGTATCGCGCCGGGAAAACGCTCGATGACATTCTGCCAGAAACCTTCGCCATCGTGCGAGAGACCGGGTGGCGTCTTCTCAAAATGCGCCACTTTGATGTACAGCTTATCGGCGGCATGGTGCTGCACCAGGGCAAAATCGCCGAGGCGAAAACTGGCGAAGGTAAGACGCTGGTTGCGACGCTGCCCGCGTACCTGAATGCCCTCCCAGGTAAGGGTGTACATATAGTGACGGTGAACGATTACCTGGCAAAGTTCCATGCCGAATGGATGGGGCAAATTTACCAGTTCCTGGGACTGACCGTTGGCGTGATTGTGAACGCCGTCGAACCGCTTACGACCCAACGGCGAGCGGCCTATAACGCCGACATCACCTATGGCACGAACAACGAATTTGGCTTTGACTACCTGCGTGACAACATGGTCAATTCGCTCGATCAGCTTGTGCAGCGCGACTTGAATTACGCCATCGTTGACGAGGTTGACAACATCCTGATCGACGAAGCGCGTACCCCGCTCATCATTTCCGGCCAGGGCCAGGAATCGACCGACCAGTACGCCAAATTCGCGCGCTGGGCTCCGCGCCTGAAAGAAGAAGACGATTATACTATCGAAGAGAAAACCCGCACAGTGATACTCACGGATGTCGGTATCGAGAAAATCGAACAACTGGCGGGCGTGAAAAACATCTACGAGGCGGAAAACGTGGAACTGACGCGCTACATGGAGAATGCCATTAAAGCGCATGTCATTTTTAAGCTCGACAAAGACTACATCGTCAAAGATGGTGAAGTCGTCATTGTGGACGAATTTACGGGTCGCCAGATGCCCGGGCGCCGCTATAGCGAAGGACTGCACCAGGCTATTGAGGCCAAAGAAGGGGTCAAGGTACAGCGTGAGAACCATACCCTGGCAACCATCACCTTCCAGAACTTCTTCCGCCTGTACGATAAGCTTTCAGGTATGACAGGTACCGCGCTGACCGAGGCCGAAGAACTCAATAAAATCTATAAGCTCGACGTTGTCGTCATTCCGACGAACAAGCCCATGATCCGCGCAGACCAGGCCGATCTGATCTATCGCACCGCCGAAGGCAAATTCCGCGCGGTGGCAGAGGAGATTCGGGAACTGCATGAGAAGGGCGAGCCGGTGCTGGTTGGCACCACCTCGGTTGAAACTTCGGAGCATCTGTCTAACATCCTTGAGATGCAGGGCATACCGCACAACGTTCTGAACGCCAAGCATCACGAGCGTGAAGCGCAAATCGTCGCACAGGCTGGTCGCAGCGGGGCCGTTACCATCGCTACCAACATGGCAGGGCGTGGTACCGATATTCTGCTGGGTGGCAATCCCGAAGGGTACTTTGATACCATCCTCCGCAAACATGCCGAGCATGTCGATTTCATCCGCGAGATGCCGTTGCAGGATGATGCCGACCGCGAGGACAAGGAAGAGGCCATCCAACAATACATCGCTAATATGTCGGAAGAGGAGCGCAACGCCATCCTCGAGGAAAAGATTCGTGAATGCGATGAAGACCACAACCGCGTGGTCGAACTGGGCGGTCTACGCATCATCGGCACCGAGCGTCACGAGTCGCGCCGCATCGACAACCAGTTGCGCGGTCGCGCTGGACGCCAGGGCGACCCCGGCTCATCGCGCTTCTACCTGTCGCTGGAAGATGAATTGATGCGCCGTTTCGCTGCCGACCGCGTCTCAAAGTTCATGGAATTCGCGGGTATGGACGAGGATATGCCGCTCGAAAGTGGCCTCGTCTCGCGTTTCATCGAACAGGCACAAACGCGCGTAGAGGGCTACAACTTCGATGCCCGTAAAAATGTCGTCGAATATGACGACGTGATTGCCAAACAGCGCGAAGTCATCTATGCCGACCGCCGCGCCGTGCTTGAACGCGCCGATTTGCACGACCGTGTATTGAGTATGATAAACGCCGAGGTACGGCGCATCGTCGATACCTATATCCCCGGCAACATTGTCAACGAGGAAGAGCAACTGGAACACGTCTTCAATGCTCTGGAAATCTGGATACACATACCTGACGAAGCGTTGCCCGAAAATATCCACTCGGTACGCAAAAACGATTTGCTCAACAAGCTGACCGATCTCATTGCAGATCACTACGAAGAACGCGGCAACCAGCTTGATAAAATGGTTGAGGAGAATCCCGGCCTGGGCATCCCCACCATCCGCGATCTCGAACGCTCGTATACGCTGCAAGTGATTGATCGCCTGTGGATGGATCATATCGACTCGATAGATGTCATACGCAACAGCATCCATTTCCGCTCGATAGCGCAGCGCGACCCGCTCGTCGAATTTAAAAACGAGGCTTTCCGCATGTTCGAGGGTCTGAAAGCAGACATCCAACATCATATTGTCGATGACCTGCTCAAGCTTTTGCGCGGCAACATCACCATCAAAGTGCAGCAGCCCGCGCCACAGCGCAAAATCCCGCGCAACCTGCGTACCAACGTCGATGATATTGCTAGAGCTACCGGCCAGGCCAAAAGCGACGGCTCGGATGGGACCCCGCGCCGCCCGGTCTCAGGCGCTGGGACGCGCGGAAACGCCCGTACTAATGGCGCTGCTCCCGCCCCGCGTCAGGCACAATCCAACAAAATTGGCCGCAACGACCCCTGCTGGTGCGGCAGCGGCAAAAAATACAAGAAGTGTCATGGTGCATAAAGGTTATAGGTTATGAGATGCCCATCTTGCGTATCTCATAACCTATAATTCATCACTTATATATATCCTCACAACCTCTGAAGCTATTTCATAGCTTTTTGCGCCCTTTTCATGTTACTCTTTGCTTATAGGATGGTCATGATACGGTAAACAACGGGGTTTACGAGCGGGTTGCCATCCAATAGCCCTGAAGCGGGGAAAGGACATCAGTATGAGCGGACAACATATGCTCAACGGCAATGGCAAATATACCATGAACGGACATAGCGCCTGCAAAAATATCATAGGCGGCCCTTCAGCAGCAGAATTAGAAGCTAACTGGGAAGGTAATTTGCGCTGGCGCGGCATTACGCGCCCCTATAGCGGCGAGGATGTTGTGCGGTTGCGCGGCTCCATTCAAATCGAGTATACGCTGGCGCGGCTGGGAGCAGAACGGCTCTGGAATATGCTAAACTCCGAGGAATATGTCGCGGCGCTTGGCGCGTTGAGCGGCAACCAGGCGGTACAGCAGGTCAAAGCCGGATTAAAAGCCGTTTATCTGAGCGGCTGGCAGGTAGCGGCGGATGCCAACCTCGCCGGGCAAATGTATCCCGATCAGAGCCTCTATCCGGCCAATAGCGTGCCGCATGTCGTCAAACGCATCAACCAGGCATTCCAACGAGCGGATCAAATCCAAATGTCCGAAGGCAAGGACGATACGTACTGGTTCGCGCCCATCGTAGCTGACGCGGAAGCAGGTTTCGGCGGGCCGCTCAACGTCTTCGAGTTGATGAAATCCATGATCGAAGCGGGCGCGGCGGGTGTGCATTTTGAAGATCAGTTGTCCTCGGAGAAAAAGTGCGGCCACATGGGCGGCAAAGTGCTTGTTCCGACGCAAACCGCCGTCAAACACCTGCTATCAGCGCGCCTGGCCGCAGATGTGAGCGGCGTCTCCACGCTGATAGTCGCGCGCACCGATGCCAACGGAGCGCACTTAATCACCAGCGACATCGACCCGGCAGACCACAAATTCCTCACCGGCGAGCGCACGCCTGAAGGGTTCTACAAGATGCGCGGCGGATTAGATGCCGCCATCGCCAGGGGCCTGTCTTACGCGCCCTATTGCGACCTGATCTGGTGTGAGACCGCCGAACCCAATCTTCGAGAGGCGCAACGTTTCGCGGACGAGATTCACGAGCGTTTCCCCGGCAAACTGCTGGCCTACAATTGCTCGCCCTCCTTCAACTGGCGCAAGAAGCTCGATCACGACACGATTGCCAGCTTCCAGCATGAGCTGGCGAAGATGGGCTATAAGTTCCAGTTTATCACACTGGCCGGTTTCCACGCCCTCAACTACAGCATGTTCAAACTGGCGAAGGGCTATAGCGAATACGGCATGGCCGCCTACTCCAAACTGCAACAGGCCGAATTTGCGCTTGAGAACTACGGCTACACTGCCACCAAACACCAGCGCGAGGTAGGCACAGGCTACTTTGACGAGGTAGCACAGGTCATCGCAGGCGGCGAATCTTCAACGATCGCCCTGGCCGGTTCAACCGAGATGGCGCAATTCCATTGATTGATAAAGAATACGTAGCGACACTCACCCATATGCTTCGATAATCCGTAGGGGCGGGGGTGGCG
>JBOGTO010000346.1:0-6640 GCA_050695155.1 Ktedonobacteraceae bacterium
CCTCTACTATGACGACGAAATGGCTCCTCAGGCCGTTCTTAGTAGAGGCGACCCTTGCGGTCGCCTTGCCTCTTTCCCCATGCCATGCTCTTCATAAGCGACTTTTGAAAGTCCCGCAAGGATGCGAAGCAGAGCTTGACGTTATCGGGCAATTGCATTAATCTAAGGTCACGCCAGCGCGGGTATAAGCAACCAGGCAGCGCAAAAAAAATTATCGCGCAAAATGCGCGGTATATGTGCTGTATCTCTCGCAGAGGGTAAAGCATGAGCATTCCGTTCGTCATCGACAACCAGCAGCATACTATGTCGGGCGTCCTCAATGAATTGCTGCTCCAGCATCAGGGGCATTCGCTCGATGTCGCCACCGCCTACTTCAACGCCGGGGGCTGGCAACTGTTGCGCGACGGATTATCCGGGCTGGGCAATTTCCGCCTGCTGCTGGGCGACGAGCCGGAGGCTGGTGCCGACCTCGGCCTGCGCGAGATCGGCGCGAAACCCGTCAAAGGCTTGATCCGCGAACTGGCGGGCGAGAACTTCAACGCGCAGACGCTGCGCCTCGTCGAAGACCTGTTTGCCTTCCTGCGCCAGCCACATGTGCAGGTGCGCCTCTACACAAAAGGCTTTCTGCACGCCAAGTGCTACCTGTTTTATAGCGGGGGCGGTTTCGCGCGTTTCGCGCCCGTTGCCGCCATCGTCGGCTCGTCCAACTTCACTCGCCCTGGCCTCCAATCCAACAAAGAACTCAATCTCGTGCATCGCGCTAACCTCTCTGCGCAGGAAATCGACCCTGAACAACTCAAAGGCGTGTTAGAGGACTATGACCGCAAATTTTTAGGGTCAATGAGCGAAGCGCAGCGCCTGGCCGCCGCCAATACGCCGGGTGTGCTGGCTATCGCGCAACTGGCGGACTGGTACGATCGCCAGTGGGAAGCGGCGCGCGACTTCAAGGACGAGTTGATCGACCTGCTCGACGCCTCCAAGTTCGGGCGCAAAGCCTACACTCCCTACCAGGTCTACATGAAAGCCATCTTTGAATACTTCCGCGATGATCTTGAGAACGAGCGCGACGACTCCGCCGCCCGTTCAGTGGTTGACCTGAGCGAATTTCAGGAGGACGCTGTTAAAAAGGCGCGTAAGATTCTGGCTCGCTACGACGGCGTCATGATCGCCGATAGTGTGGGACTCGGCAAGACCTGGATTGGCAAGAAGCTGCTCGAAGACTACGCCTATCACCAGCGTTACAAAGCCGTCGTCATCTGTCCCGCCGCCTTGCAGAAAATGTGGCATGACGAATTGTTGGGCGCGGGCATCGCGGCGCGTATTCTCACCCAGGAGGTCATGGGGCGCGAAGAGTTCGATGGCAGCGATGCCGGGGACGCCGATATCGTGCTGGTTGACGAAAGCCACAACTTCCGCAACCGCAACGCCCATCGCTACGAGAACCTCGAACGCCTGCTGGCTGCCCATAACCGGCGCGGCTCCGTCAGCGGCGAGCGCAAAAAGCTCATTCTGCTGACCGCAACGCCCATCAATAATACCGTCTTTGACCTCTTCCACCAGGTCAACCTCTTTACCGGTGGAGACCGCAGCTACTTCGCGGGCGCTGGTATCGGCGATCTGCAAAAATACTTCCTGTCGGCCCGCCGCGCCGCGCGCCAGCAAGAAAGCGGCATCGCCCTTTTCAACCTGCTCGAAGAAGTGGTCATCCGCCGCACGCGCCCTTTCATCAAAGAAGCCTACCCCAACGCCACCATCAAAGGCCAGCCCATTAACTGGCCCGAACGCAAACTGAAAACCATCCGTTACAATCTTGAAGCGACCTACGGCGGCATCTACGAAAAGATCGTCAACCGCGTCGAGGGTCTGAAACTCGCCCCCTATCGCCTGGAAAGCTACAAGAAGCAGGGCATCAGCCGCGACCAGTTCGAGGAAGGACGCGAGGAAGCCCTGGTGGGCATCTTCAAAAGTCGCTACCTCAAACGCTTCGAGAGCAGCGTGGATGCCTTCCGCATCAGCGTGCGCCGCGCCCTGCAATTTCTGGAAACCTTTGAAAGCTATATTCTGGATGGCAGGGTACTGGACAGCGCCAGTTTCCAGAAGGCCATGCGCTACCTGGCGCGCGAAGACGAAGAGGACGACGCCACGCCCGGCTCGCTCTCCGATCAACTGGATGCAGCCAGCGAGGCGCGCGAGTTCATCACCCACCTGCCCGCGCTGGATGCCGCACTTTACGACCTCAAACGCCTGCATAACGACCTGCGCAAAGATGTAGATGCCCTGCGCGAAGTCTGGCGCGAAATTGAAGCCATTACCCCCGCCGCAGATGCCAAACTTTCCCGCCTCAAACACCTGCTGGCGGGTGAACTGCGCGGCCAGAAAGTGCTGCTTTTCACCTACTACAAAGATACCGCCCGCTACCTCTACCGCCAGTTGTGCGATCCCGCCGCCGCTCAGTGGAGAGCCGAAGCGGGTGAGCCGCATATCCGGCGCATGGATAGCGGAGCCGACGCCAGGGAGCGCGCCAAATTAGTAACGCAGTTCGCGCCGCGCGCCAATCACAGGCCGGAAATAGCGGGCAGCGAGCAAGAAATAGACATCATGATCTCGACCGATGTGCTTTCAGAGGGGCAAAACCTGCAAGACTGCGGCGTACTCATCAACTATGACCTGCACTGGAATCCGACACGCATGGTACAGCGAGCCGGTCGCATCGACCGTATCGGCACTGACTTTGACACGCTCAGCATATTGAACATGTTCCCCGACGATGGGCTGGAAAAGCTGCTCGGCCTCATCGAAAGCCTCTCGCAAAAGATCGCCAGCATCGACTCGAGCGGCTTCCTTGATACCAGCATCCTGGGTGAAATCGTTCACCCGCAGAATTTCAACACCCTGCGCCGCATCGAAGACGAGGATGGTCAGGTAGTCGAAGAACAGGAGCAGTTCACGGAACTGGTCAGCAGCGAGTTTCTGTTGCAAAACTTAAAAAATCTCCTGGATGGCGGGATGCGCGAAACGTTAGAAGACTTGCCAGACGGCATCCACAGTGGCCTGACTCGCCAGGGCGCAAAGGGCGTCTTCTTCTACTTCACCGCCCAACGCCATGCTGGGAAATCCGCCGCGAGAGTGTCTGCTAACTCCCGCCAGCACTACTGGCGTTACATTGACCTGCTCGAGGATGACAGGGGCGGGCGTATCGAGGACAATCGTTTCGTCATCACCAACCTTGTGCAGTGCCAGCCCGATACGCCGCGCGTCGTGCCTTTCGATGGCGAGGTAAACATCTTCGCTTTACAGGAAAAGGTCATCGAGTCTATTGTACAATCATCCATTGAACAGGTAGCGGTCGAAGAGGCTCCCAAACTGCTCGATCCCATCCAGCAGACCATCGCCACTATCCTGAGTGGTTACATCAACAGTCCCGCCATCAGTCGCAAAGAGATCATCGCCGCCATTCAACAATTGAACGTACCTCAACCCGGCGTCTACATCAAAACCCTGCGCAAAGCCTACGATGCCTATCTTACCAATGCCCGTATTGACGAACTACTCTCCGCTGTGCAATCCATCGCTCGCCACAACGCGCCACCCGCCGCTATCACCACCCCGGAAAGCAAAAGCATCATGCGCCGCGAAGACTTGAAACTGATCTGCTTTGATTATGTCTGGTAGCCTCTCTATACCGGGTATGCGTCGAGTTTTTGCGTCGAAAACCCCAGGGCGACCGCAAGGGTCCCCTCCCCACTTCCACCCTACCCCCGCCCTTACCATGACTACGATGGGAGGTGGGGACGCATTCATAGTAAGGGCGGGGGCGGTGGAGTGGATGGGTGGGGACCCTTGCGGTCGCCCTGGTCGGGTACTACTGTGCCAAAAATCTGGCGCACATCCTTCTATACCTCAGCCATTCCAAATGATAGACAAACCTGTTACAATTGTAGCGATAGCAAGGGAGGATGTGAGGAGGGGACATCAAAAGAAAGGCAAGTTACAGCTTTGGCACTGGCAAAACCCGTTTCGGCAACCGTTCTGACTCCTGCAACATCGGCTAATCTTGGCCCCGGCTATGATAGTCTTGGACTGGCCTTGCAATTGTATAACCGTTTTGACGTGCTGGTCGCGCCCGGCGATCCGCAACAGCCTATTATTGTGGTCGAAGGCGCACTGGGAGAGGGCCTGTCTACCGGACCGGATAACTTGTTCTTTCGCGCCTTCGCCGCGCAGTTTGCCGACAGGCAGGTCGAGATGCCGCATGTGCGCATTCACATGACCATCAGCATTCCCCCCGGCTGCGGCCTGGGCAGCAGCGCGACCGCCGTAGTGGGCGGGCTGGTGGCAGCCAACGAATTGTTGCGCCTGCAAGGGAAAGATGTACCCCAGGAGGAGTTGTTAGAACTTGCCGTTGCCATTGAAGCGGGTAATCATTCCGATAATGTCGCCCCCGCCTTGCTGGGTGGGCTGGTCGCAACTACCGAGATGAACGGCAGAATCCATGCCATCAAGACGCGCTTCCCCGACGCGCTCAAAGCGGTCATTTTTACGCCTTCGTTCCCGATGGATACCATCGCGGGGCGCAAACTGCTGCCTGCCAGCTATTCCAAAGCGGATGTCACCTTCAATACTGGGCGCGTCGCGCTGCTGCTTTCCGCGCTGCAAACAGGTCACTATGAAGTGATCGGCGAGGCCATGCAAGACCGCCTGCACCAGCCCTATCGCCAGGCCTTGTTTCCCGCCATGCCCGAAATTATCCAGGCCGCCATCGATGCTGGAGCGCATGGCGCGAGCCTGTCCGGTGGCGGCTCATCGTTGATCGCCCTCGCCAGTTCCAACTTTTCTGCTATTCTGAGAGCAATGCAGGAGGCCGCGCGTTCAGCAGGAGTAGAGGGTACTGGCAGGATTTTACGCGCCGATCAATCCGGCGCGCGCGTCATTGCCTCGGCGTATAACCGCAAACGTAAAGAGAGCGGCTATCGCTACCCTTCCAATTCGATACATTGATGCGCCGCCCCGCGTTTATGTGTGCAGTAACTAAGGCGAAAGGAAGTCACCACCTTCTATGGGGACGAACTCTGCGGGTTTGCAGCCCGAACAATCGGATACAGGAGCGTTGAGCCGCGCGTTTGCTGCTCTCTCATTGCGCTGTGTAGAGTGCGCGGCCCTCTATCCCGGCATAGAAGCGCAGCCGCGCTATCGTTGCGAATGCGGCGGCGTACTGGATGTTGAGAGCGTATTTCAACATCCCTGGTCGCAAGAAGAATCCTTGCAAGAGGGCTATAACGCGCTGGCCTCCGCCGAAAACGATCTTATGCCGCTGGCGGGCGCGTCATGGCGGCAACTGTTCGACGAACGCGCCACGCGCCCTCCTATCTGGCCGATGGCAGAAGGCTCACTGTTACTGGATTATAGCGGCGTCTGGCGTTACCGCGAACTCATCCTGCCGCTTCCACCATCGATGATCGTCAGCCGACCCGAAGGGAATACTGGCCTGTATCCGGTGGGTATTGAGAACTGTGGCGATGGCCGCGAGGGACACCGGCGCATCGGCCAGTTCGCGGGCGCGGAACGCCTTTTTCTCAAGCACGAGGGCGAAAATCCAAGCGGCAGCTTCAAAGATCGCGGCATGACGGTGGGTATCTCGATGGCGAAGGCGAGCGGCGCGCGCGCGGTAGCATGCGCCTCGACCGGTAATACCTCGGCTTCGCTGGCATCCTACGCGGCTCAGGTGGGTCTGCCCTGTTTTGTCTTCCTGCCTGCGGGCAATGTGGCGGCGGGCAAGCTGGCGCAAACGCTGGCCTATGGCGCGACAACCATTCAGATAGACGGCGATTTCGACGACGCGATGCGCCTGGTTGAGCAAGTGTGCTACGAGATGGGCGTGTACCTGCTCAATTCGCTCAACCCATACCGTATCGAGGGGCAAAAGGCCATCGGCTTTGAACTCTTACAGCAACTCGACTGGCAAGCCCCCGACTGGCTCGTGCTGCCGGCTGGCAACCTGGGCAACACTTCGGCCATCGGCAAAGCCTTTTTGCAGGCGCATCAGCTTGGCTTGATCGGCCACCTGCCGCGCATCGCCGCCATCCAGGCATCGGGAGCCAATCCGTTCTATCGCAGTTATATGAATGCTTTCGCCAGCCGCGAACCTGTGCAGGCTCACACCATAGCCACTGCCATTAAGATTGGCGACCCCGTCAGCTATACGCGCGCCCGTCGTGTTATCGAGCAAACAAACGGCGTCGTCGAGCAGGTCAGCGACGAAGAGATTTTAGCGGCCAGGTCGGTGATCGACCGCGCAGGCATTGGCTGCGAACCGGCTTCCGCCGCCACCCTGGCCGGTTTGCGCAAACTGGTCGAGCGCGGCATCATCAAACGCGACGAGCGCATCGCCGGTATCCTGACCGGCCATCTCTTGAAGGATAGCGTGACAGGCATTCCCCAGCAGCCGCAAAACGCCGCCGTAGCAGCGCATATTGACGCCGTGCGAAAATTATTACAGGATTTTATATAGATATGCATCTTCCGTAGGGGCGGGAGTGGTGAAGGGCTGGGAGGGGGCCTTTAGGGCCGCCCGGTGGTGGGAGCCGATTACCGTTGGGCAAAGCAAGCGCATTGTATCCAGCGACGGCGGGCGGCCCTAAAG
>JBOGTO010000347.1:0-18197 GCA_050695155.1 Ktedonobacteraceae bacterium
CTCAGGATGACAACACATTACGCCTTCCCCGGCAGTCGTGAGCGAGAGATCACAAACCCGTCCGGGAAGGCCGTCAGTGCTACACGCCTCAAACGCTTGTCAGATTCGCGGATATACTTTTCTGCAAGCTCATCCGCATCTTCCTCGGAGAGCGCGTAAATGGGAATGAGTTGACTGTAATCGCCATGCCTGCATTCAAGCATCCATAGTGTGCGCTGCGGCTTTGTCGCCTCCACTATTGATTGCTCACCCCCATCAGCATCGCTCATCGCGTCGCCTCTTTCTCCAGTTTTTCCGGCGTAGTCTCGTTCCCATTCCCGGCCTGTTCCAATGCCTGCGCCAGCGCCCTGGCCGCCTCCTTCTCGCCAACCAGTTCCTTCATCTGCTCATGATAGCGGCCAATATTTTCCATACGCGCCGTAATAAACGAATGTTTCGCCGCGCCAGCCGCAAACCCATACAACCCGCGCTGCGCCGCCTCGTACTCCCGTTCGATCTGCTGCATCAGGCGCGCCACTTCGCTTCCCTGCTCCATGATGTAATAACTCCTTTCTTCCTACCTGAACTGTCCCTGCAAATTGCATGTTATAATAGGACTGATTACAGGCTATTTTGATTATGAAGTATTTCAAACTGACATTACAGGCTCAAAAAATGGCTATTCGTGTTTCAAAGATGGGACGGGAAAGGAAAGAAATATGGCTATGCAGGAATCAAGCAACCGTTTATCGCTTCTCAGCCAGGTACTTAAAGAGTACCGTAAGTTGCACGGTCTCACTCAGGAACAACTTGCAGAAGAACTGCGGGTAGAGCCACGCACCCTTCGATCGTGGGAAAACGAACGCCCGCTAGAAAATATTCGCGAATTGAGACGCATCGCTGACACTCTGGGCATTGTACCGGAACGTTTAGGCATAGCTCCATCAGCCTATACCCCAGGAACACCTGAACAGATCGAAGAAATCATCCAGCACGCATGGTCTCTAGTTGAAGAATCGCGTATGTACCAGGCGCGTACCACTATCGAGCGCCTCATTCAAAATGTACGAACTCAGGTCACTTCAGAAGAACCAAAACTCCTGACAAGTCTGGCTCACGCTTATCATGTTGCAGGATATATCATGGCTGAATCTACACGCGCCCATGAATCTTATGGAGCTATTGTTCATTATCATCAGATGGAAACTATAGCACGAACTCTCAACGAACATACATTGCTAAATATTGCACTCACCTACCAGGGCGATATGTATCGTCGTTTAGGTGATTTAACAAAAGCTATTACCTATCTGGAAGCGGCACGCGATTCGACGCCTCAAGCCGATGTTGCGGCACATGGAAATGGCATCCAAATATTAGGACGCGCATACTTACGCAAAGGAGATTTGAGCAAATTTGAACGCGCAATGGTAGAAGCCGAAGAATTGACTTATAGCTTCAATCCAGCCATGAGTAGCACTCGCGGACACTACAGCTTAGGTACAGTGTACGAAGAATACGGAAGAAGTTATACCGATCTTGGACAGACACAAAAAGCCCTGGAGTATCTGAACCTCGCTCAAACCCATTTACCTCAAACAAAGTTTTGGGAACTTTTAGTTGCCACCTCACGAGCAGAAGCGCTAGTAAAAGGGGGCGAACTCCGAAGTGGCATACAGCAAGCTGTAGAAGCAACGAAACAAATCCAGGCAGCTGGAATCCTTCGATTTCTAGATCGAATTTATGGTATACAGCAATACCTGGATAAGCTGACAAGAGAAATTGAACAGGCGAGTACGCCACTCCGTGAAATATTAGATGGCGGACAATACAAAGAGGTTTAAACAAAAACGATACTATTAAGTGAGAAATACAGTGAATGAATATGAAGAAGTGAGGCAAGCAGTTTTGGATTATGTTGAGGGAGTATATGAGGGCAATCCTTCAAGAATCAGAGAAAGCGTTCATCCAGACCTCATAAAAGGGGGCTTCTTTGCAGTAGACACAACATATCAGTTTACTGCGATGACATTCACAGAGTTTGTAGAACTTGCCAAAAATTATAATAATGACGGTAGGATTCCTTCAGATGCCTCAAAAGATATAGTTGTCTACGATATTTTAGACCAGATAGCCAGTGCAAAGCTGATCGCATGGTGGGGAACCGATTATATGCATCTGGCAAAGTATCATGGTAAATGGATGATTGTTCAAGTCCTATGGCAAACGCATCCCTCACAAAATGACAGGCTTGCAAATATAGAGGATTATCAGGGACGTAAGTAGTTCTGTTTTTTTGATATGGCTTATTACCTCTGGGGGTATCAAGAAATCGCATGAGTGAGAATAGAGCTAATCTGAAAGGTGTTCTCTACATCATTGCCTGTGGAGCGTCGTCAGCTACTCTTGTCCCGAATCTGGTTATAGAAGCACAGGCAAAAGCATGGAAAGTATGTGTCATTACCACGCCGCAAGGGAAAAAGTTTATCGATATTCCCCTCCTGGAACAGCTTACAGGCTATCCTGTACGAAGTGAGTATAAGCGGCCTGAAGAACCGGATGTTTTGCCACGCGCTGATGCTATTGTTGTGTTTCCAGCAACATTCAACACGATTAATAAATGGGCGCTGGGAATCTCAGATACTCTTGCGCTCGGCATTTTGTGTGAATATACCGGGTTGAAAATGCCCATTGTGACCGTTCCTTGCTTTCGTATTGGCGGTGGACTTGACGGACACCCGGCCTTTTTCCGAAGCCTGCAAATGCTAAGAGACTACGGCGTACATGTATTATATGAACCGGACACTTATCCTCCAAAGAATCAGATTCCTGCTGAGGTAATTCTTGAAGTGTTACATGAAAAAATAAGGTGATAGAAACAAGGGACAGGTATATGAAGCCGAGAATTACAGTTATTACATTGGGCGTCAGCGATTTAGCAAAATCCTAGCTCTGTGAGCTAGCACACTCGACGAAATAGCCTTTCTATGCTACACTGCTGGTAAGCGATATTGCACCTCAAGCATTGATTCGAGCAAATATAGTAGCAATATAAGGAGTATACACATCTATGGCAACGTGTACATCCTGTGGCAATGATGTCACCGGCAAAAAATTTTGCCCTGAGTGCGGAACGCCTGTGCAGGTGGCAGTCGCGCCCACAGTGGAAGCGGCAACTAGCACCTGTCCTCGTTGTAATGGCACCGTCAAAGCGGGCGCTTCGTTTTGTATGCACTGCGGCGCGTCACTCGTCGGACAAACGATGGTTGCAACCGCCCAACCAGAACAGTCACAGCCACTAACACGTCAATGTATCGCCTGTCATAGCGAAGTTCCCACTACTACCGCCTTCTGCACCAATTGCGGGCAGCCGATGCAAGCTGCGGCGGCTCCTTCTACGACGGCAGCCGCGCCCGCCTACTGCAACAATTGCGGGCGGCAGAACGCGCCTGGTGTGCGCTTCTGCGGCGGCTGCGGCAGTCCGCTTGGAACGGGAACTCCGGCACCTGCGCCACAGGCGTACCCGCAGACTGGTCCCTATGGACAGCCATCTCAACCCTACGCATCCCAGTATGATCAGTCGCAATACGGCGGTCAGTCGGCGTACCAGCAGCCGGGAACTCAGTATCCACAACAGTCACAGACGTACCCGCAGCAAGGACAGGCATACCCACAGCCACAGCAGTACGGCCAGGCGGGCTACCAGCCACAGCCGATGATGGGCCAGCAGCCTATGGTGCTGCGCTGCCCCGTATGCATGGCAATGTCTCCCATAGGTACCACGAACTGCGCCGGATGCCGCACCAACCTCGCTGGCGTCGTTCCCACACCTGCCAGTACGCCCATGCAAGGCCAGCAAGGCGGCGGATTGGGAGGCATGTTCCAGGGTCAGGGAGGCAACATGGCGATGGGCGCGCTAGGTGGCGCGGCAGCCGTTATCGGAGGAGAAATGCTGCTGCATGGCATCGAACACGAACATGAACGCCGCTATGACGATGACGGAGGTCTGCTGGGAGGTCTCGGCGGACTTGCCAACGACATCGGCCTGTTCTAAAGCCGACATCATCGATAGGGAAATGCGAACGAAACCAGTAGTGGAGCGTGTCCCGATACTGGTTTCGTTCGCATTTCCCTATCAATCCACATTCATAGTACCCAAAAGGGCTATGTCAACCCCCTTTATCCGTTGCCTACCATGCTCAAACCGTCTATAATGATGTGGCAAGTTCAAATGGAGCAAGTCACAAAAGAAAGTACCTTATATTCAATGCAATACCAGCGAACAATCATGCGGAATGGGCTGCGCTTACTGACCGCGCCTATGGAAGGGATGCGTTCCGCGAGCATCGCTCTGATTTTTACCGTTGGTTCACGTTACGAAACCCAGTCACAGGCAGGCATTTCGCACTTTATTGAACATATGTTGTTCAAAGGTTCGCAACACTACCCTACGGCGAGACATATATCTGAGGCTATTGAAGGGGTTGGCGGGGTCTTTAACGGGAGTACCGACAAAGAACTCACCATGTATACGGCGCGCGTTCCCGGCGAACAACTACCAACCGTGATGGAAGTACTCGCGGACATGGTGCGCAGGCCGATCTTCGACGCAGACGAATTGGAAAAGGAACGCAGCGTTATCATCGAAGAGCTAAGTTCGACCCGCGATGATCCGCAGGAATGGGTGGGACTACTCATCGATGAAACTATGTGGCCCGGCCTACCGTTGGGGCGCGACGATGCCGGTTTTATTGAAAGCGTCTCTCGCCTGCAACAGCAAGACTTATGGCATTACTTACATGAATATTATCGGCCAAATTCGTTGATTATTAGTGTGGCAGGCAATATCGATGCTGCTCAGGTGATCGCTCTCACCGAACGGCTCTTCGGAGACTGGGAAGCCGGGCAACACAAGAGCTGGATGGAGAGTCTTCCACCACAGGATGCTGTGCCTGTAGCGATCATCCAGAAAGAGACGGAACAGGCCAATATCTGCCTGGGAACGCTCGGCATCGCTTATACGTCGCCCGATTATTATGCATTTATGCTCACGAATGCCATACTGGGTGAAGGCATGAGTTCTCGCCTCTTCCAGGCTATTCGGGAAGAGCAAGGGCTGGCCTATGATATCGGAAGTTACTTTAATAGCTACGCGGACACGGGCAACTTCGTTGTCAGCGCCGGTGTAGACCCGGAGCAAATCGAGCCTGCTATAAACGCTATCATCGGCGAGTTGAACCATATCAGCCAGCAACCCGTGCCAGTCGGTGAGTTGAACCGTATTAAGGCGTATATACGAGGCAGTATTATTCTCGGATTGGAGGGAACCGCGCAGGTCGCTTCCTGGCTAGGCAGTCAGGAGTACTCGCGCGGCAAAATTCTCCCTATTGATGAGATTGTCGCAAAAATTGATGCCGTGACCGCCGACGACATCCAGCGTATCGCGCAAACTTGCTTTGCGCCAGCATGGCGGCGACTGGCAGTAATTGGACCCTATGAATCTGGGAATGCGGAACATTTCGCAAAGTTGCTCGAGGGCGGTGACTAAACGTTTCAAGTTGGAGGGCGCAACGTAAGTTTGCTTTCTGAATTGAGGCGGGAGACAGGAGATCGATTTTTATGGCGCAAACCAAGCTTCGTGATCGTATTCAAAGTATAGAGGACGCCATCAGCGCGGGCCGCATAGACAGCGCCCTGGCCGACTGCCAGGAGATTCTGGCGCGTTATCCTGATGCGCTTGAAATCCAACGGCTGCTGGGCGAGGTCTACCTGGCACAAGGTCGCTTAGAGGAGGCGCAGCAAACCTTTGACTGGATTCTGGTGAACGATCCAGAAAACGTGATCGCCTATTGCGACCGCGCGCTCATTTGCGAACACCTTTCCGACATCGATACGGCTCTCGACTGCTACCAGCAGGCTTACGAATTGAGCCGGGGCAACAGCCAGATTCGCCAGGAATTTAACCAATTGAGCGCCAAAGCAGGGCAGCAGGAGTTCATGCTATCACGCGCTGGACTCGCCCGCCTCTACATGCGCGGCGACCTGCTCACACAGGCCCTACAGGAATGGGAAGCCGTACTTGCCGCCTCGCCTGATCGCCTCGACGCTCGCCTGGGATTGATGGAGACGCACTGGCGAGAAGGCGTTTATGACCAGGTCGAACAGATAGCTACGCACGTCCTTGAGGACATCCCCAACTGTGAAAAAGCGTTGTTACTCCTGGCACACGTCACTTCAGCCTTTAACATGCAACGTGCGCGCGAACTCGTGCAACGGGCGGAATTGCTCGATCCTGAGTTAGTGATGGCGCAGGAACTATTCGGTGATCTCGCGGCCAGCCAGCCTCATGATCCTTTCCTGGCAATTATAAAACACGATGCCATTATCCTGCACGAACATACAAACGGTAATGGCAAGCAAATCGACGCCATCAGCACTCTCCAATATGCCGCCGTAGAGGTCGAAGACGCCGCGACAGTCGTACAGGGAGCCTCGGCAGACCGCCTGTATACCTGGAGCGCGCAAGACTCCTTTGCTGAACTGGATACCAGAACAATCGCGCAAGCGAATACACCGCCTACACCCACGCTTGAAGCGCCTGCTACATGGTCGGATGATGCAACTATGCAGCAGATTGAAACGCAGAAGCAACAACCCGAACAAAAGCAGACGGGGGATGATTTCGATGCCTGGGCCTCACAGCAAGAAATCGATGACGACTACGACCCGGCACTGCTGGAGCAGCAACCCTGGTTCCAGGCCGAACTTGCAACCGGGGCATCATCCTCAAACGATCAAGCGCAAGGCGATTCCCAGCCGGGTCTGCTGGATGTGAGCGACCCATGGGGCGCTCCTGCTCAACCCCAGGAAGAAGAGGTTCCTGCGCCACCAGTATGGCTCGATATGCTTACGCGGAACGAGCATCAGCAACCTGAGCAGGTTATACCCTCGTCACCCGCGCCCGAACCAACACCTGAACCAGCATACTCTGCGTATCAACCGCAGCCTGAGCCTGCACCCATGCCTGCGCCCAAACAATCCAGGCAAGACGATTTGCAGGCAGGTTCCACTTCCTCAGAAACCGCAGACGCCGCGCTGCCTTTCTTCACTGGGTCTAATGACAGTGGCGAAGACATGGGTTGGCCGGAATGGCTCAAATCGCTTGGCGCTGAAACTATCGAACCCGCTCCCGAAGTGGAGGCGCAGCCATCTTATAGCGCGTGGAGCGATTTACAGCAGTCGGCATCTTCTACCAACCCGAACGCATCGCATTTTGACAACTGGCTCGATTCACCCCAGGCATTGCCTGCCGCGCCGCAACCTGAAGTCGAAACAGCGGCGAGCTACGATCCCTGGGCCGTCCAGCCCGAAATGAACGCCTTCGCCGCGCAAGAACCTGCTCATTATGGCTCATGGGAAGAGCAGATCGATGCAACCATGTCCGAAAGTGAAGAAGAACACCTGGCGACGCTGGAGACATTGGAAAAAAATCTGTTCTCACAGGGTTTTGTTCCGCTACAACCAGGCGCGCTCTCAACCATCGCGCAAGAAACGGGCTATACTCCAGAGAGCGACATAGACGCGCCTTCCGAGAGTCCTGCTGAACCGCCCATCACGCGAGCCGCTACACAGCCCCTCACCTCGCCAGCGCCGGCTGAGCAGCCCTGGTGGGCCAGTGTACCATTCCAGGCACCCGCGCCAGAAATACCGGCTTTCACTCCTGCCCAGCCAGCCGCGCCAGTAGCATTTGCACAACAGCAGGAAGCTCCACAGGTACCGGTGTATACTCCTGCCCAGCCAGTGGCGGTTCCTATGGTGCAACCACAACAACCCCCAACGCCTGTACTGGCAACCAACCGCGTCGAACAGGCCGCGCCAGAAGTGCCACTCGCGCCAGCGTATCGCGCCGATGCCTTGCTCGAAAACGAGCTAGAAACTACTATGAGACGCCCGGCTGTGCGCCTGCAGCCCATGCAAACGGCGGCAGCCCGCGCCAATGCAGCATCCCTTGCAGGCAAAGGTCGCCCCGCAGAGCGCGGCACAGGCGGCAAATCAGGGACAGGCGAGAATACGCTGAGCAAGAAAGAACAGTTGGTGAAGGGGTATCAGTACCAGCTTGCCGGCGCGTATGACGATGCCATGCAGGAATATCGCATCACTATTCGTAACGCGCCCGAACTGCTCGACGAAGTCATCAGCAATCTACGCGCCCTGCTCAAACTGGCTCCCAGGTATACTACCGGCTATCGCGTACTGGGAGATGCCTACATGCGTCAGGGTGAGTACCTCCAGGCAATGGAGGCGTATAACAAAGCTCTGACAATGGCGAAGAAAGCGAAAAGCCAGAGTCGTTAGTTGAACTGAACACAGGAGACGAAGGTGGACACAATACTACAACGATTAACCGACCTTGATGAGATCGCCGGCGCTTTGATTATTGGCAAGGATGGGCTGATCGTTTCCGGCGCGCTGCCAGGTGATGATGAGGATATGTTGGGGGCTATGTCAGCAGCCGTCTTCGGCTCCATCGCCAATTTCACCTTGCAGGCCGTACATGGAGAAACGCAGCATGTTATCATCGAAACGCACACCGGCACCGTTCAGTTCGCCGAGGTGGGCGATCTTATACTCGTCATCACCACCGGTCCTGGCAGCAATGCCGGGCGCGTGCGTCTCGAAATGAAAAAAGCCTGTCAACAACTCGCGGCCCTGGTTGCATCATACTAGCCACCTCGCCAACGCATGTAGGGGCGCGGGCGAGGTTGAGTGGATGAGTGGCCCTTGTGGGCGTCCTTCACCAGATTTGTTTAGAACAGGCAGAATGTAACTTGCTTTAACGAGAAGGTGTAGGGGCTTCTTCTGTAGAGGTTTTCCTGGATTCTGTCTTCTTTTTCGTCTGTGCGTTGTTATTTGCCAGACGCCAGCAGCACGTTTTGCTATGTAAGCAGCGCTCCTGCTCCTCGTGTGTAATGGGCGGCGTTCCTTTCATACAGAACACCTGGTACATAGGCTCGCCAGCCATCACGTCATTACAGGGAAACCAGCGCTCGCGATAAAATGGGCAGGCATTCCTATGCTTTCGCCAATTTGAATTTTCAGATGGATTAGTCTCGATAGTACCAGCCAAAAAAAGCTTCCTTCCTCGCTAATAATTCCTGGGAGTCAATTTGTGTTGAAAGTAGTATACCATATTTTAGCCCAAATCTCCCCTCAAAAATGCATGTATTTTTACCTGGTTCCTCTCACTCTATCCGCCTGTGATAAGATATGATTAACCCAAAGAGCACCAATCAAAACAAACGATAGAGGATACTTTTTTGATAAATTCATCACCAGATAATAAACAGATGCAGCCCCGTGACATGGAGGATAAAGCACCCTGGAGCATACGCCAGACACTGACTGGCATCGTCCTGACGATGGCACCCTGGATGGCGCTGGCAATCGCCCTTGCCAATATTGGAAGCACAACCACTTCTTCCAAACCATTATCGTTCAGCGCGGACCTCGGCGCGGCCATCATTACTATCATCTTCACAGCCATTATTGAGGGGGCTTTCCTGATTGCTCCTTTCTACTATGCCAACAAAGCGTTTCGCAACCTGAGATCGCGGGCGCGGCTGGCGTTCGACGCGCTCGGCTTTCGCAAAGTTTCCCTTCGTCGCGCCGCCTATTGGATTGTAGGACTAATGCTGGCAATTTTTGCCGTTAATTTCCTCTACTCAGCCATCATTACGACTTTTCATCTCAACCTGCAAACCAACGACCAGGTGCTTTTGGAACATAGCAAGCAAGAGCCATTGACGACCTATGCCACACTTTTTGCAGCCGTGTTCATCGCGCCCTTCTGTGAAGAAATATTCTTTCGTGGCTTCGTCTTTCCGGGTCTGCGCCATCGTATGTCCGTTGGCGCGGCTATCGTCCTGAGTTCGCTGCTCTTTGCCATCGCGCACGCCGACCCCGGCTCGTTTCCGGTGCTGCTGATTATCGGCCTGGCGCTGGCCTTCATTCGCTGGCGCACTGCCTCCATCTGGCCGGGCATGTTCTTACACATGCTGAACAATAGCATCGGGGCCGTGAGCATTCTGTTAGTAATGTGGGGAGCAATAAAACCTTGAATGTCTTATATCGCTATGCTGCGACATATTGACGAATATCCACTTGTACACCCAGCCTGATTGCCTCTTCCGCCATTTGTAAAAGGCGATCAGTCGTATCCTCATCCATATACCCTTCGCCGCAATTTTGACAAACATCTGCGGGTACATTTTTGAAGACCAGCGTCGTTTTACCCCGCTCAAGCAGGATAGAAGTCTTACCTGGAGCAGTTTCGCCACTTTTACAGATTACACACTTCACGTTTTTTTTCTCCTCAAATCTGACTCCCATTGATCTAGATTTGGATCATATACGGTAACGATATATAATTTTTGTTCTTTTACATCCATCGCAATAACTACATGTAATGGCCGCTTTAATGACCATCCCAGTATCAACTAGCTGGCATAAGGCTTATCATCTGGATATTCATTGATTACTTCACCGTTTACTAATACACGGCGTATATCTGCTTTGCTAATACTCCGCTCAAACATCCTCTTGATAGCATGTGTACTGAATACTAGTTGGTAAATAGGTATTCCGGCCATCTGTACGAACTCTACTTACTGTCCTATTTTAACATAAGTTGTTATCAAGTGAATTAGTGGTATGAGTGCATCTGAGACGCACTCATACCACTAACGTTATTTCTTGCGGCGATCCTCCACACGGGCGCTGGCGGTCTTCGATTCGCCACCGCTGGCGCGTGGCAGGCTATCGGCGGCTACCAGTTCGACATGTGGCGAGTTACCCGTGATGGTCTTGACGGCCTCGGCCATCTCACGGGAAACAGCCGCATTGCGCGCGCTATCACTGAGGATAGAAGCGTCCTTCACCTCAACCTTCAGATCGAAGGTGTCGAGATCGTTTTTCTTATCCACGATGATGCGGAAGTTCGCGCCCGTTTCGGGGAACTTCACCAGCGCGGCTTCGACCTGGCTGGGGAAGACGATCAGGCCACGAATAGAAACGGCGTCATCGCTGCGCCCCTTGATGCCGGCAATCTTGGGATGCGTGCGACCACAGGCGCAGCGCTCCTCCCACCACACACGCGAAAGATCGCGGCTGCGGTAGCGAATCATAGCAGTGCCATCTGCTGTGAGCCATGACCAGACCAGCTCGCCGTCCTTGCCCTCTGGCATCCATTCGCCCGTATCAGGGTTGATGCACTCTACCAGGAAGGCATCCGCCCAGGCGTGCATACCGTCGCGGGTCTCACATTCGCAGGTCATGCCCGGTCCCAGGAACTCGGTCATGCCGAACTCGTCGTAGGCAGTGATGTTGAAGAGTTCTTCCAGCTTCATGCGCGTCTCCCAGGGCCAGGGTTCCGCACCGAACAGCCCAAACTTGAGTTTGGTGTCTCTGAAATCGACGCCGCGCTCGCGCGCTTTGCCGCCGACATACAGACCGACCGATGGAGTCATACACATGGAGGTGACGCCAAAATCGACGATGAAGTCGATCATGCGATCATACTGGCGCGCATCGGAACCCATCGGAATTGCCATCGCGCCCATTGCCATCGCGCCATAGTGGAAGCCGAAGCCGCCCGTCGCCATGCCATAGCCGTAGCAGTTCATCAAAATATCGCCGGGGCGCATACCAGTCATCCACAGTTCGCGCGCGTTGAGATCAGTCCAGTAATCAATATCTTTCTTCGTCGCAAAAACCGGCACGCTCTTGCCCGTTGTGCCGCTGGTGGCGTGAACCTCGAGCGGACCGTCCTTATCGCCCGGTTTCTTGAAAGCCATGCCATAGGGATATGCGGCGCGTACCGTCTTCTTTTCGAGGAACGGCAATTTCTGAATGTCCTCTAACGCCTTGATATCCGAGGGCTTGACACCGGCTTCATCGTAGAGGTCTCGATAAAACTGGTTCTGCGAATACGCGCGCTCGACAATCGACTTGAGACGCTCCAACTGCAAGGCTTTCAGTTTGTGCTTGGGAAGCGTTTCCATTTCTTCGTTGAAGAACTTTCGATCGCTCATTAGAAATATGCCTCCAGGTTTCTAAAAATCCCACTCCAGTTCGCATCCTAACGCGGCAGCAATGCGCTCCATGTGGGTCATAACATCATCGAGGTACAGTTCTTTGTTCACCATGTCAACCGTGCCGTCGGGGTTGAAATAGGTGGGCGGAAAAGCGAGATCGTGAGGAATGAGGCGCAGGCCGCGTGGCCCCAAATCCAGCCATTGACCGAGATCCAGAGGCTCCAATTTGCTGCGCACAAACACTTTATCCCTGCTCACTTCAAGAGGTAAAAGTGCGCAGGACACAGTAGTCAATCCGTAATCCATGCCAGACTAGACGTAGCCAGCGACTACGCCATGCCTCCCTCCATCTGTAAATTATGCATCGCTACCTGTGAGAAACAGTATACACAGGCAGGGACTTTAACTCCATCTATTGTACCATTCCCATAGCGCAGCGTCTATACAAATTCTTATACGCCAGCAGGGTTTTACGAAAGTAGCGAGCATGGCGACCGCAAGGGTCGCCATGCTCAGTCGCGCACAGATCCATCTCAATCAATCCGCCGCCAGAGGCGGCGAGTATATGCTATGATGAGACAAAACGAAATTGGAGCCTCTACTTCATGGCAAACACAATTCAAGCAGTGATCTGGGACCTGGATGGTGTCATTATCGATAGCGCGGACGAGCATCGCCGCGCATGGCAGCGACTGGCGCGCGAAGAGGGCATTCCTTTCACCGATGCTGATTTCTGGGCCACCTTTGGCAAACGCAACGATGATATTATCCCGCAACGCTGGGGCAATGTCTCCCAGGAACGCTTACAACAACTGGCGGAGCGCAAAGAGTTGTATTTCCGCGAATTTATCCGCGAAGCAGTCGCGCCCTTACCTGGCTCAATGGAATTGATGCGCGGACTACACGAGGCAGGTTTCCCACAGGCGCTAGCCTCCTCTACTCCTATTGAGAACATTCAACTCATCAGAATATTGCTCAACCTGGACCAATATCTTTCAGCCCTGGTGACAGGCGAGTCGGTAGCGCATGGCAAACCCGCCCCTGACATCTTCCTCAAAGCCGCCAGCGAACTGCACATGCCGCCATCCCACTGCCTGGTAATAGAAGATGCCGTCGCGGGCGTGCAGGCAGCGCTGGCCGCCGGAATGCGCTGCATTGCTGTCGCTGGAGAGCGCGAGCTGCCCGGATTACGCGCCGCCGATCTGGTAGTCAGAGATTTGAACGCCATCAATGTAGAGATAGTGAGGAGCATCCCGGCTCGTGATTAAAGTTGTAGACCTTTTCAGCTTTTTTGAGAATGGGGGCTTGCATCCCCCATTCTCAACTAAAGATCACTATACTTAGCTTCTACATCTTTTCCAGCAGTTCTTCCAGGCGATTATAGGTATCGTTGATGCCCGATTCCATGCCACTCTGGAGCGCCCCATCGCGGTCTGCAATCGACTGGAAGACCGATTGAGTGACGAGCCTGGTTCTTCCTCCGGGCAATTCTTCCAGTTTCATCGTCTCCAGAGTCACATGGCCTGTTTCCGGCAACCCTTCAAACTCAAAGGTATCAATAATTCGCTCAGGTGCCAGTATTTCGTGATAGACGCCGTGAAACGCGAATTCGTTTCCCTCAGCATCTCGATGGATAAAGCGCCATTGACCACCAGGTCTCACGTCCATCTTATCCACTAGAGTTGTAAGGTATCGCGGCCCCCACCATTGCGGCACCAGTTGTGGATTGGTGAATGCCTTAAAAACAAGCTCTCGCGGTGCGTCAAATTCGCGCGTAATGACCATTTCTTGTTTTCCCGGTTCTGCAATAATTGTTGTCTGATTCTGTTCCGTCATGTATCTTCGCCTCCTTTTAGCGTGTTAGCGTGGCCGGTAACAAATGCGCATCACCCCAGACCTGTACGTCTTCGCGCTTATCAACTCCAGGTTCATCCTGTCCTTGAACACACGTTGCCCATCGCCTATGGCAACAGGATGCACCATCAGCACATACTCATCAACTAAACCCAGTCGCACAAACTTTTGGGCCGTGCGAATGCCGCCAGGCACTCCCAGGTCTTTGCCAGGCTGCTGTTTGATCTTTTTCACGGCTTCAACCAGGTCATTATCGCTCTTCACTACGAGGAGTTCTGTATTCTCCCACTCAAGTTTTTCTTCCTGGTGCGAGAGAATGAAAGGGTGTAATGTGTTCACTGCCTGCGCAATGGCAAGCTCATCTTTTGGGGCCGAAGGATTTTTCGCGACGCTTAGCCAGTACGGGATCATCCCTGAAGCCGTCGGGTAGCCAATAAAACCACGATCAATGCCCTCAAAGAAGGCAACAATGTCATCGATGACTTCCTGATCTGGTGTCTGTGACATCCAATCCAGCTCACCGTGTGGCCCGGCAAAGAAGCCGTCACATGTCATCGTCATGCTGAGAAACACTTTCCTCATCGTTTCCTCCAAATTTTGCTCATCGTATCACTTGCTTTCTTGTTTACTCTCCGCGAGCTTCTGTTTTTCACGTTCGAGCACTTGATCTAACGCAGAAAAACGCTCTTCCCACCTCTGCCTCGTTTGTTGAACCCATACCTCAAATTGAGACAGGGTCTGTGGATTGAGGCGGTACACATGCTTTTGCGCGCGCTTTTCCATCTCCACCAGGTGTACCTCACGCAAGATCTTGAGATGTTGCGAGATCGCCTGTGGACTGAAAGGAAAATGCTCGTAAATCTCAGTAGCAGATAACTCACCACTGCTGGCAAGTATTTCTATAATATTCCTTCTGGTAGGATCTGCAAGTGCAGCAAACGTATCCATAAAACTATTATAAATTATTTTCTTAATTAAGTCAATGCTTAAATTCATTTTCTTCTGAGTGCGGGAAAATTTGGGAACTTCAAGGCTGGGTGGGCAAGTGAAAGCGTGGAGTGATCGCGCTTGACAAGAGCAGGCATGAATGGCACAATACGTCCTGTAGCGTCATGGAGGTGTAGGGGCCCCGGTGGGTCTCACCGTCTTCAAAACGGCTGGGGGGTCGCTCGGCGCGGTCCCTGGTGGGTTCGACTCCCATACGCCTCTGCCTCTCTACGGGAATAATAGTTGTTGTGCCGTCCGGCATAACTTTAGTTAGAAAGAGAACGTTTTTAGCAGGAACGCTCGAAACCTCTTTGATTAGCTGCACTTACCGGCTGGAAAGACCAGAGGAGACAGGAGGTAGTTCGGGCTTGTGACTAACACGCCGCCAGGCCCTGGATACGTATGATCAACTGGGAGACTCCCTTGCCAGGTGAACGTGAAGTTTGAGAGATGCTGACCAGGGAGAATGGTTAACTTTTCAAACGTTTGGGAGCGCCCGTTATTGAGCGTGTAGGAGAACACAATCGTCCCCCCATTTGGGCCTGAATCGACGTGAAAAACTGCATTATAGATGACCTGAATGTAGGAGCCGCATTTCCAGAGCGAGACGGTTGTTGGGCTGACAGACATATCAATGCTCGTGACTTTGAATGGTGCGGCATTCGTCGTAATCATGCTGAGGGGATGCGTCGTGACTGAGCTTGTTGAGAGAGCTGAGTACGAGTGGGATGAGGCAACTCTTGTTGCACCGCCCCCCTGACTCCCTACTCCATTCCCACATCCTGCTATTCCTACTACGAGAAAACATACGATGATGACCAATCCTTTACTTGTCCTACTGTTGCGCCACATAGAAACACCTCTTTCTTAACGGTATTACGTGCGGGTAGTGACCAGCATTCTGGCATGGGAAGGAAACCGCGTGTTTGCTTTCATCATTTTCCTCGCACTATTTAAGTAACTCATCTTAACTATCGTTTAGCGCCGTGAAACATTACAACAATCAGGTATCAATTTATAGAAAGTCTCGGATGGGAATATAACATTATACAGATAGCTTTTCGAATGCGCGGGCGACAAACCATTTGTGCCTTTCTCGCATTGTTTTTTCGGTAGTATCGTCAACGCCCCATTCGGAAATTTTGGAGGCTGGTCGTAAAGCGGCGCAGAGATCCCAATATGGGAGGTCTGTGAAATCGAGGGTTGTCATGGATTGATACTGCTGAGTGAAGCTCTGCATAGCGTCTATGCCGAATGCCCACAGGATCTCGAGCCTGCCGTTGGCAACATCAGCCAGTGGGTCGCCTGACGCCGCATCCTCCCAGTCGATAACAGCCACAAGCTGTCCGTCGTTCCATAATATATTGCCCGGCCAAAAATCCCCATGTAGCAAGACAGATGTATTTCGCCGCTGTAAAGGCCATATTGCTTCCAAAGCATCCCGAATACGCCCCTCGTCTAACGACTCATCAAGAATTGGAGGTCGTTCTCTCAACTTTTCGGTATATCTCTTTTCCTGTTCGGGTAGAAAGGACAGGTCCACATGCGAGCAATCTACCTCGTGTACCCTGGAAAGATAGGTAGCAAACTGAAGGATGAGATCGCTTACATCAGAGGGCGCGAATTCCGGCTTTCCCTCGATATATTCAATGACGACATACGGCGTGGAGAAAATCTCGCCGGATTGATCGAGATAATAGGGCTTAGGCGCGGCCAATCCCACATATTGCAACAATTGCAGGAGCCTGAATTCATCTGCCGCCACATGTGGGTTATGTTTGAGGTCAACCTCGCCATGCTGGCGCGCGACCATTTTTTTTGTTTGGCCGTCAGGCAGCCCAATCTCCAGCGCCGTCACCCGCGCCGAAACCCCTCCTTGCAATTCCCATGTGCGAATCAGCTTGCTTCGTGGATCAACTTTTTGAACCACTCGCTCAAACTTTTTGTCTTCTTTTGATTCTGTCATGAAAGCGTATCCAGTAGCTAAGAGCCTGTTATTCGATACTCTATAAACAACGCATAAAGCCAGAAACATCGTGTGTTTCTGAGTTTACCACAGGGACGCATTTCTCTTGCAAGCTAGCAATCAGCATGTGCTATACTCTATTTCAGGTTATGTCTGACTACCCGGCTGCCAGCTTGAGGAAAGTAATCATGGTCCGAATTTTTGCCAACAGAAGAAGTAGTAAGCCGCAAGATGACACATATCAGCGCACCGCTCTTTTCGATGGATCGTCTGATAGCGAAAGGCATATTCCGCATGTTCGAGTGGCAATTCTGGGGGCCGGATTCTCCGGTTTGGGGATGGCTATTCGACTCAAGCAGCGCGGCCAGCACGATTTTGTCGTGATCGAGCAGGCGAGTGACATCGGGGGAACGTGGCGCGACAACACCTATCCTGGCTGCGCCTGTGATGTCCCATCGCATTTGTACTCCTTCTCCTTTGCGCTCAATCCGCATTGGAGCCGCTCGTACTCCTCTCAGCGCGAGATCTGGCACTATTTGCGGCGTTGCGCGAGGCGTTTTGGCATCCTTCCTCATATTCGCTGGAACAACGAATTGCTAGACGCCTGGTGGAATGAGGAAGAGCAGCGCTGGCATATTCGCACCACCCAGGCCCGGTTTACCGCCAACTTCCTTATTCTCGGCAACGGGCCGCTCAGCGAGCCAGCGCTGCCAGCCATCAAGGGCATCGAGCAATTCAAAGGAGTACTCTTCCACTCCTCGCAGTGGAACCATGACTACAACTTTACAGGAAAGTGCGTAGCAGTGATCGGAACAGGAGCATCCGCCATTCAATTTGTCCCACGCATCCAGCCGGGCGTTGAGCATCTTTCCCTGTTCCAGCGCACACCGCCCTGGATTCTCCCGCGCCTGGATCATGCTATCCCCGCGTGGCAACAGACCATGTTTCGCATTCTACCGCTCACCCAACGTATCGCGCGCGCGACTATTTACTGGCAACGCGAGTTATTTGTGATCGGATTTATCCACCGGCCACAATTGCTAGAGAACGGCATGAAGATTGCCCGGCGACACCTGGAGAGGCAGGTAGCAGACTCCATACTACGGGCAAAGCTCACGCCTCAGTACGCTCTGGGCTGCAAGCGTATCCTGCTATCGGACGACTTCTACCCGGCCATTACCCAACCCAACGTCGAGGTCATTACCGAGCGCATTCGTGAGGTGCGAGCCAACAGTATCATAACCGAAGATGGCAAAGTACACGAGATAGATACGATTATTTGCGGGACGGGCTTTCATGTAACCGACGCGCATCTTCCC
>JBOGTO010000348.1:0-15975 GCA_050695155.1 Ktedonobacteraceae bacterium
CCCCACATCCTCCCCTTGTCCCTACAGAAATTACCTCATGATGGTTTTGTGAATATCTGGACACCATTCATGCTGCCAACAATGGCGCGTTCGGCCATGCCTAGAAAGAGGCCGCTTTCTACGACGCCGACGATGGATTTGATGTTGGCATGGAGCGCTTCGGGATCGCTGATACCGCCGGGGAAGAAGCAATCAAGGATGATGTTGTTGCTGTCGGTATGAAAGACCTGGCCGTCTCGCTGGCGCAACCGGACTTGCGCGCCCAGAGCTTGCAGTCGCAGTTGGACGGGCGTTCTGGCAAAAGGAATGGTTTCGACAGGTACGGGAAAAACATGTCCAAGTTGCGGGACAAGCTTGCTACTATCAGCTATGATTATGAAGCGGCGAGAGGCGGTGGCTACAATTTTTTCGCGCAGGAGCGCGCCACCTGCGCCTTTGATGAGGCGCAATTGGCTGTCGATCTCGTCGGCCCCGTCGATGGTCAGGTCAAGCTGCGGGTGGGTGTCCAGGTTGGTGAGCGGGATACCCAGGCTGCTGGCAAGTTGCGCGGTAGCTTGCGAGGTGGGAACGGCTCCCACAATGGACAGTCCTTCACGCAGGCGCTGCGCGAGCGCCTGTACCATGTAGGCGGCTGTGGTGCCGGTGCCGACGCCGATAACCATACCATTTTCAATATATTTGACGGCTTCCTGGCCGACCATTTGCTTTTCACGCAATTGTTCAGATGAATGCTGCATAATTGGCTCCTTATCAGGATAGTTCCTGATATGTATTATCGCATGTCCGGGTAGTCAGTGGAGACCCCTGACGCCCACAAGGGGCGTCACTACAAGTATTGCGGCCCCCGACCACTCCACCACGCCTGGCGAGAGGCGTGGCAGAGGGGAAGAGGGGCGGTTTTCCCAGATGTAGGGATGCCCCTGGTGGGCATCCGGCCTTCGCCGTTATAAAGTATTGGAAAGAGTTGAATGCGCTGGCAATTACGAGGATTGTGGAAGAATCCAGATTTTATGAAGGTGTGGCTGAGCCGCACGGTCTCGAATCTGGGGAATGGCATTACGGGTATTGCGTTGCCTGTGATTGCTGTGCAGGTTCTGGCGGCTACACCGGCGCAAATGAGTATACTCAGTGCGCTTAATGGCGCGGCGGTGTTGCTTTTTGGGCTGATAGCAGGAGTATGGGTAGATCGTCTGCGCCGTCGTCCGGTGTTGATCGCAACAGACCTGCTGCGCGCGCTCGTAGTGGGTTCTATTCCGGCAGCCGCGCTGTTAGGAATTCTGCATATCGGGCAGGTGTATATTGTAGCGGCGCTGGCGGCGATCTTGTCTGTGTTTTTCCATGCCGCCGATGTAGCGTTTTTCCCTGGGCTGGTAGAGACGCACGAACTTGTGGAGGGTAACAGCAAGCTTGGTATGAGTGATGCCCTCGCGGAGGTTGCTGGGTCTGGCATGGCAGGCGCATTGATTCAGATACTTACTGCTCCACTCTCCGTTATCGTTGATGCCTTCTCATTTCTCTTCTCGGCTCTGTGCCTGGCGCGTATTCGCAAGCCAGAGCCAGCGCCGCAGCCAGTGAAAGAGAGGCGCAGCGCCTGGCATGAAAGCATTGAGGGGCTACTTTATGTGCTAAAGAACCCACTGCTGCGCACATTGGCTGGAAGCGCCGGGCTGTTCAATTTCTCCGGTATGTTTGTGGCAACGCTCTACACGCTCTATGTTATTCGCACGTTGGGGGTCTCGCCTGTTATCTATGGCTTGCTGCTGGCAGCCGGGGGGCTTAGCGCATTGCTGGGAGCCTGGCTTGCCGAGCGCGTTGTGCGGCGTCTCGGTTTAGGCTTCACGATTGGAGGCGGTCTGTTCTTGTACGGACTGGTAGGGTTGCTCATTCCGCTCGCGCATGGTCCTGTCTCTGTGGTGGTCGTGGTGCTGTTTGTGAGTCAACTGGTAGGGGACGTAACGGTATCGATCCACCTGATTGCCGAATTGAGCCTGCGTCAGATGCTCATTCCGCACGGCCTGCTGGGGCGCGCGAACGCGGGCATACTGTTCCTGACACAGGGAGTTGCGCCCTTCGGCGCGCTGCTGGCGGGTATCATCGCCGAACGATTTGGTGTGCGTCCCACGCTTTTCATCGGGGTAGTTGGAGTCATGATGGCGGGACTGTGGCTACTGCTCTCGCCAGTACGCAAGGTACGAGAAACAGCCGGACGCCCATGAACGATCAAATTGATAAACAGCCGGACGCCCACAAGGGGCGTCCCTACATATCAAAGATACCCCACACCCTCCGCTTTGATCGTCCGGAGGAGGCGGGGCAATCCTGATATGTAGGGACACCCCTCGCGGGCGTCCGGCGCGCGTTTCTCGACTTGACAATGGCCCCAAAATAGAGTCCTACGCTACTTGTCTTTCTGACTTTCTCATGTTACACTCTGCTGAGTACATAGAGAAAATAGACCCTGCTAACTTATTTTTTGGTGGAAGTACGATGTCTCAACAATGGCGCATTCTTGTGGTGGAAGGTGACGAATATCTCAATCAGGGTATTGTCAATTCGCTTTTGAAGGATGGGTATAACGTACAGGGGGTGTTGTCGGGCGCAGAGGCTATACGCACCCTCTGGGCGGACGAGCAGAACCTGGTGATCGGTGATATGCAGTTGCCGGATGCCGATGGTTTTGATTTGTTGCAATGGATACGCACCTACCGTCCCCAGACACGCATGATAATGCTGGCGGCGGCCAATCTGGCAGGCGCGCGCACGCGGGCTTTAGAAAATGGAGCGGTTGGCTATCTTGAAAAGCCGGTTGATCTACGCCTGCTCAAAGTGGAGGCGCGCCGCCTGCTCCAGCAGACTGGTTTTACGGCCAGCCTTGCTTCGTTTGATCTCCTCGATGTGATCCAGATTGTGAATATGAGCCGCAAGAGCATTTCCCTGGTGGTGCATACGGGGCTGGAAGAGCAGGGTATGCTGGGTTTCCAGTCGGGAGAGATGATCTGGGCCGAGTATGGTACGCTGCGCGGCGAAGAGGCGTTTTTCGCGCTGGCCGCGCATAAAAATGGGACGGTGACGCAACAAGCGTGGGACGAGCGCGTCACACCAAACGTGAAGCAGCCGCTAGCGCGTTTGATTATGCAGGCGCTCCAGTATCGTTCCAAGTATGCAGCCGCGCAACAGTTGAGCGGTGAACTCGAAGCGGTGAATACGCGCCCGACCGCGCCCGTCGAAAACAGCCCTTCGCCTGTCGATATGCTGTTTAGCGAGGCCATCGATGATCGCCCTTTCACCTACGTTGCTGAACCCCCGGCTGCGTCACCTTCGCCTGCGCAGCCGCTAAGCGTGGAGCCTAAAGAATGGTGGCAGGACTCAGCCAGAATTCGCATTGTGGGGAAATCTGGCACTCTACGGGCGGCGACAGGCAATAGTTCACCCGCGCATAAAGTGGTCTCCAACGGGAATAAGCCAGCCGCACCCGTCAATGGTTCGAGCATCACGCCATCCACCGTGCGCAAGACGAACACGGGCCAGCGCTCTGACCTGCCATCCTGGTTGATGGATCAGCCCACCCAGTTTGAGTTGCAGGCCATGCGCCCATCATCGCTGAGCGGTACAGGCAGGATCGCAGCGGCTCCTGCCAGCAAACCATCGCCTGCTGAGTGGCAGCCCGAGGAGCCAGCGCACACGGCTCAGCCAGACGAGCCACTACCTTCAGCGCCAACACCAGCGCCTGGCGCGAGCAACGGGAATGGAACAACGCCATTCCTGGGTGTGGAGGCAACGACGAGAGCGGCCAATGTGGCCGAATGGCAGGCACCGCACCAGGCAAGCGCGGATAACTCGCCGCTTTCAGATACGCCGCCGGGCGTATTACAAAGCCTGGTGAAGCCGCGCCAAACAGATGAATTAAGCGCGCGCGAAACAAACGGGCCTGGGGTACGCGACACTGCTCGCACGAATCCAGCATCCGTTTTTGTGCCGGATAAGCTTATAGCTCCCGCGCGGACAGCGGAGGCAGAACGACCCGCAGCTACGCGCCAGCCAAACACGGCCAAACGCAATTACGCAGCCCTGGTGTCCGCGCTACAAACGCTGGGATACACGCTGCCGGGTTTTATCGCCTCAGCCATCGTGGGTATGGATGGGCAGCCTATCGCGCAGGTAGCGGTGGAAGACCAGGATATATCTGGCATGTGCGGTGATTTTAGCGTTATACTAAAGAGTGCGCTGCTCGTTTTGCAGCAGGGGAGCCTGGGTCAACACGATGATACGATCATTACCAGCGCGACCCATCATATCCTGTTGCGCGTGCTAGATCGCAAACGGGAGGTATTCCAGGTGCTGATTACGACCCGCGAATCCGACCCGGTCGAAAGTCTTGAAGTGATGGCGACCGTCGAGAGCGCCATCGTTGCAGCCTTGTAGTGTAACGTAAGGCGAAAAGCAAGGATACAGGGCAAAGGACCATGAGCGAAGAGAAAAGACCATACACAGAAGAAGAGAAGAAAAATCACCGGTACTCTTTTATCGTTGGAATCGTGATTGCCCTGGCGATTATAGTGGCCTTCACGCTACTTTTCCATTAACCGCCGGAGCGCCTCAATATCAAGCTGACCCGACGGAGATGGCTCCCGGTTGGGTTCGATAGTTTCCTTTTTGGCGCGTTTCTTTGATGGCTCATTGTTTTGCGGCTGCGGGTCAAGCAAAGGGGATAGATGCGCTTTGCCTTCTTGCAGGAGTGGTGGCTCCTGGGCATTGCGTTTTCTGGCCCTGAGCTGGTCAAGTTGCTGGTCGATGATCTGCTCCGAGGAAAGCTGGTCGAGCTGGAAATCCAGGTCGCGCCTGTGCAGGTCGGCCATAGCTCGCGCGCGCGCCTCCGCCTCCATCACCGCATCCTGAGCGCGACTGGCCTTCTCTTTATCCACGGTACCGCCCGTTTTGCTGAGCGCGTCGTAGACCCGTTGTTGCAGTAAGGCGCTGCGCTTGCGCGTGACGAGCAATTCAATGGTGGCTTCGACTTCGGCAATTTTGGATTCGAGCTGGCGTAATACGCTGCGCATAGTAGTAACCAGTTGATCCTGTTCCTGCTGCTGTTGCTGGTAGCGATCAGCGAGTTTAACAAGATCATTATGACGGATAAGGGCATCGCGGGCAGCGGATTCGTTGTTATGCTGGACGGCGTTTTCAGCCTTCTTATACCACGTATCGGCTTCGGCCTGCTTCGCGGCGGCGCGGCTTTGCAGCTTGCGGCTCTCGGAGATGGCAGTGGCGACCTGTGTCTTGACCTGCACAAGCTGATTGCGCATGTCAAGCTGAAGCTGGCGCAGCGTCTTCTCCGGGTCGTCCGATTTTTCGACGACAGCGTTGAGATTTGCTCGCAGTAATGTAAACACACGTTCCAACAAATTCATGAATCTGCATTCCCCCTTGATCGTTGATGAACCACCCTGCCCAACAGACCCCTGACGCCCACAAGGGGCGTCACTACAGGTCTGGCGGCCCCCGTCCCTTCCCATCTTGCCCTGTGGAAGCGCGGCGGAGGGGAAGAGGGGCGGGTTTCCCATATGTAGGGATGCCCCTTGTGGGCATCCGGCCCCGTCCTTCGTCCCACCCCTCCTTTATCTCCCGAAAGCAGGACAATGCTTACTTGTCGCTGCTGGTTGTGGCGGCGTCTACGGTGGCGCTGGTGCCGTTTTTGCCGGCCATGTTCGCGCCGCTCTTGCTATCCTCGTTGGAGGAGAGCGCGGGAACGCGGCTCATGAGATCGCCGAGGCGCGTACCGCTCAGTAGTTCGAAGAGCGCGGGTACCTGGGCAACCATGTTCATGATGTCGCCGGTAATGCGGCTGGCACCCATGCCATCGTTGCCGTTGCCGGTGGAGACAATCGTGACTTTGTCCACTTTGCTCAGAGGTTCTGCGATGGCGCGTACGATCTCTGGCATTCCGGTCAGCAGTTTGTCGAGAACAGCCGCCTGGTTGTATTCGTGGAAAGCTGCCGCTTTGACCTTCATAGCTTCGGCTTCGGCTTCGCCTTTGGCGCGAATGATTTCGGCCTCGGCCAGACCTTTGGCGCGAATGACTTCGGCCTCAGCCAGACCTTTGGCGCGGTTAGCATCGGCTTCACCGAAACCGCGCGCTTTGGCGGCATCCGCCTGGCCTTGCGCCTCGAGGATCAGGCGCTGGCGTTCGGCTTCCGCGCTGGTTTCAACGCGCCTGCGCTCGGCTTCCGCCGCTTTCTGGACAGTGGCCTGCAATTCAAGCTCGCGGCGCTGGATTTCAGCTTGCTGCACCTTGATCTGGGCTTGCTTCTCAACCTCGGTCACTTTGACAGCCTCGTTTACGACCTGCTGCTGCATCAGATTGGCCTGGATGTCGTAGGTCTTGTCGGCGGTGGCCTGTTGCTTTTTGACTTCCGCGTCGAAAGCAGCCTTTTTCAAGGCCAGGTTACGCTGGGACTCGGCCTGCAACGCCAGCGACTCGGTCTCGGCTTTCACACGCCCCTGGTCGGCGGCAGATTTCGCAACGGCGGCTTCACGAGCGGCATTGGCCTGCTGGATCTGCGTATCGCGCTGTGCCAGGGCTGAGGCGATGTCGGCCTGTTTGCGAATCTCTACGATCTGCGGGCGACCCATGTTCGAGATGTAATCATTCTTGTCGCGCACGTCTTTAATGGTGAAGGAAATGACTTCCAGGCCCATCTTCTCCATGTCGGGCGTGACGGTCTTGAGCATCTTGGAGCCGACGTTTTCGGGGTCCTTCACAAGTTCCTCAACCGTCAACTGACCAACGATGCCGCGCAAGTGACCTTCCATAACGAGACCGATCAGGCTTTCGCGCTCTTCCTGGCGTTTGCTCAGAAATTGCTCGGCGGCGGTTTTGACGCTCTCTTCATCAGAGCGCACTTTGATCTGTGTGACGGCTTCGACGTTGACAGCGACGCCCTGCGTGGTGTAGAGGTCTTGCGATGGGGCCACATCGAAGGACATCAATTCCAGCGAGAACTCCTGCGCGCGCTGGTACAGGGGAATGACGAAATGCGAGCCGCCGGTGATGACACGCGTGCCGCCCGCGCCATAGACGATCAGTGCCTGGTTGGGGCCGACTTTGCGGAGCAGACGGCCAATCGTCTGAATGATAATTATCACCACGACGACGATAGCAACAACGCCAATGACGAGTAGAATAAGCGGGTCCATACAGTGTTACTCCTTTTGCGAATCTTTACGCATAACTAAGGCTTGTGAGTCTGTTTTATCGGATTCGTCTAACAAGGTTCTTAATGTTTCCAGGCCATCGGAAGTCATCGTACTCGACCCCGATGTCCCCGCGTAGGTACCCTCCTCATTGATAAAGTGTTCCCAGGTGTCAACTTCCGCTATACCATTCTGGTAGCTGACCACGACGACCTCTTGATCTCGTTCAAGACGTTGCCCATCGAGGCTGCGCGCGGGTATACTTTTGCGCATACCGCCGGGGGAAACATAGAGTACTTCTCCCAGGCCACCTTCCTGAATGGTCATGCTGACCTTGCCCAGCAGGCCGGTGCGGTCAGAGACATCTTGCTCAGTCGCGGATTCGCTGTTGCCAAAGAGACGGGTAATCATGTAAAGTAGCAACAGGGCGATGACCACGCCACTCAAACCGGCGAAAAACAGGACGAGCAGGGGAGCTGTCAGGCCGACCAGGTTATGAAAGACATAGCCGAAAAAGCCAAATCCCAGCAAGAAAAACATGATAGATGTGGGATTGAGGAACGATGCCCAGGATTGGTGGTGGCCGTTTGAATGCGTTTTGTCGGCAGCGTGGTCCTGAGCAGCAACATGGCCGTTGGTATGGCTGACGTGGCTGACAGTATGGGCGTGTACTCCTGTATGCACTCCATGATGATCCCCGATATGGGCATCGATGTGGTGTCCGGCAGCATGACTGCCATCAGCGGAGCCATGCGCGAGATTGCCCAGCAGCGCGGTAACGATGAAGTATACTAACCCAACCAGGAAACAGCCAATAAACATAAGTGAGAGAGGATCAGTGGCAAGCATAGCGATGTTCCCTCCTCCGTTCGTGGAAACAGACGTACAAGTACGCAGGTGTGGTCAAAACGCCAACAATTATTCCTGCTGATGTATATAGACGCAAGGTAGCCCTCAATTTACAATATCTGTCGCAGCTGCGGACGCGCCATTGTGTTTAACGTGGCGCGGTTGCGAGCGCGTAAGCGAATTGATGTCTTGCGCGGGCAAATCCAGCAACTCGTTAAAGAGTTCGATATAGCGGCGCGGATCTTCCACGCTGGCAAGCTGTTCTAAAAAGCGCTGGATCAATGGTTCTGAATGCCACTCTTCCGCGCTGGCCTCGAGCCAGGTAAGCAAGCGGTCGCCTTCGTCCTCCAGCTCGCTCAAAAGATCGGTGCTGAAATCGGCAAGGTCGCTGACAAGATAGCCCGGCTGCACCTTGAAGAAACGCGCCATCAGGTCACGGCTGGTAGCGGTCAGGTGAACGCGCTTGCCGTTCTCTAATTGCGAGAGGTAGGCTTGACTGATGGTTTCGCCCATCTCCTCTTGCATGGCGCGCACGACTTCGATCTGAGTCATGGGGTGTCCCAACCCGCGCATCTCGCCCTCGATTTCGCGCAGGTGTTTAATTTTTTCAGAAAGGTTCATCGTTTCCTCACATAGCTATCTGCTATATTGAGCATAACAGATAGCTATGGCGTTGTCAAGAGCAAAACACAAGAGATTTAGAGTAATTACAAAATCGTATAAAGCAAGGCGACCGCAACCGTTTAGGAACAAGGCGACCGCAAGGGTCGCCTCTACTATACAACGATAGACCGCGCCTGTATAGTAGTGACGACCTTTCAGACCTCTCTCCTCTTATGTCGCTCCCAGCATGTCGCGCTGGCGGAATACTATTACCGCCACAGCAACCGGAACGACCAGGTAGAAGACGACGACCGCGATGGGGAAGAGGCCCAGAGGTCCTTGCAGCGCACCCGGCAGGTGGACGGGGTCAATGCTGCCGTTCGAAGCCATCGCCACACCTGCCAGTCTCGCCTGGATGAATATCGTAGCGGAGTTCACGCTCGCCAGGGGGAACAGGGCTCCCAGCAGCGAATCGATACTGAACCAGGCGATGCCGATGACGATCCCCGCCACGCTCGAGCGCCCGATCACGGCCCCCATCAAGGCCACCGTACCTGCGACGAGTGGCACGAGCGCCTGCATCAAGATGATGATCAGTACCCCTCCAGGCGAGAGAGACAGAGCGGGACCCGCCAGGTGCAGCGCTCCATCTAAGAGCAAGCCGGTGAGTTGTCCCAGGGCCAGCAAGACGATCAAGCCCACCCCGGTCGCTACCAGGAGCGAGAGCCACTTGCTCAGGATGAAGAATGCTCTTCCCGCGCGCCGGATCAGCAGGTTCTTCCACGTATCGTAGCCATATTCAGATCCGATAAGCATTGCTCCCAGCACGATCAGCACAAAGGTGCCGACAATCGGTACCGGTGCGAGTCCCTCCACGAATCCACCTGGAAAGCTATAGTTCACGCTCCCAGGTGAGATGATGGCGAAAGACAGCATTTCCAGGACAGCGAAGGCGGCGACGATAACCAGCATCACCCAGCCCATAGCGCGTTTGCGCAATTTGAAGAGATCGGCGCGTACCAGAGAAACCATGCTGTTACATCCTTTCTGCTCCTGTGCCAGCGGGCAGAGCCTGCGAGCCAACAGGGTTATAGGCGTTGTGGTTGTTGTGGCCGTCATCGGTCAATTCGAGGAACAGATGCTCAAGCGATGTGTGCTGCGGCGTGACCTGGTAGACCTGGGCATCGGCGTTGACCAGCGCCTTCAGCAGCGCGGGCGCTCGCTCAGGCTGCAATGCGACTGTAATAGTGCGCGGCCCACTGGTCTGTGGCGTCACGCCGAAGTGCGCGACGACTTCCTGCACGGTTGCAAGCGGTTCGGCCTCGATCAGCAGGCTGGCGTCCCGCTTGAGCAAATCGGCGACCCGGCCCTGAGCCACCATCTTGCCGTGATTGATGATCGCTACCTCGCTACAGACCTGCTCCACCTCGTGCAGCAGGTGGCTGGAGAGAAAGATGGTGTGGCCGCTCGCGCCGAGCTGCCCGATCAACTCGCGGATCTCGACGGTGCCAGCAGGGTCGAGGCCATTGGTCGGCTCATCCAGAAAGATGATCTGCGGCTTGTTCAAGAGCGCGGCAGCAATTGCCAGGCGTTGCTTCATACCGAGCGAGTAGATCTTGACTTTATCCTTCGCGCGCTCGCTCAAGCCCACCTGCTCAAGCACCCTGGCGATGCTGGGCGCGTCCTCGTTCCCGGCGGTGCGCGCGAAGACCCGCAGGTTGTCGCGCCCCGACAGGATGGGGTAGAACGCGGGCGATTCGACAATCGCGCCGACGTGTGGCAAGATGTTCGCGCGCTCGCGCTCGATGTCATGGCCCAGGATGCGCCCGCTGCCCATTGTGGGGCGAATGAGGCCGAGCAACATACGAATGGTCGTCGTTTTGCCCGCGCCGTTGGGTCCGAGAAAACCGAAGACGGAGCCGGAGCGAACCGCCAGGGTGAGACTATCGACGGCGCGATGCCGACCAAATTGCCTGGTGAGTCCCGCCATTTCGATGGCGAATGGTGGTGATTGCATAAGTGTTTCCTCCTGGAGAACGAGTTGAGAGCGATTCTTGCTAGAGCAAGTCCTTACTAAATGCCATCTGCGCTGACAATCTTCCAGGTGCCGTTCTCCTGCTTCAGCACGAGATGCACGTCGTAGCTGCGTGAGCCGCGAGAGACCGTCGCTGTGACATGCGTTGCATCGCTCTCGATGTTAAAGGTCATGCCATGCACGCTACCGTACTGGGCATCGGCAGCCTTCGACAGGCGGATGAATGCTTGCTGATCCGCCACCGGCTGTCCATCGATGGTCGCGTGACTACCCAGGTAAGTAGAGGCGGTAGTGTAGTCGCCGCTCATGATGTTCAAGTAGTAGCGTTCGGGGATCGACCCGTTTTGCTTGATTGAATTCAACGCCGAGGAGGACGCCACCCAGACGTAGGCAATGAGGCCAATCAAAGCGAGAACGGCGAGCGCGCCTACGAGAATTGCGAACATGCGGCGGGACCGCCGGGACGGCTGTTGTTCTGCATAGGTTGGAATAGACATGATGAGTTTCCTTTCTTGCTCAGACTTGCACTGTTATTCCTCGCGATTGTCTGATCAACGATCTCTTTAGTATAGCGATTTGTTCTTGAGGCTTGCCTATGCGTGCCTCGCTGCCTGGCGGATTGCCGCCAGGAGATGATCGGCAAAACCTCGTTTCTCCACGAACGCGACCGCTCCAGCGGCCTGTGCGCGTCCTCGCGTCTGCGCATCGTCATGGATGCTCAAAATGACCACCGCGCTGGATGATACAGAGACATGTAATGCTGCAGTGGCCTCAATGCCGTCCATTTCCGGCATCTCGACATCCATCAGCACGACGTCGGGAGCCAGCGTCTGTGCCATATTCAGCGCTTCTTTGCCGTTGCTGGCTTCCCCGACGATCTGCATATCTGGCTCCAATTGCAGGCGCATCCTCAATCCGCGCCGCACTGCCGGCTGGTCGTCTACAAGCAACACTCCAATCATGACCTCCTCGTTTGCTGGTCTTCGCGTGCCTCTGACTGTCCAGAAGCACAACAGCGATGTGCTACAATACGAAGCAGAACCGTTCACTTGTAAGCGGTGACAGTGACCATCGATCAGATCAGCTTTGATGTACAAACCCCAGGTCACTGCTTCCTGATAGAGCAAGTATAGTTTCCGGCAGCCTTGTAGCACATCTCGCAAACGATGCAATTCTTCTCATCCTTTGGTAGGGGTAAGCGCCACTATCAAAAGGGGGTGACACATGACGATTCGAATTCTGCTCGTTGACGATCACAGCGTGGTGCGCCAGGGGCTGCGCCTGTTCCTGAAGTACGACCCGGAACTGGAGGTCGTGGGCGAGGCGGCAGACGGGGCCGAAGCACTGCGCCTGGCGCGGGAATTCAAGCCGGACGTGGTGCTGATGGACCTACTGATGCCGGTGATGGACGGCATCGCCGCCACTGCTTCCATCCGGCGCGAACTGCCTGAGACCGAGGTGCTGGCCCTCACCAGCGTCCTGGAAGATGCCTCGGTCGTGGGCGCGGTGCGCGCGGGGGCCATTGGCTACCTGCTCAAGGATACGCAGGCCGAGGCGCTCTGTCAGGCCATCAAAGCGGCGGCAGCCGGGCAGGTGCAGTTGACGCCCAAAGCCGCTGCACGCCTGATGCAGGCCGTAAGCGCCCCTGAAAGTCCCGAAGCACTCACCGAACGCGAGACCGAGGTGCTGCGGCTGCTGGCTCAGGGTCAATCCAACAAGCAGATCGCCCGCAGCCTGAACAATACCGAGCAGACCATCAAGTCGCACGTCAGTCGCATCCTCTCCAAACTGGACGTGCAGAGCCGCACACAGGCCACGCTCTACGCGATCCGCACTGGCCTGGTTTCGCCTGGTTCAGCAGAGAAGGTAGAATAACGCCTCTCCGGTAATTACGCGTCCTGACCTATGTATGTCGTCGGGTGAAGGGAGTCGCATCATGACTGTCGAACATCAGCAAGCAGCGAACGTCACACATGTTGACAGTGCGAATGTGACAACCACACTTTTATCTGGGCGTTGGCTCTTTCTTGCACGTGTCGGGTGGATAGCTATTGCTCTGCTGGCTCTCGGTCTCTACATATCTAGTGTCCCAAGCTACTTTGCGTCCCTCCATGTTCTCTGTACAAGTACTCCCGTTACATGCAGGAACAACGGACAAATCACCCCTAACTATCTGCGAACACTTCAGACGTTGGGCTTCTCTCTCGACTTCTTTGCTTTATACAAAAGCGCACTCTTCATCTTCTTTGCTTTTGCCTACGCTGCTATTGGTGCAGTGATCTTTTGGCGCAAGTCTACTGACCGCATGGCCCTCTTTGCTTCACTCACCCTTGTGGTGTTTCCAGCGGGTTTTAATAGCAGTGAGTTGGCGACTCTCCCTGCAATCTTGTTGTTGCCCGCCCAGATTGTGGCCTTGCTGGGCAATAGCCTGATATTCCTCTTCTTCTACCTCTTTCCTACTGGAAAGTTTGTCCCACGTTGGACGCGCTGGCTCTCAGTCTCCGTCATCGTGTTCTGGGTGGTGACTAGCTTTTTTCCTTCCCTACCTTTTAAATCCTTCATCATCGTACTCGGTAACGTGGTGTTTCTCGGCTTTATCTGTAGCCTGGTGGTCACGCAGGTCTATCGATACCGCCATGTGTCCAACGCGGGAGAGCGACAGCAGACAAAGTGGGTTGTCTTCGGTCTCTCCATCGGGCTTGGCGGCGTCCTGCTCATAAAGACATTTTCCGGGTTATTTCCCTCGCTCGTTCCGTACAATCCGCTTGCCGACTCGATCACGACCATCGCTCCATTCCTTTTTCTGCTCCTCATCCCCATTTCTATCGCCTTTGCAATCTTGCGCTCCCGGCTCTGGGATATCGATAGTATCATCAATCGCACCCTTGTCTATGGTCTACTGACTGCAACCGTCGTCGGACTCTACATACTGGTCGTAGGCGGTCTGAGTGCATTGCTCCAGTCACGGGGCAACATCCTGATCTCTCTCGTGGCAACCGGCCTGGTGGCAGTACTCTTTCAGCCTTTGCGACAGCGTCTGCAACGCACCGTCAACCATCTGACGTATGGGGAGCGCGACGATCCCTACCGTATCATCTCGCGTCTGGGGCAACGTTTAGAGGTCACGTTGATCCCTGATGCAATCCTGCCAGTCGTCGTCGAGACGGTAGCACAGGCTCTCAAACTCCCGTATGTAGCCATCGAACTGCAAGAAGAGGGAGCGTTCCACCAGGTTGCGACGTATGGTACAGCAGTAGAAGCAGAACTGCGCATTCCCTTACGCTATCAACAGGAAATCATTGGGCAACTGTTGCTGGCATCGCGTAGTCCGGGCGAATCGTTCTCAGCAACCGATCGCCGTCTGCTAGATGATTTGGCCCGGCAGGCGGGGATTGCCGCAAACGCAGTCCATCTCTCGGCAGATTTACAACGTTCGCACGAGCGATTACTGCTGGCGCGTGAGGAGGAACGCCGCCGCCTGGCGCGTGAGCTGCACGACTCGGTCTCGCAAGCGCTCTACGGCATCTCGCTCGGCGCGCACGCCGCGCGTACCGCATTGGACCGCGACCCGGAACATGTCGCCGAGCCTCTTGACTACATCCTGACGCTGGCGGAGGTGGCCCTAGCCGAGATGCGTGCGCTAATCTTCGAGCTGCGCCCGGAGTCGTTGGAGACCGAGGGATTGGTGTCGGCGCTCTCTAAACAGGCAGCGGCATGGCAGGCGCGGAATGCCATCAGTGTGGCGACTGAACTCTGCGACGAACCTGATCTGCCGTTGCCTGTCAAAGAGGACCTCTACCGCATCGCGCAAGAGGCCATGCACAATACCGTGAAGCACGCGCACGCCAGCCACGTAGACCTGCGCCTGGAACAGACAGCCGAGGGAGTCACCATGGAGGTGTGGGACGACGGTGCCGGTTTTGATCCATCCGCCTCCTACCCGGGCCACCTGGGGCTGCATTCGATGCGGGAGCGCGTTGCGAACCTGGGAGGGAAGTTCCAGATCGAGAGTCCTCCTGGTCAGGGAACCATGATCCGTGCTCATGTGCCAACAGGGCATGAGCGCCGTGACTGATCCAGGCGACAACTGCGATGGCCCACTTCGGCACAGCGAGGGAAAGGAGGACACAGGAGACGCTGGGAAGGACGTTCTCGCTCTGATTTAGACTGAGCCGTAACCTGGCATGGTATAATTATGCAAATACAATGGAGTAGTGCGTATTCCATGCTTTTCTTGTCCAATAGCCTGAGAGATAGAAGCAACTATTCTATTACTCGCTCGTTTAATACAAGAGGAGTCCTGCCAGGGAAAGAGACGATGCAGGCCAGCTAGACGCATTGAGTACGCAGGTAAGGAAAGTTCAGCCTTGAAAAAGAACATCGCCAGTCTTTCGGTGGTTTTGCCGGCGCATAACGAAGAGGAAGCTATCGCGCATACGGTTCACGAAGTTATCGACACGCTTTTACTGTGGCTGCAGGACTTCGAGGTGATCGTGGTGGATGATGGCAGCAGGGATCGCACGGGCGTGATCCTGGATACGATTGCCGGGGCGCAACCATGCCTGCGCGTGATCCATCATCCCGTTAATCAGGGATATGGCGCGGCGCTTGTGAGCGGCTTTGAGGCGGTTACGAAAGAGCTGGCGTTCTTTATGGATTCTGACGGGCAGTTTGATATACACGACCTGGAGCGATTTTTCCCTCTGATCGGCGAGTACGATGCGGTGCTTGGCTATCGCGTTCATCGCCAGGATACGTGGATGCGCAAAGTCAATGCCTGGGGCTGGAAAATCCTGGTGGGCATGGTCTTCGGGGTCTATGTGCGCGACGTGGACTGTGCCTTCAAACTGTACCCCGGCAATTTCTTCCGCGAACACAGGCTCGAGACGCGCGGCGCGATGATAAACACCGAAATCCTCTACAAATTTACGCGCGCCGGCTACACTTATACCCAGGTGGGTGTGCGCCACCTGCCCCGGCGCGGCGGCAAGGCCACCGGAGCCAAGCCAGCCGTGATATTACGCGCCTTCCGCGAGCTATTCTACTACGCCATCAAATGGCACCGCGAAGAGAAGCATGAGGAACGGGTGAAAGAGCGTTCGGAGCGCAATAAGGACAAACAGCCGAGCGCTGAACCGGTGGGCGCGCGCAAAGTGGCGGAGAAATAGTGAAGATGCCAGGCACAAAGAATGCCAGGGCAGAGAGCGTGAGCATGGCGACCGCAAGGGTCGTCACTACTATATAAATAACGTCTGTTGCGCATTCTCCGTATATAGTAGTGGCGACCCTTGCGGTCG
>JBOGTO010000349.1:0-3924 GCA_050695155.1 Ktedonobacteraceae bacterium
CCACACATGCCCTGCTCGACCAGCAAACGCTCTACATAGCTCTCTTCATACAGCGTGATGGAGGGGTGTTGGCGCGCTGCCGCCGTGAGCGCGCGTTCGATCTCTGCTCCAGTGGCGTCGCCTCCGGCGTGCAGGACGCGCCAGCGACTGTGCGCGGCTTCGCGCCCCAGCAATAAACCATCTGTGGTTACATGTTCGTCGCTACCGGGACGCGCGCGATCAAAGCGCGCACCCATCTCGATCAGCCAGCGCACAGCCGGGGGAGCCAGTTCAGCCAGCATTCGCACAGCCGTTTCGTCGCACAAACCAGCCCCGGCAGCCAGCGTATCCCGCGCGTGCAATTCCGGGCTATCATCATCTCCCAGCGCAACGGTCAGCCCGCCCTGTGCGTAGCGTGTATTGCTCTCTCCTAACTGCCCCTTCGTCAAGAGCGCAACGCGCAAGCCGACAGGCAGGCGCAGCGCCGTTGATAACCCGGCGATGCCGCCACCCACAATCACGACATCGTATGCCTGGTTACTCGCCATTTGTTTTACTCCTTTATAGCATAGTGTACTTCGTACACTAACGTAAGTGTAAAAAAAACACTTTGTCCGCAGACAAATAAAAAACAGTGTGTGATGTACACTAACTATTGTAAGGGAAAGCATACCATAGAAATTTGCCAAATTCAAGGGCAGCCAATTAGGGGGCATCTGTCAGATTTTGCACTGAAAGACCCCAGGGCGACCGCAAGGGTCTCCACTCATCCACTCCCGCCCTTACTATGACGACGATGGGGAGTGGAGTACGTTCATGGTAGGGGCGGGGGTGGACGTGAAGCGGGGTGGGGACCCTTGCGGTCGCCCTTGTCCAACACACCTGTACAAAAAACGACGCTCGCACAAATTTGGGACTGGTTACGGCACGATAAATCCGCCATCAACGGGCAAGGTTACGCCCGTCACGTAGGAGGCGGCGTCGGAGCAAAGCCAGAGGATAGCTTCGGCCACTTCTGCCGGGTCGGCCACACGTCCCAGGGGTATGCCACTGGTCATGCGCTGTAATATCTGCTCATCCGCTATCCAGCGTTCGTTTACGGATGTGCGCGTCGTGCCGGGGGCAACGGCATTGACACGAATGTTGCGTTTAGCATATTCAAGCGCGGCGGCTTTGGTCAGACCAACAACCCCGTGTTTGCTAGCGATGTAGGGAGCGATGCCAGCCTGGGTACCAACCAGTCCAACCGTAGAACTGAGATTGACGATGGCTCCTCCACCTCCTGTAAGCATGGCGGCTATCTCATACTTCATCGCCAGGAACACGCCTTTAAGATTGGTCGCCATGACGCGATCAAACACTTCCTCAGGGGTCTCCGCGAAAGGTCTGTTGCCACCGGCAATACCAGCATTATTAACCGCAATATCAAGTTTTCCATACGCTTCAATGGTGCGCGCGATAAGGTTTTCAAGTGAGGTCGCTTCGGCAACATCCGTTTTGACGGCCAGCGCTTCGCCTCCCTTAGCCCTGATCTCGTCAACGACGTGTGCCATCTCCTCTTCGCTGCGCGATGCCAGCACGACGGTCGCTCCCTCATTGGCAAAGAGACGCACTGTAGCCGCCCCGATGCCGCGACTCGCGCCCGTGACGAGCGCAACCTTGCCCGCTAAACGTCCTATTGTCATGATCTCTCTTCTCCTTTACTTTGCTGCTAGCATGTTATATTATGTAGGCAGTCTATCTAATTAAATTAGCTATACATACTATACAACGAAATTCGGGAGGTGTCAAGTAGTTCTATGAGTCCTCGTCCCTATCAACTCGGCCAGCGCCAGGCCAGCGCGGAACAGACGCGCAGCCGTATCATCAACGCGGCCCGCGAACTGCTCATGGGCAGTAACGGATTTGCTGGTTTCTCCATCGACGCCGTCGCCAAACAGGCCGATGTCGCCCGTATGACTATCTATCACCAGTTCGGCAACAAAATCGGATTGCTCGAAGCTCTGTGCGATTCGCTGGCGGCTTCGGGCGGCATGGAACAGTTGGCTGCCGCCTTTCGCCAACCGGAACCGCTCGTCGCGCTGGACAAATACATTACAGTTTTCGGTCGCTTCTGGGAATCCGACCGGCTCGTGACGCGGCGGCTCAGAGGATTGGCCGCGCTCGATGCGGATTTTGAGCAGGTGATTCGGGCGCGCGACGAACGACGGCGCATGGGCCTGCGCGTCATCGTGCAGAGGCTCGCCGAAAAGCAAGGGCAACCGACCCCCGCCGCACTGGATGAAACGGTTAATGTGCTTTACACCTTAATCAGCTTCGAGACTTTCGATATGCTGGCCGGCCCCACGCGCACTATCGAGGAAGTCACGCCTATCGTGCGCCGCCTCGCGCGAGCCGCGCTCAGTTTTGACGACTTTCACAGATAGTTTTTGTGGAAAAAGTCACATCATGAAATCGTCCTCGAACGCCTCGCCTGCTTGATAGGCCGTCGCCTGGGTGCCGCGATAGATGGTAACAGCTCCCTGACCGTAGACGTGCCAGCCACGTTTGCGGCCCGCGTCGCCATCATCGAGCATACCGGTGCGTTCGTCTATGCCCAGCAAGACAGCGCCGGGAAGCTCCTCTCTCAGGAGAGGCGTCCAGTGTTTGCCGGAAGTGTTATGATGTGGCATCACGCAGCTATTCGGCACCAGCCCTAATCCCTCGACTACCCGGCCCTTACGCGGGTCGGAGTAGTACTGGCACATCACCATTGCTCCCGCGCTGCTGCCAGCAATTACCGCGCCCTTGTTGTAGGCTTCGAGCATGGCTTGAAAGCTGGCGCTGCCTTTGAGCGTCTCGCCGAGATAGCCGGGGAAACCGCCCAGCATGTAGACCAGGCGCGATGCCGCAATCGTGCTGGCTATAGCGGCATCATTGGCCGAGGCTTTGTCGATAAGCGGCAGCCATGCTACGTTAGTCGCGCCCAGGCTCTGAAACCAGTTGACGCCGTTGTTCCCCGCGCGCCGGTAATTGTTATCGGGCGCGGCAGCCGTCGGAATAATGCTGATTTGCGCATCGTTACCGCCCGCCAGGACGATAGAGCGGAGGTCCGGTTCGGCCATCTGACCACCAAATTCAGCACCGCCTTCTAATAAAAGATAACCTGTCATAACCATTTCCTTTGTATCTGGCAATTTCACGGTAGTAACGTATCACGTAACTTTCTACAATGACAAGGTTCCATCCGTTACCGTTTTCGCCTTTGCCTGCGAGAATGGGTTGCTGGACGGCGAGTTGCGCCGGGCAGTTGCCGAGAGAGACAGAAACCGAATACGGTTCCTGGCTTCTAACCAGAAACGGGGAAGTTTCAGACAACGGTAGACAAAGCAACACCTGTGTTCTATGCTTCAAGAACCATAGCATTTCTTGAGTATTTAAGGCCGCCTGCGTCCTGATGATTTTTGATGACCGAATCGGGGAACGAGGAAAAGGGGAGAAGGCTTCCTCGTCCTGATGGATTGTGACGACCGGATGGGGGAATTATATGTGAGGGACGCTTGCGGCCCCGTCTCGTCCTGTAGGGACAAGGGGCGGAGTGGAGTGGAGGTGGGGGCCTTGTGCTTGTCCGGTTGGCAACGTGATGCGTCTGGGTTGCGTGAGGCAGGATGGTCGCACTCCCGGCGAGGACAAGCACAAGGCCCCCTCGTCCACCCTACCCCACCCCTTGTCCCTAGAGAACGGGGACAACGCTCATTGCCGGTTTTGATCGTGTATGTGCATCAGAATGGGGGACGAGCGATGCATCATATTACCGGTTTTGGTCGGTAACATTTATCAGGTAGCGCACGAAGAGCCAATCGAGCAAGAACTTACTAAAATCCGGGTCGTCGTTGACCTGCTTGTAGAACTTGAAATGCCCATCGATCATCTCTTGTAAAAGCTCGTTGACCACTATATTGAAGG
>JBOGTO010000350.1:0-2687 GCA_050695155.1 Ktedonobacteraceae bacterium
ATAAAAGGCAAAGCAAAAAATCTGCCAGCGCTGGCAGATTTTTTGCTTTGCCTTTTATTTGATTACTAGCGCATGGCTCCGGCCAGGGGCGCGTTCTGGCTGGCCTGTGTGACCGCCACTTCGTTCATGCCGCCCGCGTTGAACCATTCCGCCGCCAGCTTGATACCGGTGCGCAGGTCAATCTGTGGCTCGAAGCCCAGTTCGCGGCGCGCCTTCTCAATGCTATGCTTGTTGTCGCTGCCAAACATCATCGCGCCAAGCTGCGTCACTACCGGTTTGGTGCGTGTTACCCGCGCTACCACCCTCTCTGCCACGATGCTGCCGTAGTAGATAGGCAGGTAGGGAAGATGGCGGGTCGGGCGCGTACCGCCGACGGCGTCCGCGATGGCATCAAACATCTCTTGCTGCGTCAAAGGACGATCATTGGTGATGTTGTAGACGTTGCCGGGCGCGTTCTGATGATAGGCCGCCAGCATGAAGCCCTCAACCACGTCAGTAACATAGCAGAATGGCAGGTGATTGTTGCCACGACCGACAATGACGCCCTTGCCATCTTTCATCTTTTGCGCCATTCGCCCGAAGTGCAGGCGATCGCCCGGCCCGAAAAATGTGCCGGGGCGCAGGATGACCGTTTCTACCGGACTGTTGAGCATCAAACGGCGCATCATGCGGTCGCCTTCGGCTTTGGTGATGCTGTACGGATCGGGATCGGGGCGCAGTGGATCGTTTTCGGTCATGAAACGCCCATAGCCCAGGCCGTACACCGTATGCGAACTGGTATGCACAAAACGGCGCACCCCGGCTTTTTGCGCGGCCATATACAGATTCTCAGAGCCGTTGACATTCACCAGCCGATAATCGGCCAATGGCCGCCAGACGCCCATCATGCCCGCCAGGTGGAAAATAAGCTCGACATCTTTCACGGCGGGCGCGAGCGTACTCGCGTCGGTAATATCTCCCCGCACCACCTCAACCCCTTGCTTCAACAGTTTATCCGCATTTTCAACGGGCAGCACCAGCGCGCGAATAGTCTCTCCGCGCTGCTGCAATTGTTTAATCAGGTGTCCACCCAGCAATCCAGTGGCTCCTGTAATGAGTACGCGCATGTATCATCCTTCCCTAAAATACTAGTTAGTCTTCTCTGGTTCAGTTCGTAAAAAGGACAAAAATATCCTTTACCCTCATTATGTAACGAGCATGGACGGATGAATAGGGACGAACGGCCTTGAAGTACCAGTCCATATAGCCTGAGCGTGTTAAAATATGCACAGGACACATATTTCAGGAGGGTAAGACATGGTTCAAGACAAACAACAATTAGAAGCAGTGCCGGAGAAAACGCTCCAGCACTCCAAACTTCCGCCATTTCCTCGATGGCCCACTTCTAGACCTGGGCCGATGGTGACGGAGCCACCCCCAGGCACAAAACGAATGCCCCTGCGTTCAGAACAGGTTGTCGAACTTAATTACGATCAAGAACAGGGCAAATCTCTACACGAAGAGTAGGGAATAAATGAGTGAGACGCACAAACAGGACAAAGGCGTGCCTTTGTCCTGGTTGTGCGTCTCACTCATTTATTTTGTGTCACTGTGTATAGTGTTGAAAGAGTGCTGTAACAGACGCTACTCTCCATTCGCGCCTTTGAAGCGGCGTGATGGAAGATACAAGCTTGCGGGTGTTGCAATCTCAGTCGGTTGCAAGTTGTCTGGCAAAGGAAGGAAATATTGCAAACACACCAACAAGCCTGGAAGAACTACGCGAAACCATTAAGCAAGTGGCTGGCGGAAAGCTTCCGGCGATATACACAGCTAGGAGTGACACGGTTCGTTATTGTGATACTGGCTTTGCTCGTTGTGGGAACGGGCCTCGGCTTAAATAGCGGCAGGGCGGAGGCGCAAAGCTTTTGCCCGCGCGGGGCCAGCACCTATGTTGTGGCGCATGGCGATACGTTGAGCAAGATTGCGCAACGCTATGCAGTGAATTGGAGATGGCTAGCTGCTCAAAACAGGCTTGCCAACCCTAATCGTATTTACAGGGGGCAGCTTATCTGCATCACGAAGGTGAATAACCACATCCGGCAGACCAATAAGCAACATGCCCCTCCCATCGGAGCGCGAAACGTCTTCCCCTATGGAGCCTGCACCTGGTGGGCCGATCAACGTTATTTCCAGTTGCACGGCATCTTTGTTCCCTGGAAAACACAGGCCAACGCCTGGCAGTGGGTGGCGCGCGCCTATCAATTTGGCTGGCGCGTCTCGTCCAGTCCCTCGCCCGGAGCCATCATGGTGCTGCAACCCTGGGTCGAGGGTGCCTATAGACTGGGCCATGTCGCGGTCGTGGAGCGAATACTCAACAATGGGCATGTCATTGCCAGCAACATGAGCTGGGGGGGCAATCCCCTGCGCATCACCTATGCTCAATTCGCTCCGGGACCAGGCGTGAGATTCGTCAGCCAGTGATTGGCCGCCATTTGTCCATCTCGGAAGTGAAAACCATGTTCTGGTAAAGAACATTTTTGACACGTCACCCGCAAGCATAGAGGCGATCTTCATATGAGGATCGCCTCTAATCCATTGCAGGGCTATGTAAAAGTCGAGTGAAAGTGGCAAGGCGACCGCCAGGGTCGCCTCTACTATGAACTGATGTGGCAAGCCGTCTCGTGGTCATAGTAGAGGCGACCCTGGCG
>JBOGTO010000351.1:0-7430 GCA_050695155.1 Ktedonobacteraceae bacterium
CCCAAAGCCCTTTCCCTCGACTTGTGAGAAACCCTGTCTTTGGGGCATCGAGTGTGTACAGAATCATCCGAATCAGGTACAATAGAATCGCAATTCTGTCTATGTTATCGCCATGAAAAAATCTGCCCGCATGTCCATAAATTGAGAGGAGCCAATCAATGTCCTTGCGCCGATTCTTCCTCGCTATGCTGATGCTATTATGCTTGCTTGCCTTATTTTTTGCGCCGCTGGCAACTCCTCGACATGTGCTGGCTTTATCCCATAATGCCAACGATGCTATTACCATCACGTCTCAGTCAAATTCTGTGCATTTTCCCGATTCGATTACTTTTAATGTCACCGCTAATGATGCGAGTAGTACTTTTGTCACTGCCGCTATTGTCGTAAATATTCATAATAGCGCGGGGCCGGAGTCGCATCCTCTCACCATCGCCGGCTCGCTGCGCGCGTTGCGCTTGACCTGGAAAGAAAGTACGAGCGGGAACAATTTCCTGCCGCCGGGTAGCACCATCTATTACTACTGGCGTTTCACAGACCAGGCGGGCGATACCTTTGAACAAACCATGCAGCAACTTACTACTACTGATACCCGCTTCGCATGGCAACACCTGACGCAGGGGCTAGTGCAGGTCAACTGGTACAATCGACCCCTGGATTTCGGGCAGATGATTCTCGACAAAGCTAGCGGAGATGTGCAAAATACTGGCAACTTGCTTGGCGGCAAGCTGACTTTGCCTGTCAATTTGTGGGTGTATGAAACGGATGATGATTTTCACGGTTCGCTGCCGCCGGGTACCTACGAATGGGTCGGGGGAATCGCCTTTCCTACGCTGAACGAAGCATCGATTGTGGTGTCCGGTGGCTCTGATTTTACGTTGACGCGCGATATGCCGCACGAGCTGACGCACCTGGTCTTTCACCAGTTGATTCGAGATGGCGAGAACGGCGGGGAGTACGCGCCCATCTGGTTCGACGAAGGGATGGCGGTTTATAACCAGGGCTATCACGAACCCGATATGAAGAATCGCTTGAGCCAGGCACTTGCGACGCATAGCCTGTTGCGCCTGAGCAAAATCTCATTTAGCTTTCCCGCCGATGCGGATATGGCGTATCTGGCGTATGCGCAAAGCTGGAACCTGATTGGCTACATGTTTACCACCTTTGGTCAGGCAAAGATGGACCGTCTGGTTAAGGATATGGATAACCCGCAAGATGATTTTGGTCAGGACCTGACGCTAGCTCTGGGACTCGATGAAGTTCACCTGGAAAACCAGTGGCGGCTGTATCTCAAGCAACCGGGCGTACTGACACCCGACCAGATAACGCCTACGCCGCAGGCTACGCCAAAGCCAAAGGCGCAGGTCAACGCTGCCAGCGGCGATAATTCCTGGATTCTGATTGCTTTTGGCGGTCTGCTGGTTGTCGTCTCGCTGGTTGGCCTGATCGCCCTCTTCGCCGTCACGAACCGCCGCCGCAAGCAGTTGGCTATCGTCACCGGCCCGGTCAACGTTCCAGCTGCGCCCTACGCGGACCCCGCGCTCTACATGCGAGCCTCGATGTACAACCAGCCTGCCGCGCCAGCGTCGCCCGCTGCTCCAGTGCAAGAGTACATGAACTTTCAGCCACCAGAACAAGCCTATCCCACGCCCTCGCCCTGGCAACAATACCCGCAAGAATAACGTGCCAGGGCGGGGACAAGCCCTGGTAGGTTCCTTTGCCCTGGTACGTGTAAGAATAAGATGCAAGGAAGGCTTTTTTAGATGGAAGAAGTGCAAGATACGGATACGCTCTCTCCTGAAGTTCTGGCGTGTTGGATTGCCCTTAGCCGCGTTTCAGGCATAGGCCCGGTTGGCTTCCGCGCTCTGCTGGATTACTTTGACGAGGATGTGGAGGCGGCGTGGAATGCTGGACGGGTGGAACTCAGCAGGGCGGGTATTGGGCGGCGCGTTATCGAAAATCTGCTTAGCCTGCGCACGACGCTCAATCCACAGGCCGAGCTAGAGCGGCTGCAAAAGCTGCGCATGAACGTGCTAACGTGGAAAGACCGGCTCTATCCGCCACTTTTGCGCGAAGTCAACGATGCGCCGCCGACTTTATATCTCTATGGCAAACTTACCGAGGCCGACCGTTTCGCGCTGGCGGTTGTCGGCACGCGCAATTCGAGTACGTATGGTCAGCAAGTCACGCAGCGCATGGTCACGGAACTGGCAAAGGGCGAAGTCACTATCGTCAGCGGCCTCGCGCTGGGCATCGATACCATCGCGCATACCGCCGCGTTGGATGCTGGCGGGCGCACCATCGCGGTGCTGGCGAGCGGCCTGGACATCATCTACCCTCCCGACAATCGCAAGCTGGCGCATCGCATTGTCGAGTCCGGGCAAGGCGTACTCGTCAGCGAATATCCGCCTGGCTTGCAGCCCGATGGCAAAAACTTTCCGGCGCGCAATCGCATCATTTCTGGCCTCGCGCTGGGCGTGCTGGTCGTGGAAGCTCCCGAACGCAGCGGCGCGTTAATCACAGCAGGTTTTGCATTGAAGCAGGGGCGCGATGTTTTCGCTATTCCGGGCAGTATCTTATCGAGCCGGAGCGCGGGTGTGAACAAGCTGATTCAAGATGGCGCGCACTCGGTCATGAGCGTGCGAGATATTATCGAAGCCCTCAACCTGTTCATGATTCCGCACCAGATCGAAATGCAGGCCGTCTTGCCCGATAACGCCGAAGAAAAGCAACTGCTGGACCTGCTCAGCCACGATCCTCTGCATATCGACGACCTGATACGGGAATCGGATTTGCCCACACATGATGTGATAGCGGTCTTGACAATGATGGAATTAAAAGGGATGATTAAACAGGTTGGCAGTATGCAATACATGCTTGCGAGATAATTGCCTGGAATGCGGGAGAACGCATGATATTCCTTGACCACCTGTTGAGCGCGACATCCGGTAGCCTGTTGTACATGGGTAAACACACTCGTTTCGATACTTTCAATCAAGATAGCCGCCAGCTTTTGCCCGGCGAACTGTTCGTAGCGGTGCGTGGCGAGCGCAGCGATGGGCATGATTACCTGCTGCAGGCCGTGCAACGCGGCGCGGCGGGCTTATTAATCGAGGCACGCGCGCTCAATGCCCTGGCGGATGCGCAGCGCAGCGAACTGGAGCAGGCAGGCATTACAACGGTGGTGGTAGAGGATACGCGCATTGCGCTCCAACAATACGCCCACGACATCCTACAGCGCTGGCATCCTACGGTGATCGCCGTGACAGGCAGCGTCGGTAAAACCAGCACGAAGGAAGCCATCGCGGAGGTACTGTCCGGCCACTTCGCCACCTTCAAAAGCTGGCAAAACTATAACGACGCGCTCGGTCTGCCCTTATCGCTTGGTCGGCTGGAAGAACGGCACGAGTATGCTGTACTCGAACTGGCCTGCGATCACCCCGGCGAAATGCGGCAACTGTGCCAGATGGTGCAGCCCTCAATCGGTGTTCTCACCAATATCAGCCCCGCACAATTGCAGTACTTTGGCACCCTCGCACGGCTGGCTGAAGAGTATGGTCAACTGCTGGCGATGCTTCCTACAGATGGCGTTGCCATTGTGAATGGCGATGATGTATTGACCCGCGACCTGCTCGCGCATTGCGCCGCGCCCATCATTACCTTCGCGCCCTCGATGGCACAAAATGTGCAGGCGCTATGGACGTTATCCTGTGAAATTCCACCTGGCGCGGTGGGAGCGGATGCGCTCAATCGTGCCTCTAAAATACGTCTAACCTCGCGTCTATCAGGAAAACATCATGTTGCGACCATGTTAGCAGCCTGCGCAGTTGGCATGCATTGTGGCCTGAACTTCGTTGAGATGAAGCCAGCCCTGGAGCAATTACACGCGCTGCCGGGGAGGTTAAATACAGTTTCAGGAATCGGGTTTACCACATTGCTTGACGATACACATAACGCGGCTCCGGCTTCTGTCGTCGCCGGGCTGGAAACGGTCAGGGAGTTGCCCACCAACAACCGCATCGCGGTGCTGGGTGATATGTTGCGCCTGGGGGATTACGCGGAAGAGGCGCATCGCGCGATAGGCCAGAAGGTAGCGGAATGCGTCGAGTACCTGGTAGCGCGTGGAGAATATGCCAGCATCGTAGCCGAGTCCGCGCGCAAAGCAGGAATGCCGGAAGATCATATAGTCATTACTTCGACACATGATGATGCGGCGCAGGCGGTGCGTCGTATTATTGAACTTCCTCCTGAACATGCCCAATATATGGAACTGCATACCAAAGATATTATCTATATCAAAGGCTCGGAGGAGACGCGCATGGAGCGGGTGACGGAGCGTTTGATGGAGGAGCCGGAGAAGGCGCGACAAGTGCTGGTGCGGCAGACGCCCGGCTGGAAACAGATCACCATGACGCGCCCCCGGCGTCCTACCTGGGTGGAGATCGACTTGAGCGCGATTGCCAGCAATACACGTCAGATAGCCGCGCTGGTTGGTCCCCAGGTGCGCGTGTTGGCGAGCCTCAAAGCCGATGCCTACGGGCATGGAGCCGTCAAAGTAGGCCATACGGTGCTGCATAACGGGGCGAGTATGCTGGGCGTGGCAACCGTCAGTGAGGCCATGCCTTTGCGCGAGGCTGGCATTAACGCGCCCATCCTGGTGTTTGGCTACGTCCCGGCATGGCAGATGCGCGAAGCCGTTCACCTGGGCGTGACGCTCACGCTTTATTCCGTTGAAGCGGCTCAGGCTGCCTCACGCGCCGCGCTTGCCCTGGGTAAAACGGCGCGGGCGCATGTCAAAGTCGATACGGGCATGGGTCGCCTGGGCATCCGCGCAGAACAGCTTGCCGACATCGTTCATTTAGTTAAGGTGATAAGAGAGCTTCCCGGCCTGCAACTCGAAGGCATCTTTACACATTTTGCGATGGCCGACGCGCCCGCTTCGACCCATACACATATGCAGCTTGCGCGTTTCCAGCATGTGTTGCAAGTATTGGAGGAAGAAGGTATACGCCCGCCACTGGCACACGCCGCCAATAGCGCTGCCACGCTCACGTTGCCCGAAGCTCATCTCGATATGGTGCGCCCTGGCATCGCTCTCTTTGGCCTGCACCCGTCGGAGGAAGTGCCGCTGCCGCCTGGTTTTCGCGCAGCCCTCTCCTTCAAAACGCAGGTGTCACAGGTCAAATTGATCCCTGCCGGGGAGTGTCTCGGCTATGGCTGCGCGTATTATACAGAGCAACCGACCACGATTGCCGTGTTGCCCGTTGGATACGCCGACGGATTCCGGCGCGCTCCCACTAACTGGGGAGCGGTACTTATTCACGGCCAGCCAGCGCCACTGCTGGGGCGCGTCTGCATGGATCAATGCATGGTCGATGTATCGCACATCCCGCAGACCCGCGTTGGTGACGAGGTGGTGTTGATCGGTCGCCAGGGCAGTATCAGCCTGACGGCGGAACAGGTAGCCCAACGCCTGGGAACCATCAATTACGAAGTCGTCTCGGAAATACTGGCCCGCGTGCCGCGCGTCGATTGATTGCTTATATTCACTCATCGTAGTCATTGTAAGGGCGGGGGTGGTTGGGTGGAGGGGTGGGGACCCTTGCGGTCGCCCTCGTTCCTTACCCGTGGGTGTCACCTGATCGCGTAATCATGGTAAGGGCGGGGACCCTTGCGGTCGCCCTGGAACTCCACCTGATGCTGGAGCATGTAGTTCAGGCGCAATATTGCGCTTGACGAAGGAAATCACTATGCAAACGGACGCTACAGATTCGCATTACAATCAAGATTCACCGCAGGAGCAGGTAAGGGAGGACGAGCGGACGGTATGCTATGCAGTGATTATCGCCAATCCCACATCAGGTTTTATGCCGGTGCAGATGGGGCGTTTGCACGACACCCTCGTTTTTCTGCGTTCGCAGGGCTGGCGAGTTGAACTGAGGTACACACAGGGGCCGGGCGATGGGAGCGAACTGGCGCGTCAGGCAGCCGAAGAGCAGGCGGATATGGTGATCGCGGCTGGTGGTGATGGCACTATCAACGACATCATTCAAGGATTGGTGGGCAGCGAAACCGCCCTGGCCGTGCTTCCCGCCGGCACTGTCAACGTCTGGGCGCGTGAAATGGGCATTCCCCTCGATGCGCACGGGGCGCGCCAGGTGCTTGTTGACGGGCAGACACGCCGCGTGGACGTGGGATGCATCAATGGGCGCTACTTCCTATTGATGGTGGGCATAGGCATCGATGGCGAAGTCACACAGGCGGTTGAGCATAAGCCACTGAAACGCCTGGGGGTGCTTGGCTACGCGCTGGCAGCTTTGTGGTTTGGCCCCGGTTATAAAGGTTTTCCTGTGGTGGTGAATAATAACGGAGTGGTCGTAAAAACGCGCGCCCTGCAAATCTTTGTCGGCAATACGCAGCTATACGCGGGGGCATTCAAGTTCACCTGGCGGGCGCGTCTCGATGACGGGCTGCTCGATCTTTGCATCGTGCGCAAGAGCAGTCACCTGAGACGTATTATCGTCCTCTGGGATTTTATTATGCGCCGCGATCAACGGCGCATGTGGGTACGCTACGATCAAGTCACATCGGTACAAATCGAGACGCCGAAGCCTGTTGCCTATCAAATCGATGGCGATGCTGGCGGTCATACGCCCGTCACCCTCTCCATCGAACGGGCAGCCTTGAAAGTGATCGTGCCGCAAAAGATGCCGCAAGGGCTTTTTGCGGAGTGAGCGCCTTTTGCGTGAACAGCCAGGGCTGGCCCCCGCCCTGGTCGCTTTAATGCCTGTAGTTAAAGGCGATGTTGATAACCATGATCGTCAGGCATATCAATCCCAGGCCGATCAGTCCGCCGAGCAGCGCGAGGCCGCCGCCTGCTCCCAGCGCGGTGCCGAAGACGATGCCTGATAGCGGTACCAGCATCACGACCGATACTATCGCCAGCGCCAGACGTTGGCCCGCGCTCAGCACCTGGCTGGATGGCTGCTGTGAGTATGACGTTGACAACTTCTGCCCCGACGCGCCCGCGAAAGGGTCTCGATAGGCGCCACCGGCCTGGTATCCGGCGTCATACTGGTCCATTGGTGGTCTCTGGCGTTCGCGCCCGCCTTCATCGTAGCGCATCTCTTGTGACATGATTGCATACTCCCCGCTTTTGTCTGGTTATATCAATAGATGTGTCCTCTCTTTGTACGAATAGAAGCTTGAAAAGTTACGCTATCCATTATCCCACTGGTTGTGCTGGTGTTGCGACGGCTGGCTCGCTGTTTCCGCCCAGGCGACGGCCCGCCGTTTCGCGTTTGCCGACGGCGGGAAGAAGGGCAGGGCTATGTAAAAGTCGAGTGAAAGGGGCAAGGCGACCGCAAGGGTCGCTGTATGGTTTACCCACCTCGTGACCGGAAAGGAGTCCTGACATCGTAGCCTGGCGCGGA
>JBOGTO010000352.1:0-11675 GCA_050695155.1 Ktedonobacteraceae bacterium
GCCAGACCCTCCATGCATTTCAGAACGCCCTCGTTTGTCGAGGTTGACGGTCGCAAACTGGCCTATAACGAAGTAAGTCCATCAAATCCGCGCGGCACTATCTTATTGTTGACGGGATTGGGAGCCAAACGCTATGGCTGGTATTACCAGCTTGACGAGTTTGGGCGTTATTATCGTACCATCGCGCTCGATCACCGCGACATCAGCGATAGCGACCTGTTTGAAGAAGCCTATACCATCGCGGACCTGGCAGGCGACGCGGCGGCAGCGCTGCGCGTCCTGGGTGTGGAACGCGCCCATGTCATGGGTATTTCGCTGGGCGGCTTTGTGGCCTTGAATTTCGCCATTCGCCATCCCGACCAGTTGGATAAGCTTGTGCTTATTGCAACCTCGGCTGGCGGTGCGACGCATGTACAGCCCGCCCCTGAAATAGCGGCGCGGCTGGCTCCTGGCTCACGCGAACACGTCGAGCCTGGGGAACTGGCAAGACAAAACTATGCCGTCATCACCGGACCGGGCTTTGCCGAAAACTATCCGCAGGAAATGGACAATTTCGCCGCGATTGCCCGCTATCGCCCGGTGCATCGCGCTGCCTATATGCGCCAGTTGCAGGCCGCCATGGGACACGACGCGACGCAGCAATTAGAGCATATTCAGGCTCCCACGCTGGTTATCAATGGCGACGCCGACCCGCTCGTTCCACCCGCCAACGGTGATTACCTGGCACAACATATTCCGGGCGCGCAACACATCGTCTATCACAACGTCGGGCATATCCCCATTATCGAAAATCCCGACCAGTTCAATAGTGACGTGCTGGCATTTTTAGAAAAGTAAAAGGAGATACACAAACATGGCAGAAGCAGTAATTGTCAGCGCGGTGCGCACACCCATCGGGCGCGCCAACAAGGGCGTACTCAAAGATGTACGCGCCGATGACCTGGCCGCTCTCGCGGTGCGGGCTGCTGTTGAGCGCGTGCCACAGCTTGACCGCGCTTTGATCGAAGATGTTATTCTTGGCTGCGCTTTTCCTGAAAGCGAGCAGGGCATGAACTTGGCGCGCCTGGTTGGTGGGCTGGCTGGCTTGCCAGAGACGGCGGGCGGAGTGACCGTCAATCGTTTCTGCGCGTCGAGCTTGCAAGCCGTCAACATGGCCGCGCAAAGCATTATGCTTGGTCAGGGGGACGCTATCGTAGCGGGCGGCGTCGAGAACATGTCGCGCGTGCCGATGGGCGGCTTTAACCCCAGCTTTAACCCGCGCCTCATCAAGCTGCGCCCTGGCGAAAAAAATGAATCGCCCTATCCGCCTGTCGAGAATGAATGGGCGCTATCCAGCTATATCCCAATGGGCATGACGGCTGAAAACCTGGCTCGTGAGTATAGCATCAGCCGCGCGGAACAGGACGCCTTCGCGCTGCGCAGCCACCAGCGCGCCATCGCTGCTACCGATAGCGGCGTCTTCATGCGCGAAATCGTGCCGGTGCCGCTGCCCAATGGCAAATTGATGGAGATCGACGAGGGGCCGCGCCGCGATACTTCGCTGGAGAAACTGGCCTCGCTCGAACCCGCCTTCATCGCTGGTGGTACCGTCACCGCCGGAAATTCCAGCCCGCTCAACGATGGAGCCGCAGCCGTTGTGCTGATGTCGGCAGAGAAGGCGCGCGACCTGGGCATCACGCCCCTGGCGAAAGTGCATACAATGGCTGTGGCCGGTGTGCGCCCCGACATCATGGGTATTGGTCCTGTGCCAGCCATGCGCAAGGCGTTGCAGCGCGCCGGAATGCAGTTGAGCGACATCGACATTATCGAGTTGAACGAAGCCTTCGCCGCCCAGTCGCTGGCAGTCATCAAAGCAATGGGCATCGATGTGGAGAAGCTGAATCCGCATGGCGGCGCGATTGCCCTGGGCCATCCTCTGGGATGCAGCGGCGCGCGTATCATCGCCACGCTTATCAACGATTTGCAGACCCACGACAAGACATGGGGTATTGCCACGCTGTGCATCGGCGGCGGTCAGGGGCTGGCAACCATCATCGAAAGGATGTCGTAGCGCTATGACTTACCAGATACGCAAAGCCGCCGTGCTGGGAGCCGGCGTGATGGGCGCGGCCATCGCTGCTCATCTCGCCAACGTTGGCATCTCCAGCCTGCTGCTCGACATCGTGCCGCCCAATGCCGGCAAAGATCGCAACGTGATAGCCCGTACCGGCCTGGAAAAAACGCTCAAGGCGCGTCCCGCCGCTTTCTACAGTCCCAAACTGGCGCGTCTCATCACGGTTGGCAACATTGAAGATGACCTGGATAAACTTGCTGAGGTTGATTGGGTCATCGAGGCCGTTATCGAGCGGCTTGACGTAAAACAGTCGCTGTATGAAAAGCTGGAAAAGGTCATACGGCCTGATACCATCATTACTTCGAATACGTCTGGTCTGCCTGCTCATATGCTGACAGAAGGACGCAGCGCGACTTTTCGCCGCAACTTCCTGATTACGCACTTCTTCAATCCGGTGCGTTATATGCGCCTGCTGGAACTGGTTCCCGACGTGGATACCGATCCTGCGCTGATGACGTTCATGCGGCAGTTCGCTACCGAAACGCTCGGCAAGGGCGTGGTGATTGGCAAGGACACGCCCAACTTTATCGCCAACCGCATAGGCGTCTATGGCTCGCTGGCTACGGTGCGCCGCGCCATCGACGAGGGCTATAGCGTTAGCGAAGTGGATGCCATTCTGGGACCAGCTATGGGTCGTCCCAAATCTGCCGTTTTTCGCACGGGCGATTTGTCGGGCCTGGACACACTGGCGCACGTAGCCGACAACCTGTATGAAAACGCCTCCGACGATCCACAGCGCGAGACGTTCCGCCTGCCCGAAGTGGCGCGCGAGATGATCCGGCGCGGCTGGCTGGGCGAAAAGAGCGGTCAGGGTTTCTACAAACGCATCAAGAACCCCGGCGGCGAATCTACCATCCTTGAACTAAACCTCAAGACGCTGGAATACGAACCACAGCAAAAAGTGCGTTACCCCTCGCTGGGTGCGGCGCGTGGCATCGACGACCCGGTACAGCGCGTCTTGACTGTGCTGAACGGAGACGACCGCGCCTCCCAACTGGCGCGCGAAACCACCGCCGACTCGCTAATCTACGCCGCCGAGCTTGCTCCTCAGATTGCCGATAGCATCGTGGCGATTGACGAGGCTATGCGCTGGGGCTTCAATCTCGATATGGGCAGTTTCGAGACGTGGGATATGCTCCTGCAACATCCAGAAACGCTGGCGAAAGTCATGCAGGACCGCGAATTGCCAGAACTGGTGAAGCGCGTCCGGGCGGCTAAAGGCACGTTTTATACGGGAGTAGCCGGGCAACGCCAGTACTTTGACTTCCATACCAATACCTATAAGCCTGTTGTTGCACCTGAAGGCGCGGTCTCTCTGAGCGCGGCTAAAGCTTCTAACAGGGTGATACGCGACAATGGCTCGGCTTCGTTGATCGATATTGGTGATGGCGTGGCCGTAGTAGAGTTCCATACTAAGATGAATTCCATCGACGAGGGCATCATCGAAATGCTGCGTTACGTTGCTGAGGAGGGTCGGCAGCATTTCCGCGCCGTTGTCCTCAACAATGATGCTCCCGATTTCTCAGCAGGCGCGAATGTGATGTTGGTACTGATGGCCGCGAAAGCAGGCGAGTGGAAGCAGATCGAGAATGGCATCAATGGCTTGCAGCAGGCGCACCAGTTGCTCAAATACAGTCCCATTCCCATCGTGGCCGCTCCTACTGGCCGCGCGTTGGGAGGCGGGTGTGAGATAGTGATGCACGCCAGCCATGTACGGGCATATGCCGAGTTATATATTGGCATGGTTGAGGTTGGCCTGGGTCTGATCCCGGCTGGCGGCGGCTGTAAAGAAATGCTGGTACGCCAGGGCGCGACGGTCGAAATGCAGAAGGCAGGTAGGACAGGCGGCCCGTTTACCCCTGTGCGCCGCGCCTTTGAGACCATCTCCTTCGCCACCGTCTCGACCAGCGCGACCGAGGCTCAGGACCTGCGTTTCTTGCGCAAAAGCGACACCATCACCGTCAACCGCGATTTATTGCTGCGCGATGCGAAGGCCGATGCCCTGCGCCTGGCCGATGCAAAGGACGCTGGCAAGTGGCAACCTCCTGCTGCGCCCCTGTTGCTATTACCCGGCGTCGGGGCGCGCATGGTACTCGAACAGCAAATCGAGGGTTTGCTGCTGACACGCAAGATCAGCGAACACGACGCCCTGATCGGTCAACACCTGGCAAGAGTGCTTACCGGCGGCGACTGTTCGCCCGTCACGCCTGTGACGGAACAACATGTGCTTGATCTTGAGCGCGAAGCCTTCCTCAGCCTGTGCGGTACCGAGAAAACCCAGGACCGTATCCAGTCGTTGTTGATGACGGGGAGGCCGCTGCGCAATTAGGCGGTCGGAAGCTCCTCTCTCCCAATATAATGTGAGCGGCAAGGGCCGGATGCCCACAAGGGGCATCCCTACATCTGGGCAAACCGCCCATCCTCCCCGCCGCTGCGTATCTCCCAGGGCGAAAGGGAGGGCGGGAGGAGGAGAATGTGACATGTAGTGACGCCCCTTGCGGGCGTCAGGCGTCTCACCTCCACGTCAATGGATTATTGAGCCTCCACAGGATACGTAAGCTGCCCATCCTCTACTTTCAGGAATGGTGTGAGTTTATGTGTGCTGGCTGCCTTATCGCTGATGATGTCCAGCACTTGCCAGCTTTGTACGGTCAGGGCGTCTGCGATGAGCGAGCGGTGGCAACGCCAGGGGACGGCTTCGGCGCACATAATGGCGGTAGTGTGCTGCCGCGCCAGTTCTTGTAGCTGGTTCAGCGCGGCCTGAAACGCGGCGGTCTGCATGTAGTCTGCGTAGCCGCGAAACGATTCGTTGCGCCAGCCGCTATTGGGAGAATCCTTATGTGGGTGACGCAGGCCGCCTAGCGCTGCCATATGGACATAAGTAATGCCCACGCCACTCAGCGAGCTGCGCAATGCATCCGCCTCAAACTGAGGATTGTGCCTGGAACGCGGCACGGTGCGCACATCAACCAGTAGCTCTATATTACGCGCCTGCAACAGGGCAATAAATTCTTCGATAGGGCGCGTTGAATGCCCAATGGTATAAATGATTTCCATACCTGAATTATACCGTACCAGGGCTTGCCCGCGCCCTGATTATTTTGACATTTTATTACATTTGTCAGCTACATTGTATGCGTAAGACAAGCACAAGTATTAAGAATATGTGAATATTGGTCTTTTAACGCCATTTCGTGAAAAAAAGAGTAGAAAACCACTAGACAAGAATACATGGTATCGTGCATACTATGCATATGTATTTTACATGTTTGTCGTGTACAAGTTGCATACATTGTATCGACAACGTTAAATCAGTTGTCACCCTATCAGCAGACTTTTTATGAGTTAGTTATTTGAGCTTCACACAAAGCAGGAGGAAGCAATGTCTGAATCTAAAGGGAACCAGAGCGAAGTAGCGCGCATCCTTGAGCAGATCAGTTTAGAGTACGAGGCCGCGCAGCGCGGTATGTACGGTTTTGCGCAAGGTTCTGCAAAACACGAGTTTATCACCGCCCGCATGGAGAACATGGGGAATCTACACAGCAAGTTGCACGACATTGTAGGCGATTCCGCGATTGAAATGGTTGCTGAAACATTGAGCAACCTTCCCTGAGATCATCCCTTTAGAGAATTTTGCCTATTTCTTCTTGAGTGATAGCCTGTCAAATAATGGGACAGGCTATCATAATCCTCCTGTATCATCCTCCACACTGCTATATGGGTTAGATTTTTTACTACAATGCCCAAAAAATAGAGAGCGACCAGCATATGTGGTCGCCCTTTGCTAATCTAATCGCCAGAAAAGCCTATACCAGCACTTCTTCGGCTTCTATGATATGCATGTCGTAGAATTTGGCCGGGGTAGGAGGCGGATTACGCCAGATGCCCGTCACGATATATTCAGTCTCTTCGCTGACGAACGTTTCTTTGTCGAGGGCGCATTGTTCGCCGTCCAGGAAAAGCTGTAGCCATTGCTTATGGTATGCCTGCTCGAGCAGGGGCGCGCCTTCACATACAAACCACTCGGCGATGCCCTGCAAGTAGAAACGAAAAGCTTCTGGCACGGGATAGCGGCGCGTGATGCGGTAGCTTTTCTCTTCGATCTCCGTGTAGCCTGCCGCTCGCATATATGCTGCCAGTTTCGAGCCTACCCAGCTATCCTCATAGGCATAGCCTGCATCGACGCGCTGCTGCTCCCATTGCTCGCGTGCCTGCAAGACGCGCGCCTGCAAGGTGGGATCGATATTATAAAAGCGCATGGTGCCAAAGTCGATGTCTTTGATGATCAACTGCCCGTCTTGCTTGAGATATTGTCCCATAGCAGCAAACGTGCCAATTGGGTCAGGAAGATACTGGCTAACATTCGCGCTAAAAATAACATCGGCGCTGCCCCGGCGGACCGGCAACTGTTCCAGCACGCCCTGTTTGTATTGCACCCGGTGCTGGTACCATTGTTCCTGGCTGCGCTGCTGCGCTGTGATGAGCGCGGCAGGGGAAATGTCTACACCAGTGATGCGCCCCTGGCGACCAATGGCGCGGGCCAGCAAGGGAGTCCATAAACCGGGACCACAGCCAGCGTCAACTACATAACTACCCTTTTTGAGTCGTAAATCGCGTATCATTTGTTCACGTTCAGGCATTTTGCTGCGGTGGTGCGTCTCCAGCCATTCAATGGCGTTGAGCGGCAATCCGCTTTCATTCACGTGAACCAGGTTGTTTACTGCCATCAAGCTACCTCATCCTTCATGCATCTGTGTGCATTTCAGATTCAAATAAGTATGGACGAAGTATAACATACGGAAAAACATTTAACAATTTTTCTGTACAAATGTAGTACTTTCGTGTTTACAATGTAAGAAACAAGTTTAATGGTATTATATGTCAAGTTGTAATGTGGGGATTTTTCGAGATCGCATGGGGCATGGCGACCGCAAACCATCCCCACGTCCACCCCGCCGGACGCCCACAAGGGGCGTCCCTACATTATGAGGTGGCCCCCACCCCCATACCCCCAAATGGTGATGGTGGGATAGGGTATGGTGTGTATTTGTAATGTAGGGACGCCCCTTGTGGGCGTCCGGGGTTGGGGTCGGGCCGCGCTTTTCAGTTGCCCTGGTCACACATGTGGTTGCGCTCACTCGCGCAAACCGCTATACTCTACGCGTAAAGTACGACCACGATGAGTAGAGACAAAGGGAGCAATGTATAGATGGATTCTCAGCAGCCACCGAAAGAGCCTGCGGCGGGGGAAATGCAGCAAGGGGTGGTATATCCGCCGCCGCCTTCGTATTATGAAAATATGCAATTGCCTGCTGAACTTCCGCCTTTGCCTGAAAAACAAGCAGCGGTGCAGGCTGGTAAAGTGGAGTCATCCTATAGACCCTTGCCAATGGGAAGACAGCCGTTATATATGCCTGGACAGCATCAATATCCTGGCACGATGCCTCCAGCCAGCGCCGCGCGCCGGCAAACGTGGGTTATCGTGGCGATCATCAGCGCGAGTGTGCTGTTGCTTTGCGGCGCTGGCAGTTGGGCATTAGTTAATATTTTTGGGGCAGTCTCTCAACAGCAGATCGGCGCGAATCAGGTAGCGCAAGATTTCTACCAGCAGATGCTCCAGCAGGATTACAATGGAGCTTACGCCGATTTACAAATCAGTGGGCTGACTGCTAGCGCCTTTACGCAAGATGCGCAGTCCATGAACGCGCAGTATGGTCAAATCTCATCTTTCAGCATTGATACCACCTCATTTAACAGCGCAAACGCCGCGCCCAATGCGACACACTGGCAGTTTACGGTGCATGTGACGCGCCAGCAGACCACCTACAGCGTGCAAGTTCCGGTTGATAGCATCAATGGAAGCTGGAAAATAACCAGCATTGACCTGAACAAATTTTGAAACTAGATATTTAGCCAGGGCGACCGCAAGGGTACGCCCTGGAAAAGTGTGTTTAGACCATAGGCTCTGGTTTCCAGAGATCAAAGTGTTTTTATGCAAAAGATAGATATAGATACAAATGTGGAAACAAGAACGAGCCTGTCGTTTGCTTACGCGCTGGATTAAGCGATGCCCGCCTGTGTGCCAACCAGCGAAATCTCGCGCCCCACGCACGCGCGCAAATCTTCACGATAGAAGCGCCAGGTGCTGCCTACTTTATGTCCCGTCAATTGACCTGACCACATGAGGCGGTAGAGGGTTGAGCGACTTACTCTTAAATAACCCATTGCCTCCTTGAACGTAAGTAGGACATCCTCTTGAATCATTTGCACAACCATGTGTTCTCTACCTTCCTTCTGGATAATCTCGACATCCTGACGAGGATTGAAAGCTGTATCAATTGATACACATATTTGTCTCATCGCATGTTATAGTAACCAACCGTGATGCGGTTTTCTATTGAGAAATTGTTGTGATTCGGTTAATATTACCGCTTATCTGGTTGGATATTCGCTACCACTCTTTCAGAAGCATGGCGTCGAGCGCGCTGACCTCGCACGCTACTGGAAAAATGACCATGTTAGTTGTGCTTTGTAGCAGATTGATGGCGTTTGTATCGGTTGGATAGGCCATGGCGACGGTGAGACGGTTATGGTCGCGGCCAACGGGGGCGCAGCGCAATTCACATGCCATACGATAGGGAATGAGGCGTTTCAGGCTGTGTGGCAGGCGCGATGGGAGTTGCATATAGGGAGTGCCGCTGACAAGGCTGTTATGCTCAGCACCAAGCGCTTGTCCGGCGCTTATTTCGGGAGGCAGCGTGGCTTTACTCCCACGCAACTGTGTAGTGACTGCCGGGCGTAGCGTCAGGTTATGCGCGACGCAGCCGGTGTGATAGAGCAGTTCTTCCAGCGATTTGCCGGGGCGAGGGTACGAACCAATGCCAATCGTAATATCGGTCTCGCGTCTCAAAGGGGGAATGACTGTTTCGGGCTGCAACAGGTTGATGCTGTGAAAGACACGCTCGATGATGCCGAATGCGCCCTCTTGATCGACATCGGGTAAGATGATGGCCGCGCTCGCGCCTTCATGCAAAATTATCTGGTCGGTGTTCCTCATCGCGCGCTGCACATTGATCAATACCTGTTGCAGGAAGGTAGGGGGTGCATGATAGCGCTGGCGTTTATGCAGCACGACGGTTCTGGGCGTAATATGCACATGATCCAATTGTGAAATATGAATGAGCAGCAAACTCAAAGGTGTTGTGCGCGGGAAAAGCGCCGCAAGTCTTGCGCGTAGGTAGCGATTTAATTCCTGTGTGGCCGGGGTAATGGGTACAATATCCCCTACGCCGCCTTGCTCGGAGCCGGATGCGCGGTGCAATGAAGACAATGGTGGGCAATCGCAGCGTTCACCGGCTGGACTATCGATATGAACTGTAGAAGATTCGGGTATAAACAGGCCGTTTTTATGGCTTTCCATGAGCATCCCTGTGCATTCAGCAGATATAGAGTCAAAATCATTTAACTGGACGGTATTATAGAGTGCAGCAGGACAGTTTCCCGTATAATGTGAGTTGTATTATGGTTAAGAATGCGAAGAGGCGGTTAAGAAGGGGAAAAGGCTCAAATGCGTTACCTGCCTGTATATCGACAGTGACAGGTAACGCATTTGAGCCAGATAACTACAATTGTTCGACGGTGACGGGCGCGGTGAACGTGTAGCCTACGCCTGGCACGGTCATGATATATTGTGGTGTGTTGGGATCGGGTTCCACTTTCTGGCGCAGGTGACGAATATGTGTCTTCACCAGTCCAGAATCGCCTGCTTCGTCATATCCCCAGACTCGCTCGATAATCATATCGGTTGTCAGTACTTGCCCGGTATGCGTTATCAGCAGGTGCAGCAGGCGGCTTTCGGTCGGGGTAAGCCGTACTTTTGTACCATCGCGCAGCACCTCATGGCGCATGGCATCAAGCGTGACGGGTCCCACCGTAATCGACGAAGAGCCGGATGACCCCTTAGAAGTGTTGGAACGGCGCATTATGGCTTTAATGCGTGCTAGTAACTGCCGAGGACTAAACGGTTTGCGCAGATAATCGTCGGCCCCCATCTCTAACCCACGTATCTCATCATCTTCACGATCATGTGCGGTCAGGATCAAGACCATTGAGTTGGTTTCGCTCCGCATCTGGCGACACACCTCGAAGCCATCCAGCTTCGGCATCTGGACATCAAGGATCACCAGGTCGGGTAGCGTCTCGCGCCAACGTTTAATGGCCTGTTCGCCATCAAAGGCCCGTACGACATCGTACCCATGTCCCTTGAGCCAGTAGCTCAGCATGTCAACCATGTCGCGGTCGTCATCCGCCACCATGATTTTCACTCGTGTTTCCTCCTACAGGCGGGCCTGCTGTTTCCCCGGTATCCCTACATACAGGCCCATACATTGATATAGTTCGTCTCATTGCTAGTAACGGGACGCATCACAGGTAGTAACATCATGGTACAATTTGGGCTATCATTAGTCATCTATCTGGCTATATGTTACTCTGCTGAAAAGATTAGTCTTGCAGAACCTATCATCGGCAGTTTTGCCCACCTTAGACAGGGCAAACATAAATAAAGAGGAGAATAGTATCATGGTTGCACGCGAAGAGTTATTGAATCTGGCCCGCGAAACGGCGCAGCGCGCCCACAGTCCCTACTCACATTTTCGCGTCGGATGCGCCCTCGTCGCGGGCGGCACTATCTACACCGGCGTCAACATCGAAATATCCAGCTACGGCCTGACCCTGTGCGCCGAACGCTCTGCCCTGGCCGCCGCCGTCAGCAACGGAGCCGGTTCTGTAACTCAGGTAGCAGTAGCCTGCATCGACGTACCTCCAGAAGCAGGCATCGCCGAACGCACCCCCTGCGGAGCCTGCCGCCAGTGGCTGGCCGATTTGGCACCCAACGCGGTCATTTATATCGATGGCGTGGAGCGAGATTTCAGTGTTGGGGATTTGTTGCCGTTTGCGTTTGGATTGTGATAATGAAGCTTGCTCTTCTAATGTGAAGGAAAGTTTTTTATGCTTTTTAATCATTTTTAGTTTTATTAGTACTAAAAAGCTTGACAAACATCTTTTCCTTGTGTATCCTCATTCTCAAGCTACATCTAATTGTCACCTGGGGGAAACGGGGACAAAAATAATCGGCTCACTACTGATATAGTGCTTTTCTCATGTTGTCTTTATAACATGATCTGCTCTATAACATGCCATGCAACCGCGCTTATTTTCTCTTTGTATCCATTAATCCCCCTTTATAGCTTATTGCTGCCGACAAAGATACGGAGGTGTCCATGTTTCAGCCTCGTTCTTCTTCGCGTTCAAGTAATACTGTACCGCCTGTTATACCCCCCCCCTCGAAAAAGGCGATTGCTAACACGCCGCCGTTTCTTTCTTCTGCTCTCCCTTAGCGCCCTCCTGAGCCTATTACTGCTCTCACAGGCGCTGAATGACTGGAGTTTCCTGATCAAACCGGCCTATGCTGCCAGTGACGGGACACTGGCAAGTTTAACTGGAGGGTTGACCTACCAGCAATTTGCGAGCGAGGGACGCCCCAATAATGTCTATCATGGTC
>JBOGTO010000353.1:0-39949 GCA_050695155.1 Ktedonobacteraceae bacterium
GCCGCCTGATTGAAGATCATCATGGTACGCTCACTGTTGAAAGCCAGCCGGGTTATGGAGCCACATTTACTATCCAGCTTCCTTTACCCGACGAGCATTCAGGCGAACAGGGATATGTGGATGAAGAGGAGAGGTTGTCGTGAGTTTGACTATCCTTATTGTGGATGATGAACCCCATTTGCCTCATCAATTCGCGCGTTTTCTCAAAAAACATGCATATGAGGTTTATACCGCCCCCGATGGCGAGACGGGTCTGCTCGAATTACAGAAAAGTAGCATAGATCTGGTCCTATTAGATGTGCGTTTGCCGAAAATGAGCGGGCTGGACGTACTCAGCGAAATTCGCAAAAGCGATCAAGCTCTACCGGTGATTATGCTTACAGCGTATGGGGATGTGCAAACGGCTGTCGCGGCGATGAAGATGGGCGCGCTGGACTATCTCATTAAAGGCTTTGATCTCGAAGAATTGTTGCTATCGGTGCAGCGTGGCCTGGAGACCAGCGCCATGCACCGCGAATTGCGCCAGTTGCGCCGCGAACGTAGCGATAACTACCATTTCTCCTTCATCGTTGGACATAGTGAGCGGATGCGCGAGGTCTTCGACCTTGTTGCGCGTGTCGCCCATAGCGATACCGCTTCCGTACTCATCACGGGTGAGAGCGGCACCGGCAAAGAAGTCGTGGCGCGCGCCATTCACGACCAGAGCCTGCGAGCCTCTGGCCCATTTCATCCCCTGAATTGCGCTGCAATCGCCAACAATCTGCTGGAAAGCGAACTATTCGGCTACGAGCAGTATGCCTTCACCGACGCGAAGAAGCAGAAACGCGGCTTGCTGGAACTGGCCGATGGGGGAACACTTTTTCTGGATGAGATCGGGGAAATGCCTCTGGAGATGCAGGCTAAACTATTGCGCGTGCTGGAAACACGGGCGTTTTATCGATTGGGGGGGAATAAAGAGGTCAGGATTAACGTGCGTATTCTGGCCGCCACCAATCGCAATCTGGAAGAGGCCATGCAGGGGGGCGCTTTCCGCGCGGATTTGTTCTATCGCCTGGCCGTTTTGCGTATCCAACTGCCGCCACTGCATGAGCGACCAGATGACATCCTGCTTTTTGCTTCACGCTTCATCGATGATTTTAACAAATCACTTGGCAGGAATGTACGGCAGATTGCTCCTGAAGCGCGGCGACTGTTGGTAGCTTACCAATGGCCGGGCAATGTGCGCGAATTGAAAAATGTGATTGAGCGTGCCATGATTTTGAGCAGCGGCGATGAATTGTTGCCATCGCATCTACCTGGAGAGATCGCCGGGCGCATCGATGCCAGCGATGGTCGCCAGCTTGACCCCTGGGAGCAGTGGTTAGATTTGCGACCGCCCGGCCAGGTCTCATTGGAGGAAGTGGTCGAGCGCGTTGAGCAGCACTTTGTGCGTTGGGCTTTAGCGAGCGCGCAGCATAATCGCACCCGCGCTGCCGATTTGCTCGGTTTTGTGAAGGTAGACCAGTTACGTTACTTACAGCGAAAGTATGGTATCGAAGGATGATTAGCTGAGCAACACCTGGTCTTCCAGTTCGCTCCACACGATTTCTTCTGCTTCCAGGTATGAGAGAGAATGCGGAGTTTGATAACTCTCAAGCAACCTGTTCTGCACGAGCCTGGGAAAAGCACGTAAAATATTGCGCTGATCCTCAGCGCGTTTGTGGCGCAAAACTCCCAACTGAATTATTTCGCGCGGATAAAATTCATTGGGATCGAGAGCCAGGGAAACCAGGTCGCTAAATGAGGCGAGCAGGGATAGGCGTTGCTGCGTGAAATGCGCGGTTTCCACGCTCGAGGCCAGTAAGCACCCGGCGATGAGACCTTCGAGCATGATGGGAGCGGCAGCGGCGCTCACTTCATCCTCTGTTTGATAGGCGGGGAGTAATGTTTCTTTGGTCAGGTCATCGATAGCGGATGGACGCTGATTTTGGGCAACATAGCCGGCCAGAGAATCGTTCGCGAGAAAAATAGAGAGGTTTTCAAGGTCTGCGTCCCAGGGATAAGTACCCTGCCCCATACGTTCGCGCAGGCTGCGAACCTTGCCATTCTTGCCCGGTGGCATACACAAGGCAAGCGTAATCGCCATACCTATATGCTGGGGATCGAGCTGGATCAGCGCTTGTTTGATGATCTTGACGAGTAGTTCTCGCTTGCGGATAATTTCGATAAGCGAAGCGCGGTCGTTCAAAATCTGAAGATAAAATTCGGTGCTAATTTGCGCAAGGTCTTCGTTTTTCATCCAACTCTCCACTCAAGAAATAGCTCTCATACGTATTATTATTAGATGATAGCAGAGCAAAGAAAAGTCGTCAACAGTTACAAGAGGTAATTCCTGCATTGGATATGAATGTGATAGAGAAAAATCTATGAGCTTCCGCGAATTGTGACAAAAAGAGTTGTACTTAGATCAAGTAGCATGTATGATATGATTAAATAGAGTCGCTGAGCAAGGATATTCGCATAGGCGGGGGTAGTGTATGTCAAATCGCATAGTAGTTGTGGATGATGATAAAGAAGTACAAGAGATCGTCACGTTTGCGCTTAAAAGAAGTGGGTTTGAGGTCGCGGTAGCCAGCAATGGGCAACAGTTGCAAGAAATGCTGGCTACCTACACGCCTGACCTGGTTATATTGGATGTGATGATGCCTGGTCTGGATGGGTATCAACTATTTGGCAGTCTGCGTAAGAATGCGGCAACGGAACATGTGCCGGTAATCATTATGACGGCTCATGCCGAAAATATTTATGAGCGTATCAGTCTCGACCTGGGCGCGGCGGTGCATATCACCAAGCCATTTCATCCGCTCGAATTGGTCGGGAGAGTTCAGGGATTGCTTCAGGCCATCCCGGAGGAATGAGAGAATATTGATTGGCTAAACTCTTGTCTATGCGCGTGGAAATTGGTATCATGTTAGCAGAGAGTTCTGGCGAGTTCAAGGAAGAGAACTGCAATGCCAAATAAATATGAGCGCGAAATTGAAGAAATCTTGCGTAACCTGGATTCATCGGCTCCCAAGCCTCGCTTGAGCCAGCGTCTCCGTCGCAAACCAACTGCGCGTCCGCCTCGCCAAAGGCGGAGTTTACCAACGTTCAATTTCGGCCTTTCTGAGTGGTGCCTGGTAATCGCCTGGATTGCCGCGCTGATTGCTGGCGGCTGGGCCTTTGCGCAACATGGCGCGTATGGAGACCTGTTCACAGGAGGAGTTGCACTGATAAGCCTGGTATGCTTGATTATGGTAGTCGTTCTGGCATTTATGCCGCAGTCGCGCTATCCCGGCCAAATGCGCACCGGCAACGTTACAGCCATCCGCCGTAACCCCTTGAGCAGCCTCTCGACACGTTGGAATCTCTTCTTACTCAAGCGGCGTTACAAGCGTAGAAAAGATCAGTAATACTTGACACATCGCTACGATCATGCTATAGTGCGCGTACATCCGCAAGGTAGTGGATGGGGATGTGACGGGGTGTGGCGCAGTTGGTAGCGCGCCTGGTTTGGGACCAGGAGGTCCGCGGTTCGAGTCCGCGCACCCCGACCAATTCGATAACGTCAATCGTCGCATTCTATTAGCGGGAGTAACTCAGTGGTAGAGTTCCTGCCTTCCAAGCAGGCTGTCGCGGGTTCGAGCCCCGTCTCCCGCTCCAAATAGTACACCGTCTCTTTGCAGGCCGATTTCACGCCCGTTGGGAACAACCAGGCAGTGAAGAGGTAAGCAAGCGGACGGTGTTTTGTTGTGCAGAAACGCGCGCAGCGACACCCTGCCTCGCAAAACACGCGACAGCCTGCCTTCACGAGTGCGCGACATCCTGCTTCGCACCTGTGACCTCCTGCCTCTTCTGGCTTGCCTTGAGGGTTGGCTCCCGACGACAAGAAAGAGAGGATTTCCCATGGTTTCACCACGATCACCGAAGCCGTCTGCCAGGGTCACCGAGGCGCGGGCCCTTGCCCAGCGCGCCAAACTCGATGCCCAGACGGAGGCACGGCGCCGGCAGGCTACCTCCAAAGCACCCGCCAGCAAGCCATCCCCCAGGAGGATCGGGCAGGAAGACCCGCTCTCGAAGCGCCGCGCTGCCACGACGGTGGAGCGCGCCGTCGCCGCCTTCCTGGATGACCAGGAAGGCGGCAATCACAGCGCCAAAACCCTGGAGTGGCATCGCACCGCGCTCGGGTTCTTCCGCCGGTTCCTGGCCGAGGAACGGAACACCACCATAGTCGGAGAGATCGACGCCCCCGATATCAGCGCCTGGTTCGTCTCGATGCGCAAGACCCCGACCAGCCGCGGCCGCATCCGCAGCGAGCGCACCATCCAGACCTATGCGCGTTCGGTGCGCGCCTTTTTCCACTGGCTGGTGCGCCGCGAGATCCTGGAGCGCAACCCGTTCGACCGGGTGGTGTTCCCCAAAGTGGGCAAGCCGCTTATTCGCACCATCAGCCCCGAGGAGTTCGAACGGCTGCTGTTGGCCTGTACCCCGCCCAACGAAGCGGGTCCCATCGCCACCCGCGCGGCCGTGCGCAACCGCGCCATCCTGTGGGTCCTGCTTGATACCGGCATCCGGGTCTCCGAATTGTGCGGCTTGCGGCTCCCCGATTTCGACCGCAAACATGGGGTGTTTACCGTCAAGGGGAAAGGGTCGAAGGAGCGTCGCATTGCCCTTGGGCAGAACTGCCAGCGCAACCTGTTGTACTACCTCGATCGGCATCGCCCCGGCGACGAAGAGCTCGCCGAGTGGGGCAGTGCCGACGAAGATCACCTCTTCCTCTCTGAGACGCGGCTGCCCCTGACGAAGAACGGCGTCACGCTGTTGTTCGCTCGCCTCAAAAAGCGGGCCGGCATCACCGACAAGCGCGTCAGCCCGCACATCCTGCGGCACACCTTCGCCATCCGCTACTTGAAGGCGGGCAACGACCCGTTCAGCTTGCAGGAGTTGCTCGGGCACGAGGACATGGCCACCGTCAAGCTGTATATGCGCATGAATGACGACGATATTCAGGAGCAGAAGCGCAAATACAGCCCGGGCGACCACTTGCCGACCCGCATGCCGGGGCCGAGAGAAACGCGGCGGACAGGCTTTCAAACGAAAAAGCAGACAAACAGGCCAGACAAGTGAGCGGTCCGTGGCAGGGAGGGCTGGCGATACGTTGTCGGCCCTCCCCTCTCCTGAGAACCGACGGTCTCACTCATCGCAGTATCTTTTTATCCCTATCCCTTCCTCCAATCAAAGCTCATCAACAAATGTTAATTTCGTATTAACATTTATCGTTGTAAAAGCACTCTCCTCAAGCTAAGATGGTTCTAGCAGTTACTGCAATGCGGACAGCGCGGTCGGCCTGAAGCGAATAGGCTGCAAAATGCAAAGAGACGGTGATGCTGAGATTCCTGGCATCAATGCGCGGGCTGCAGCGCTGTTCCAGCTTGTCGAATCATAGGGAGAGGAAGGACACAGAGCAACTCAGATGACGCCAGCCAAAAGAAAGCACTTGATCAAGACCTATGGTCAGTGTCCAGTCGGCTATACCCACGACGACCTTGAGCGCTATCTGGACTTGCTCTACGGGATGTACGTCGGCACCTGCACACAGGCCGAACTGCGGCAGATCATGCTGAGCGATCCGTTTGACCGTGGTGAGACTCCCCGTCGTATCCGGCTGGTGGATCTGGCTGCGTGGTTGGAGGCATTGGTTTCATCTTCAGGATGATGATGTGTGTACCGGAGGAGGTCTATGACGGTCATCCCGCCAACGAGGGCACTTCCAGGTCCACCATCACTTCTGTGATATTCGGATGACCTAACATATACTCTTCCGTATGGCAGAACGAAAGAGCCAGGAGGGACTTGGCGTCCCGGACATATGGTGTGACCAGCTATCCTCTGCGCGGCAAGCGTGCCTGTGAGCTTACATATGTGCCAATCGACTCCACGAGTTTGTTCAGATAATGAAGGAGGAGCTATCACTGATGGAGAATCAGCAACGACGTCATCAGCTTGAATTGGTGCGGGTGGAGGGGACGAGATATCTCAATCGTTGCCGTGTCTGCCAATGGTCCTGGCCAACACGCAGGCAGTCGGCCTGTCCAGGCGTGCCTCGCTATGCTTACGGGGCCTGGCCTCCCACGCTGCACCCGGCGGGGGAGTTGATACGCCTCGGCAGGGTAGTCCCTCCCACAGCAGATGGGTGTGCCTACCAGCTGCGGGAGCCTCATTGGCTGTGGCTCTACGACGAGCGGGTGGCCACTCCCGTCCCTCTCCCTCCCCAGAAGACGGTCCGTGCGCGTCTCCGCGCATTCATTCTCGGAGAAGAAGCGGAAAAAGCTATGTGTCAGGTCTGCGGGTACGAGCCTGCCGACGACCGTTCAGCCGACCTCGTCGATAGCTTGTGTCGGACCTGCCATTATCAGCGGGCCTGGCGCCAGCAGGTCCAGGATATTCGCCACTGGGCCCAAAGGATGCTGCTGGATGAGGGTGCCATCCTGCTGGACACCCAGACAACGGGACTGGGCGAGCGTGACGTGGTGATCGAGCTGGCCCTGCTTTCCGCATCCGAGGGGGTGCCTCTCTACGACACGCTAATCCGTCCCAACCGCCCGATCCCGTGGGAGGCGACGTCGCGCCATTTCTTGAGGGATGCGAATGTGCGATCAGCGCCCACATTTGGCGAGGTTTGGGCCGATCTGCTGCCCATGCTAGAACGCTATCAGAGGGTGATTAGCTACAACGCGGCCTATCACCGAAGCCGCCTCGACTGGACGGCGCAGGTGTACGGGTATCGACTCCCACCCCTCAAGTGGGATTGCCTGATGACTCGCTACGCCGCGTTTTACGGACAGTTGCGTACCGGAGATGCCGCGAGCCCGTACCGGTGGCAAACGCTGCGTAATGCCTGTGTGCAACAAAAAACGCATGCGGGCCGATCGCCCAGAGCATTGAGTCAGGTCAAACGAGCGCGTCGGCTCCTGGTGGCCATCGCGGAGCAGGAGGGAGAATACTGGGATGCGAGCCGATAAAAACGGCTGGTAGAGCTGTTGAGATAGCCCCTGGTGCAGCAGACTCAAGCGATCTGTTGCGCAGGGCGCGAGTCAGGCTGATGGAGGACACGTCTTTGCGAGTGAGTACCCCGATATACTTTATATATTCTTTCTATTTGGATCATCATGCTCTCATCACTTTCAGAAACAGAGCAAAACAGAGGCTGGTCAGAGAAACTCTCGTTATCAACAGAACCGCTATGCTCCTGCAGAATCGATAGAGAGGAGGAATGTTCATGACAACCGATCGCCCACGCAACGATTCTCCGCCATCAGCAGAAACAACACCCTTACGACCATGGACCCTGAGGATTCTCTTGTGGCTCCTTGAACGGAAACTGAAGCGGAAGGTCAGAAGCGATAAAGGGACCATGCGCCACACTGAACGGGATCTCTGGGCCATGCGGTGGGTTGGCGAGCAAGCGGGGGTGCGGTTCGATCATTTCCGCGAACTGCTGGGCCGCTATCCGCAGGGCGAAGATATCAGCCCTCGTACACTTTCGGAGAACGCCACGCGCCATGTCATCAAGCGGTGGTGCGAGCAGGGGTATGCCCGGTTTGAACCCATCCTGGCCAGGGAACCGGGCTGGCTGTGGCTGACCAAAGCGGGTCTCCACGAAGCGGGTTTGGAGTTGACGTACTACAAGCCCGCCGCCGCGCGAGTCGGACACCTCCACCTGGTGAACTGGGCCCGGCTCTCCCTGGAAGAAGAAGATCCCGATGCCAGATGGAAAAGCGAGCGGATGATCCGGGCAGAGATGGAAAAGAGTCGCAAGAGCCGCAAGCAAAAGCATGTCCCTGACGCCTGGTTTTTCCGACCGGGTGCGACGGGAGCAGGGAAAACCCCGGTCAAGACCGTGGCGATCGAGGTGGAACTCACCGCTAAGAGCCGCGGTGAACTCTTTCCTATCCTACAGAGCTACAGCGGCCTTGATGTCGAGGTGTGGTATTACGGGACACACAAGGTGGAAAAGGCTTTGCGGCGCGATTTAGTGCTGCCAGCGCTCTATGACTCGCAGGGGCAGTATCGGTTTCTCGACTTCAGTGAGGCATGGGGATATCCACCTCCCCTGCTCTATCCAGGAGAATCCTTCTCGCGGCTGGAGTAGGTAGAAGCCTCTCCAGGTTGTTGCTGGCCACCTACCAGGGAGCTATTCCTTCAAAATCGTCTTCCAACCGCCACTGCATGCCGCTCGCTGACCCTGCCCTAACCGGGGCAAGCTGCGCGGGTCGGCGGGCAGTCATTGCGACGGCTCGCTCAAGCGTTTCGGCAAAGGCCTGGACATTCGCAAAACGCTGCTCCGGACGTTTGGCGAGTGCGTGCAAGATCACAGTTTCGATCACCCGGTGGACATGGGGATTCGCTTCTCTCAGCGACGGTGGTGCTACCAGGCAGTGCTGGGCCGCGATTTCGGTAAACGAACCGGAAAACGGACGCTTGCCTGCGAGCCATTCGTAGACGATCACGCCGAGCGCGTACTGATCGGAGGCCTGGCGGGGATGCCCCTGGATCTGCTCAGGGGCCATGTAGGTGATGGTTCCCGCAATGTCCCGCGTGGTGAGGGACCGTGAGCTAGAGGCAAGCAGGGAGATGCCGAAGTCGCTCAGGAGCACCTCGTCATAACGACCAAGCAGCAGGTTCGCCGGTTTCACGTCACGGTGGATGAGGCGTAGGTCGTGCGCATACTGGAGGGCTTCAGCCACCTGCTTCACGTACGCGACAACTGTTGGAAGCGAGAACCTCTGCCCTGGTGCCATCCGCTCGCGCAGCGTTCCGCCTGGAGCATAATCCATCACCAGATAGGGCGTCTGCTCCTCTACCCCGTAATCCAGCAGGCGAACGATATGCGGATGCACGAGGTTGACCAGTATTTGCGCCTCGCGCAAAAAGCCGTCAGTCGCTTCTGGGGCCAGGGGCGCACTGAGGACCTTGATGGCAACCAGGCTCTTCAGGTACACCTGCTCGCCCAGGTAGACATCAGCAAACCCGCCCGTCCCCAGTAGCTGTGTGAGGCGATAGTTTCCGAATTGTCGACCGACATGACTTGCCATACTGGTGAATCCTTTGATTGCTTTCTGCCCCGGCGACGGAGACAGGAGATATCTCTCTCTGCGACAGCTCACACGTCTTTCACGTAAGCTTGTCTCTTTCCTGCCGCTTGTAGACCTTACTCGCCGTCGCTCCCTCAATGAGGTCGCGTGAGCGAAAGGTGCGAACCCACGCCTTCCGCTCGGCGTATTCTCAGGCAGCAAACGCGGCGCATCCCTGCATCACTATAGGCGAAGCGCCCGCAAAAGGCAAGAGAGGCAGGAGGTCTACGCTTCTTTTTGGTCGAGGCTATTGCTGGGTGAAATGGTGGGGACACTGGTTGCACCGCGTGAAACCGGGTCGCGTGTGGAAGAGCTGGTAAAAGTCCGCTTGACCGCGCGCACCCAGCGCTTGAAAAATGATGCGGCTCTTGTAGAGCCACTTGCCGCTCGTCGCAGCAATGGCGCCGGTGTTGCACGCTTTCACCACCAGCGAGTCGGGAACATCGTGCAGTGCGGCGAAGGCCCTGCGCGATGCCATGGTCTTTGGAAGCTTCTTCGTCTTGGAGCGGGTTTTCGCTTGCTTCGTCGCTGCGGTGGGAGGAGGTGATGGCGAGTGCTTGACTGTCCGATAGCGTGTAAGTTGAGCCTCCAGTTCGGCGATCTGGCGCTGGTAGCGCGCCTCCACCTCCGCGATCTCGTGCCGGTGCTGGGCCTCCAGTTCGGCCAGGTGCTGGTCAGGCTGCTCCTGGGAGTGCGCCAGGCGTTCCAGGTACTCGTCGACCTGCGCCATCCAGGTGGTCAGGCGATCCAGCAGAGGAGTCCACGATGTCATCGTAGCCATTTGTTGTTCGACCTGGACGAGACGTTCCTGCAGGGACGAGAGCGTTTGCTCGTCGGAGTGCAGCGCCTCTTCGACTGCCTCCAGGCGATCCAGCAGGAGTTTATAGGACGCAAAGAGGAAGCGCCGCTCCGGTTGCTCCAGCGCAGCATCGTCGGGCAGGGTGATCCCACGCAGGGCAGCCAGGCGCTCCAACTGCTCGCGCGTCAGGTAGCGCGCCCGTCTGTCGGCGCGACTCACCTGCTCGCCCTTCTGCAAACCCAGTTCCTTCTTGACTAACTCTCTGAACACCTTCGGGTCCATTGTGAGCAAGCGTGCGCACTGGCCGAACGTGTACGTTTGCATCCTGCTGATCCCTCCTGGAAGAGTAGCGCCGTGCCTCGCTTTGAACGCGCAACAACCACGGTTCTTTGCCGCACGTATCATACCATTCCGCAAGAATTTTCGGCAATGTCGATGAGATCGCAGGGAAATGTCAGGTTGTCCCTGCGATAAAGAAGAAAATACCGAGGATAAAGAGGAATTCTTCGGGATATAAAAGAGAATCATGCGGATAAATAGAGAATCTGGAGGAAAAAGAGGGATATCTTGAGAATATAGTGGGAATGTATCTACTTGTTTTCCTATGAATTACTTGAAATATATGGTTTGATACAAGGCGATTCTAGGCGCCTCTTACCTAAGAGCCGTGTGAGAGACGCAGGCACACCAACAGGTGACGCTAGCGCCATTTGAGCGACGAACAGAGATAGACACCCTGTTTTGGCAGGGAACTCTACCCTCACCAGCGGCGATGGGGTATGGAACTGCTCGCAAAGAGCAAGTCGGCTGAGTAGTACGCCAGATGCTCCACCTGCCAGCAGCCCCCAAGCCTGCCGATGCTGCTACTAGTGCCATCTGCCACGCACATGTGCTGTGCCCCCGCATAGAAGGATCGCTCAGGTAGCATACCTCTAGCTGAAGCGCGGATAGTCTATCAATGGTGTTCACTAAGCTGGTTCTCAGGCTATACGTCCATCTGCTCATTCTTCCAAAGGGAAGGTGTGACGAGTTGCCTTGCTCGTCTCATCTCGTCTGGGGAGATAAGGCCGGAGACGGTGACCCCGAGCAGCCGCACGGCTCTTTTCCCATCAGCCAGTCCAGAAAGCAGCGCGCGGAGGACGGGTAGCATTTCCTGCGCTAGCTGGAAGCCCTGCTCACGGCTGCTGGCCCTGGTAACCAGCTCGAAGGTACTCCAACGGACCTTGAGCGTCAGCGTCTTGCCGGCGATGCCCAGTTCGGCCAGACGATGCTCTACCTGGAGCGCAAGATGCTCCAGAATGCGTTCCATCTCGTTCCGGTCGCGGATATCGCGCTCCAGCGTTACCTCTTTGCCCACCGATTTTCGCTCGCGCACCGGTTCCACCGGCCGCTCGTCCTCTCCACAGGCATAGCGATAGAGCTGGCCTCCGTGCTTGCCGAACAGGTCGCGCAAACGCTCTTCGCCCATGTGCTTCAGGTCGGCTCCTGTCTGGATGCCCAGCTCTCGGAGTTTTGCCGCCGTTACCTTGCCCACCCCGAAGAACTTCTCAATGGGCAATGACTCAAGGAAAGCCGGTGCCTCTTCCTGGGAAATGACGGTCAGCCCATCGGGCTTGTGGGCATCGGAGGCGATTTTAGCCAGGAACTTGCAGTAGGAAATGCCTGCCGAAGCGGTGAGGTGCGTCTGGTCCCAGATCTGCTGCTTGATCTCTCGTGCCAATAACACGGCTTGATCCAGGTCGCGCACGACAGCAGTCACATCGAGGTACGCTTCATCCAGGCTGAGCGGCTCGACGAGCGCCGTGTGCTGGCGGAAGATAGTCATGATCTGTTGGGAGACGGCCCGGTACACCTCGAAGCGCGCAGGCAGAAAGATCGCGTTGGGGCAGAGGTGCTGTGCTGTGCGGCTGGGCATGGCCGAATGCACTCCGAATCTGCGGGCCTCGTAGGAGGCGGTGGCTACCACTCCACGTCTATCGGGCGACCCGCCCACGATGACGGGCTTGCCACGGTATTGAGGGTAGTCGCGTTGCTCGAGATACTGGCGTAGAAAGCATCCAGGTCGAGATGCAGGATTGCTCGTGTTGTTTCGTGCATGTTCCTCCTGGCCTTGTATTCGTTCCACTTCGTTTCCATTGTACCAGTATCGAGGAGAACTTTTCACGGTGGCATTTCAAAACCTCTTTCGTTTCCGGAACTTGATATAGTAGCTCTACCGCAACTTTTGTGCTAAGTGCAAACGGCAATGGCACGACTAGCCTCTCGATTGGCTCCCAGCTTCTCTGCCAAAGTTTGAAAGCCCATTCTTAGCCTTCGTAGCACGAAACCTGTGGATGAAACTGTCGGGTACTGGATACTTGCCTTAGAGCAGCCCACCATATACAATAGCTCCATTAGAAAGAAAGAAACAGACCAATGAAAATTCACGCAATCTCTGCGAAAAACTTCTTGTCGCTGCGGGACTGCACCATCGTTTCACTCTCTACACACCTCAACTTTTTTGTTGGCCCCAACGGGAGTGGAAAGACAAGCCTATTTCGCGCCATCCAGGAACTGACGGCGGCATTTGAAGCGATTGGAGCAGGAAGGGCAAAAACCTTCGATCATCTCTATAATATTCATGCTGAGCAAAAACAAATAGATATTGATGTGAAGGTATCCTGGGATATTGAAGAGGAGCGAAAGGCATTCTGCGCGTTCCTGTGTGCTTCACTTAGCCCGCTCAACCTGCTTAATGAGGGACTCAGAAGGTCGCAGAAACTCTCAAAGCTATCAGCCTATCAGATCACACCCGAAAAGTATGAACTTTTTACTGCCTGGCTAAGAGAGCAATGGACTCCTGAGAGACTTCAGTTTTTGTATAGCGGGCACCTGCATCTCACCTACCGAGGGGATACGGGGTTGAGGCTGAGCTACACATTCACCTGCAAGAATGAACCGGTCACCATTCTGATGGGATCAAGCTCTTTTCAAGACGGGACATTTTGGAGTGGGGCTGTGCCGACATTTCCTACCAGTGGGCCACGTGGAGTTGACGTTCTTCTGGAATTTCTTCTCTCTGCAAGCGAGCCTTTAGAAAAGGACGCAGCGGAGGCTCTGGCTAATACATACTTTGCTTACACGGAAGGCGAAAAAGCTCAAAAACTGGATATAGAAGCATTTCTCCTTGACCTTGCAGACAAACATGGGTTCATTCAACTAGAATCACCAATCGGCACCTCCCAAACATATTGGCCTGAATACAGCTTACTCACAACGATAAGCGGTTTAGATTTCACTCAGAGCAATAGTAGCAGATTATCGTGGAGCGGGTTATTTGCGCTACTTTTGCGGAAAGCCTGCGTTTTTACGAACAGCGTCTTTGCCCCTTTTTTGCAACCCGTTCCGCTTGAAGCAGAAAAGATTTTTCCCGTGCGGAAGACGCCGGTTGATGAACAAGATATCCCCTACTGGCTTTTTGGTTTAATGAGCGGGAATGTTGCTGAGAAAAAGCGCTATGAGCGCATTCAGCGGGCTTTCAACGATCTTACCGGAAAGGATCTGAGCAGAGGGGGAAGAGAGTTCGACATGACGGTGAGGACCGTCGTGCGATTTTCCTCACAGGGAATCCGCTCAGAAGTCCCGATGATCGATATTCTTGTAACAGATGCGGCGGGAACTATTTCTATGGTATCGCAGGGTTCTGGTGTATGGGAAGCGCTCGTGCTGTCGGTCTTTCTTGAGGCAAGTGAAGGCCGCGTGATTCTGCTCGATGAGCCAGCAGCAAGTCTACATCCAAATATGCAGCATCGGTTGGTAGAGGTGCTACGTAGAGTGCCTGGGCAAGTGTTTATCGCTACCCATTCCGGACATCTGCTGCCTACTCGCGCAGATGGGCTGAAGCATATCTACCGTCTCCAGAGAGGAATAAAGGGGACACAGGTCTTCGTCGGGGGACCAGTCTTACTGGCCGAGTTGCAGAGAATCGAGAACAAGCTGGCTTCTTCTATCAATTTTGGCAATTTGCTCTTCGCAAATGGGGTACTGCTGGTAGAAGGTTCAACCGAAGTAGGAGCATTTTCGGCCTGGTTTCCCCAGATAGAAGAGAACGCAGGGAAGACCCTGGCCGATCTGAACATCGCTCTGTACGGCATGGGAAGTAAGGAGAATTTTCCATTTTGCTTTCGTTTTCTGATGGCCTTTGGCATTCCATGCGCGGCCATAGGAGATGGGGATGCACTTATGCCTGCTTTTCTTAACAAGCGTGGGGAGATTGGGAAAAATCCAAGCTTTTCAGCACTGTGGAAAGTCTTGCAAGAGCGTTGCCCGACGATAACGATGCCTCAAGAAAATGATCCTTTTGAAGTCTACAAACAAAACGCCGCGCTCGCTGGGTTCTATACCTATGATACAGCCGAACCTATTGCTTTTGAGGGAATTCCAGAGGTGCAAGCATATTTACAAGGATACGAGCAGGACAAGAAGAAAGTGGATACTGTCTATGAGGCGCGTTGTCTTGCAGAAAGTACGTCAGGTGTTCCACCATTGGTGGGCACAGTATTGAATCAAGCCGTTGCGTGGCTCAAAGAGCAAGGAGACGCTTCCTACCTGAGCGAGAGAAGAACAGAGGGCCTGATGTCGGAATCCGCAACAGAGAAGCCAGAAAGGCCTGCCCGAGCTCTTGAACATTAGTGTTGAAAATTCTAGTCGCGGGCCTAAGTCTAAATTAGAAAAAAAATACTTCTCTTTTTTGCGATTTCAGTATCCTTAAAACTACTCAGGGAATGGCCCATTTCCGACGATTGTGATGTTTCCCGTAGAAAGACTAGTTTGGATAAGCGCTTTCCCTCGTCTCTCATCGGATAACTGTAACGTGATCTCTTCTGCACTTGAGAAGGCTAACATCTCATCATATATCTGCAGTGTTCCACCCCATGAACTGCTCCCCGAAAGAGCTGGTGCCCGTTCTTGCCATAAAGAATAGTGCGTGAGCATTTTCTTCTGATCTGGACGCAGAATCCATCCCTGGCCTTCCTCAATAGTGCCCTGCCACGCTCTCCAGGGCTGCGGCCATTTGCTGATCGCTTTCTCCCAGTTTTCTTTTGTCTCTTTGATAATTTTTTGGAACCAATGCCGCATATGCGGAGGGAGAGATTGGGTCCTCAGATCACCACGAAGAATACCTATGGATGTATCATCTCCTACGTGGGTTAATGCTTGAGCATAACACCAGGCCACCAAGACTTCCGCATTTGCCATACTAGTGGTTTGGCGAATACGTGCAAGGTACTCCTTGGCCCACATCCGCTTTCGCTGCTCTTTCCGGGTGCGCTTGATGGTCTCTCGAACTACCTTCTCAACATCAGTAGCTAATATTTGATACACTCGCGCCTCCAGCTCGGAAACTGCCTCATCATCAGACAGCCATGCCCATGCCTCCGCAGCGCGCTGGCGTAATTCCAATCTAGGAGCCTGTAACCACATCAAACAAAGTGTCTGGAGAGATTGCATCGATTGACGGGCTAATCCCCGATATGCTGCTCGCCGGATAGCATACCGCCCATCACCTGTTAGTAAACTCAAAAGAGCAATCGCCTTTGTCTTTGCATGAATGCTTACATAGGTTGCTTCACCCAGTGCATCAGCCAAAGCCGCTCGAGCATCTGGGAGCCAATCTTCCCACAGGTTATCCCAGGCTTCTTCTGCCAACCTCTCAGGCACTAAGTCTGCCACGGCTTGGAATATTCCCAGTTCCGCTGAGATTTGCGTTTGTCTTTGCCGGATTCTTCTCACCATTGCCTCGGCAATTTCTGAAGGAAGAGGTATCTGTTCCTTTCCTCTATGTACCTCATAGAGTTTCCAAATTATCGGTACCGTTGATTCCCAACCTCCTGCTTCCAGTAAAGAGGTAACGGCGGGACGTAATGCCCCAGGATAGCGAAGGTATAGCAGACCAATGACATGAGATATCCATTCTGCGTACCTTTCGTCTGTAACTATATTCCATGTTTCACCCTCGCCCTTCAGGCCAATCTTCGTTAGAAGATCTTCACGCGACAACAAGTCACCTTGTCTTGCCAACGTCATGAAAGATTGGATTCCCAACCTGTCATTTCGGTCACGAGCCCACACTCGGAGTTGCGGGAAGATTTCTTTGGGGAACTGCGTCTCGCTCAGATGGCCCAAAGCGGCCAGGATCATGCTTCGCTCAAATGGATCTCTTTCTTCCCCCTTCAGAAGTGTATCAGTCAATTGTGACACATAGTGCTCTGGGAGCAATTCTTCCACAACGAGCGACTCTAACGCACTTGCAGCGGCAGTTCGAAGGCGCTCCTCTTTATTTCCAACAATTGTGTTCACTAGCTGGCTCACGACTGCGCTATTGCCAGCTCGAGCTAAGGAAACGACAACCTCTTCAAGTGCATCTGCCGACTCGCGTAGATTTTGTCCCTCTACAGAGAGCCCGCAGGCAAGCAAAGCATTAAAACTGTCTTGAGATGGCGCACTACGCGCCACTTTAATAGCGCCCAACCGCGCTACAAGTTCAGCAGAAGAGGCTGGTAACTTCGCGTCATATGGCTCAGTTACCCATCGGACAACATCAGAGGGCAAAGGATCAAGGTGGAAGCAGGCTAAGAGATCACACATCTCCCTTCGAATATAGCGATTCGTTTCGTCTGATACAGCATCCTGAAACCAGCTCAAAGCGTCGCTATATCCCATTTGTAGCAATGTTTGCCATGCCGCCCTTTTTACCAGCATTTCGTGGGTTGTTGCGCGGCCTTCAAAGCGCGTGTCCTGACAAGCGTCTTGACGGAGAACGCTAACAGTTGATCGAATAGGTAGGCTCTTCCAGCCCTGTAACTGGCGCGGCCGCACACAATTCTCTAATCGAAGACTTAAGAGTCGGCGATGATCCGCAGAAGATTCTAACCCAGCTGGTTCGCGCCCTATCCACCTTAACAAGTCGGGAACAACTTTCACGCTGTTACATTGAGAGGCAGTATCGCTACCTAGATAGATATCTGTAGCAAATCTCTCTGGATGCTGTTCAAAGAGATTAACTATTGTCAGCCAAATCTGATCTTGCATCTCCTCAGAGTCGATCGCATCGGCAATATCTGTAATGACGCGCAGTGCTAGTGAGCGATGCCAGCTTGCTTGCTCTACATCGCTCACTAGCCAGAAGCGTTGCACTGGCGGAAAGCTTGATGGATCTGCTAATCGGCCCAATGCAACAATCAACTGAGTCGTCATACGTTGGGGTATTCGTCGATGGAGCTCGGCAAGCAAGCGCCCTCTCTCATCTGATGACACCCCCAACGCTGTTAATGTAGCGAGCGCCGTGTCTCCTAAGTCATTATCGTGATGCTCTACAAGTCCCCAGAGCGCAGAGACTATTTCATGCTGACGGTACCCAATGTCTGAGATGATCCAGCAAATACTAGGGGAGGGCTCTTTCCGCAGTTTCAGCAGCAATTGATTTAGGACTCGCTCGCGTAGTGTGCTTCGTTGTTGTTCTGGGTACTGGTCAAACCAAACAACCAAACACTCTCGGAGACGGGAAATCGCGCTCAATAAACTTACAGGCACATCGCCATCATGCATTAGGTAGGGAAGCAAATATTCAGGGATCAAGCGTTCAGCTTCGATAACACTGTCGCGTGTGAGTTCCTGAAGGGCCTGGAAAGCAATCACTAAGAGATGGTAGGCATCAGAGGATGTGTTTCCGTTCGAGAGTAAAGGGTCAATTTCCTGAATTAGCTTGATGACCTCTGTGCTCTGCTTGCTTTGATCGATCCTCTGCCTGAAAGTATATAGGTTGTTTGGAAAATCGTTCATCATGCTCAAATACTCTCGCCTACGACGAAGGAATGCTCACCAGATACTCATCAATAAACCGATGTCGCCAGTGCCATGTATCTCGATCAATTTTTTCGATCACTCCGGCGGAGATCGCTTCATTATACAATCGTTCTGCCCCAACGGCAGTAGTTAACTGGGTGGAGCATGCCGAATCGATCCAACTTCTGCGTTCATGGTGAATATGTTTATCCACGCGGCATTCTCGAGCAATTGAAGTTAGAATGGCCTCTAACTCGGTGCTTTTAAGTGAGTGGCCTCGCATCTCCGCTTTGGTGCAAAACCAATAGACATATATCTTTGCCAACTGCTGGAGCGCACTGGGATCACCACTTAAGACAAGTGACTGTGTGGATGGCCCATCCAGCGCCAAGAAACACCGCCAAAGCGCGGGGTGGTGGAGTGCTTGTAGGACCTGTTGATCAACAGGTTGCAGGAATGGATCTATCTTTTGAAGCAGTGGAATATCGGATTCATCCATGAAAGTAGAATAGTCGCTCTCCCCTGGCAAAAGTGCTCTTTCAATTCTCGATGACAATTCTCCAGAAAGCCCGAGAAGCGCTGCCTCCATGATTTCTCCATCCGTGAAATCATTCACCGCTACACTTGGGAGGTGTTCATCATCGTCCCCGAACGGGGAATTGAGATGCAGCCATCGATTCGCTATCTCCCTCTCATCCCTACAAGTGAGAATGATAGTCGCTCGCGGTAAGCGTCCCGACCGACGTACTTCTAATTCCTCTTTCCAGAACCATCCCAACGCCTGTTTGATTGCTCGATGGGTGCTGTCATTAATACTCTGTTCCTCATCAATCCCATCAACACTTAGATACAAGATTGGATGCTTCCCACCTGGACTGGCCACTTGCAAACGCTCCAAGATATGCTCTGGCATACTTTCAGCACGCCAGTCATGATGGTAAGGTAGATCTGCCCAGTCACATAACAAATTGGTAAAGCAGTCAGGACGGACGTCTTCTGCAGCCAAAATCGCCGTGTACATCCCTTTCTGCTCAGGAACAGAGGATGCAAGAAATTCCTCTGTCCAATGCCACAAGGAGACAGTTTTACCGTTCCCACCTAACCCGTGTACAATCACAATAGCATGTTCGCTACATAGCAGCGAAACGGCATCGAGCACCTTGCGCCTCACAAGTATTTGTTTTTGCCTGAGATGATGTCGCGAAAAAAAGGTGTCAAGCTGTAATCTGCTTTGCTCAGCGACCTTGGCAGGAGTAAGTTGTCGTGTATTTCGAAAGCCGGTGAAGGCCCAAATAAGATCATCCTTGGTGATCGATGGAGAACCTTGCTCGACAGTCTGGCGTATGATGCTGCCGATGCGTTCATCAATACCCTTTCTAATATCGCTATCGACACAGCCATAGGTACGAGCAAACTGCTTCAACTTCTCTTCCCAGGTCGCCTTTGAAATCGGGGGTAAAACACGAAGCTGTCGTAGAACACCGTCAACTTGCTGCGTAGAATTGGCTATTTGAGCCTCGCGCTGCATCTCCAAGGCTTTTGGCCCAAGTTCGCGATTGGAAATCAGAACATATCCACCTATTTGTTGCCCCAACTGTCGAGCCCGATGGGTACTTTCCCTCAGACGACCGCTAATCTTTGACAATTCCTTTGGAGTTATTTTGGGGGCAGGAATTTGCCTGGAAAACTTAAATTGCACGAGAACAAAATTATCTCGATCGTCGATACCTAACTCAAATCGAATAGCTGCATCCTGATCGAGATACTCGTAGCGCAATTCGCTTTGCTTTACTAGAAAAAGGATTGCTTCGAGGTCGGCTGAACCGGCAAGGTTATCGAGTTGATAGGCTCCTGCTTTCATCCCTAATACCCCGACTGTCTGATAGAGATATCCTGCCAAGGCTGTGAGACCACCATCGATTGTCTGTTCATCGGACATAAGCAATAATCTCTACAAATTCGCTACTAAGGTTTCATGGATGTTCCGGCCTCAAAATCCCATCTTTCTCCAAAGCTATTGATTTTGGAAGGACAGAAGTTTCTTCAAGAAATGTACCATCAATGACGGGTGGACTTTCCCTAATCCAACACAACTCGAGTTTAATAGCTCTCCATGGGAATTTGCCTGTATGCGATTATACAGGTACTTGGATAAGTGGTCAACGAGAAGATGCTTGAGGGTCCTGGATTCGCGACGTATGGCTACGTCCCCAATATGGTATTGTAATAGGTGTGAGTATAACTGTCTGAGATAGCTATTAGTCCTGCTCCTGACGAGAGGAGAGCATCCGATGCGTGACACCCATGATCCACCTACACAACTCGAAGTGCATGACTCAGACATCCTAGCTAATGCCAGGGCTGTCCTGGATGCCTGCCGTTCTCCCCAGGAGATGCAGGAGGCGGTCCTCTCGGCAGTAGTGCGTAACGAGGAGTGGCGAGGCAAGCACTGCATCAATCTCCTCGCACCAGAAGCGCCCACCAGCCCGACGGTGCGCGAACTCCTCTCCTCTGAGGTGGGCATCCGCGCTGCCGAGGGGCACATCGGCCCTGTGAACCGCTGGTTCGCAGGCACTCAGCACATCGACGAGATTGAGGCCCTGTGCGTCGAATTGCTGAAAAAGGTTTTTCGTGCGCGGTACGCCGACCATCGACTGGTGGCCAGCATGATCGGCAATATGGCGGTCTATACCGCCCTCGCCGAACCAGGCGATGTCATCATGAGCCTCTCCCAGCCTTTCGGCGGTCATTCCAGCAACCGCAGTGACGGCCCGGCGGGGGTGCGCGGCCTGAAGATTGTAGACATTCCATTCGATCCTGTCGAACTGGAAGTGGATCTCGACCTCTTCCGCAAGCTAGCTCCGCTCGTGCGTCCTAAGCTGGTGGCGCTGGGAGCCTCAATGACGCTCTTCCCTTTCCCTCTCCGGGAGATGCAGGAGGTGATCGCCGAATGGGGAGGTCGCCTCTTCTTCGACGGCGCGCACCAGCTCGGGTTGGTGGCAGGCGGTCAGTTTCAGGACCCACTACGCGAGGGCGCCGCTGTGCTGACCGGCTCTGCTGGCAAGACCTTCAGCGGCCCGCAGAGCGGCATCATTGTGTGGAACGACCCGACGCTCACCGAACCGATCACTCACGCCATCTTCCCGGTGCTGGCGGCCACCCACCAGGTCAACCGCGTGGCAGCCCTGGCCGCCTCTGCCGCCGAACTGCTCGCCTACGGGCAGGTCTACATGGCCCAGATTGCGCGAAATGCTCAGGCGCTCGGTGCAGCGCTCGACCGTCGCGGCATCCCCATGCTAGGCGCGCACAAGGGCTACACGACCACCCACCAAGTAATCTCTGATGTGCGCCAGTTCGGCGGAGGACTGCAGGTGGCGCAGCAGCTGGCGCGGGCTAATATCATCACCAACAAGAACCTGATCCCCGCCGACAGGCCGGAGGACTGGGATCGCCCCGGCGGGCTGCGCATGGGTACCATCGAGATCACTCGCCTGGGCATGGGTGAGCCTGAGATGGAGACCATCGCCGACTTCATTGCGCGCATCTTGGTCGAGCGAGCCGAGCCGCTAGCCGTGCGCGATGAGGTGATGGCCTTCCGGCAGCCCTACCAGAGGCTCTACTACTGCTTCGAACATGGTTTTCCTCGGCAGGTATAGCGCTCTTCGATCAGCAGGGATCTCATCGCGTGCCATCATCTGGCCCCCTTGTTCGGCTGCACGCTCATCGAAGAGGATTTCGAATGATCAAGAGGCGCCTGGGGTCACCTGCCGGATGAGGGCAAGGAGTTCCCGGACACGGAAGGGTTTCTGCAGCACGTGTTCCCTCCGCGCCAGCTCTGCAGACACCTGTGGGTTCGTCGTCAGCACGATGATCTGTGGCAGCAGTCCGAGGGTCGCCTGCCAGTGAGCGCGCAGGTGACCCAGGAAGTCCTCTGCCTCGTTCTTGCCGAGGAGACTCAGATCCAGGAGCATCACCACCGAGGCATCTCCGTCTGTCATATGCTTGTCCGCCCAGGTGAGGGCGGTGTGCCGATTGGTACACACTGTAGGATGATACCCTGCCAGATAAAGTGTCCAGTAGAGCAGGTCTTGGATTGCCGGTTGATCCTCGGCGATCACGATGTGAGGCACGGCAGAGATAGGCTCTGCTCTGGTAAGTGTCCTGTGCCCACGCACGTTGTCAGCATTAGCAGCCATCATATCGTCTTCTTTCTTCCCCGTCAAAATAGCGCCAGCCCTTCGCAGACCTGCACGCAGCACTCGTGGAGGATCGCTCGCCCACGCGGGAGGCGTTCTCCGTGGTTAGTCATGCCTCTTCTGGCGCTTCGATCGAATGAGCTGTGCTTGCCCACAGACACAGATCAGGATCGCTGCCCCGGTCCGCTCGAGCGAAGCGATCACTGCGTTGACTTGCGAGATTGGCACATAGAGCCGAGCCTTGCACCTCACACAATGAAGTTCCATATCTACCACATCTTCGGTGCCGGAGCGCTTCTCGCCTGTCATGGGCCCTCCTTCTTGCTGAATGGTTCTGGTCCGTCTCTCCTCACGTTCGCGCCCTGCTCAAAGGTGAAAGAGCGACGCTCTGCTCAACACGCAGCTTGAGCGCCTCATTAAGGCAGGCAAACAAGCGCGAAGGAGGTATAGCAGCGAGGTGTGCTACCAGGCAGATGTGCCATTCCTGCGCGTCTTTCGCCGCGTGGATATGTCCAGAGCGATAGAGCGTCTCGTAGCTCTGGCGCTTCAGGAGGTGTTTCACATCGGTGAGGGAAAGCCGCTGCTGTCCCTGCGTGCTGGTTTGCATCATAAATCCTTTCCCGATAGGATTGTGCTTCTGCATGTTCCTGCTCGTTGCAATGTGTCGTGTCTCCCCTGTGCGGAAGACGTGTACCTCCAGGCCACCAGTTCAAACGCGACGCTGATTCTGCCCTCTTCTCTCGCCGCCGCAAACGCCTCCCCTTCTTACGCCAGGCGTCGGATGCATCGTTCACCCGGCTACAAGCTATCGTTGCCCATATGCCAGGTAGTATTGATAGCTGGTCTGATAGTGATCCCCTTCCGTCGCCAGTTCGGCGAGCGTCGCATCAAACTCCTGGGGAGACAGAGACAACTGGCTACACAGCAGGGGTTTGAGCGCGGGGAAGCCTGCCAGAATGTTCTTTTCCAACACGGCTCCGGTGTGCCCACCCCACTTGCCCACCGGCACCTGTAAGGTGCGCATCTGGACGTCGCGCACATGCGCGTCAAGGAGCAGACGACCCAGACGCTCCATAAGCGAGGTGTCAAATCCCCTGGCGCGGCTAGCCTCGCGCCACCAGCCGAGGAAGCGTTCGGTGGCCGGCCCGGCGTTGAGGAAGATATCCCCTCCCTCCAGGAGTTCCACCCAGCCGCCGGGGCGCGTCACGCGCACCAATTCTCTGACCACCGCGGGCCAGTGCGCTGCCGGGATGGCCAGCACCAGGAGCCGCTGGTAGGTGAAGTCAAAGCTGCGATCGGCAAAGGGCAAGCCGTCGAGCAGGTTCGCCTGGACAAAGCGGGCATTGGGCGCAAGTATCTGCCCTGACTGAGGAGGCTCGATGTCGAGTCCCACCGCCTGCGCGCCATCTCAGTGACCCAGCGCCCCGTCCCACAGCCCACATCCAGGATCGAAGCAACATCGCTGCGCAGGGGCGAGGCATGGTTGCCGTGCAGGATGCTACGGATGAGATAGAATTGGAAATCCAGACGCTGGGTTTCCAGCACATCTTTCGGCAGCAGATAGGGGACCTGGGGAAGATGCCGCCGCTTACCTTGTTCTGGAAGAGAGGTGTCCGACGGTGTGCTGGTGCGCTCCCAGGATGATCCTCCCACTGGCAGGTGCCTTGTACGACGTCGAAACCGGCCAAAGACATCCATCGCTCCCCTCCTTCTCCGCACCGATTACAAGGCTTCTAGCGTCTCAGCCATCATTCTAGTGGCTTCATATTCCTCGGCGATGCGCTGCCGCGGGCGGGCAACCTCACTGTAGTTCTCCAATGTGTTCATGAACGGGTTCCTTCCTTCTCTATTCTTTCTGCTCAATGTTCACTTGTACTCATATTAGCGAGGAGGGAAGACCCCTACAGGCGGGTAAGTATGTACTGTATCTTCCGTGGAGACTATCTTGTGCCCTCCCTGACTCACAGCTCCATAGGGGCCCGAGACTGTATTCCCCAAAGAGGTTCGGATCACCGCAAGAATTTGGTCGGTCTTGAACGGCTTGGTCAGATAGGCATGCGCCCCGACGAGTCGTCCCTTGAGCCTGTCAATAATCCCATCGCGCTGTGAGAGGATGACAAAGATGGTCTGTGCAAAGGTTGCATTCGCTTTGAGCAGCCGGATGATTTCGTAGCCATCCATTTTTGGGAGATTTAGGTCCACCAGCACGAGTGCGGGAACCATCCTCTCTGGCAAGCTGAGCCAGCGAAAGGCTTCCACACCATCCTGAAAGCACTGCACGTGATAGCCTGCCCGTCGCAGACATATATCAAGAAGCTTGCGAATCGTGAGGGAATCATCGATCACCATAACTAACTCCTTCACCACTCCGGCTCTTTCATCGAGTTGCTTCACGTCTCTTATTCTCCTTGCTCCTGATCTCCTCGTTTGGTATCTAAATGCTTCCACACCGAATGTGCGGAATCGCTCCCGCAAGGCATCTCCGAAGTCTGATGCCAGGCCGCAAGAGGCAGAGGCTCACTCCGCAATTTCTCACCGGAAGCATATAGATGCTCTTTGTACTTGTGTGAATTGCGCGTCCAGCACACAGGCTCTATCGTACACTACCGTCTTTACAGGAATGCTTCCTCATTCTTGCAGCCTTCTTACAAAGAGCGCTGGATTTCTTACAGACTTTTTACTGGGGAGTTGATGACAGCAAGAGGCAAACATAACGGAAATGAGCTGAGCGGGAATGAGTGCGAAAAAAGGTACTTTAGGCGCGCTTTCAAATGGAAGAGCACTGTTGAGAGATAGCTGTAAATTACAAAATTGCGTGTTCTAGTTTTAACAATTCGATGTCGTAGAACAGACATTTCAGCGAATGGCAGAGTAGAAATAATGACGGTTATTTGGACTCAGCTATTCACCCTCAAATCTGATAAAAGACGCCTGTTGTGGGAGAGAAAAAACCTTCTGATGCATTGATTGGTTCTCAATTCTCTTTTCAAATCCGCATACTTGAGGTATAATAGAGGCACATACAGTATTGACACGGTATTTCGAGTAGAAAAACTCACTCGAGAGCTTATGGATTAGATTACCACCACCGTTGCGGCTACGCTTTGTGCTAGGGCAACCAATGGCACTCTGAAGCGAGCAAAACGGCAGTAACAATGCATTCTACCCACTCAAAGAACTCTTGGCCAAGAACTTTGGAATCAGGCGTCAGGTGATACAAGCGGCGAATCTTCTCGAAGCCAAACTTGCCTAGAGTGTGTTTATGTAGATTGTAAGACAGTTGGTGTCGTTAGACAAGCATTGGGATCTTTTCTCGACGGAGTACTGCCTGGGTGGACAGCATATTGAGAAACATCTGTAGAGTTGTGTAAACAGATGCTCTCTCAATTTATCGGCAGACGAAATCAAAGTAGACAGTCGGCATTGAGCAGCCCACAGATCTGAAATTGTAGATCGACGGCGAGAAAATATACATTTTATCTCTAGTATTGCCTGTTATACGACCAGCATAATGATACAGATTCCACCATCAGAATATTATGGGATTTACAATCATGGCATTCATTTCAAAAGGAGTTGGACCATGTTCTGTTCCTATTGTGGGTATGGTCAACTACCCTCTAATGCACCCTGTTGCTACGTGTGTGGGAAGTCAGGTCCTTATTTGACGCAGTCACTCTATGCTGCAAGAAGCGGGCTTCTAAGGCTCCCTGGCGAATGCCCAAAATGTCGAAGCCGGAACACTGTTTCTGGAGCAAATGATCTCAAGAAGGCCCTCTCTGTAACTGTAGTCGTTGGTATCTTCACTGTTGGCATTGGACTGATTTTTACCATCCCTTATATGCTCTTTCAAGCAGCCACAGGGGCCTATGCTCCTAACAGATATTGGTGTGTTAACTGTAAGCATGTATGGAACGAGTAACTGTCACTGTCAGACTTCATTCCTGAATTGAAAATTATGTAGTGCTGGACCATTTGACAGAACACCATCTATTTTCTGTCCCTATCATACTCATGCGTGTGAAAAGTCAGTACAGTAACAGGAGGTGACGACTATGAGGTTAGCAGAAGCAATGATACAAAATGGTTCCGCACAGATTGGGGGCAGGTTCAAGCAGGCTCCTAACTATCATGTGCCGTTTGATGTGTATGTGAAATACATTGTAGCCAAGGAAGTGTTTAATCCTAACGAGCAAAGCTTCCCTACTGGTGGGTATGTAGCTCCTGGAAAGTATAAAGTAATTCTGGTGCCAGATCCACGTGTCCCAGGAGGAGGAGGACCCATGGGATGTAGTAGTGATTTAACAAAGTGTGAACGCTATGTCCAAGCGCAATTAATAGATTACGATCCGGATGGATGGCAACCTTCCAGTGGAAAGATAATAGATTTACATGTACGTACAGATGCTGATTGGGTGGAGTGAACCCATTTGACCGGACACGGAGGAAAGTCAACTTCCGGTCAATGGTGTATAGGCTGCTTCAAACTCAGCAGGAGGCAAATAGCCGAGGCTAGAATGCAATCTCTTCTGATTATACACCTTTTCAATGAACACCTCCAAATTCTGCTCTGCATCCGTAAATGAGTCATAGTCTTTGAGATACACCTCTTCCTGCTTGAGCGTCTTAAAGAAGCTTTCCGCCTTGGCATTGTCGTAGGGATTTCCGACCGCCGACATACTGATTTGCGCTCCGATCTCCTGCAGTTGTTGCACATACTCGTGGCTGGCATATTGCACGCCTCGATCCGAATGATGGATCAGTCCCGGCTTTGGCTGCCGTTCGACAATGGCTTGATGCAAGGCACTTCGCGTGAGTTGCGTGGTCATCTCGCGGGACAAATGCCAGCCCACACAGCGGCGCGAAAAGGCATCCAGCAGACATGCCAGGTACACGAACGCGTTTCTCAAGCGAATGTAGGTAAAGTCGGCGACCCAGGCCTGATCAGGAGCCGAGAGGGTCATTCCTGCTAACACATTGGGATAGACGGGAAATCCGTGGCGCGAATTGGTCGTCGTGACCACAAACTTCTTTTTGAGATGACAGAGCAAGGACTCTTCCTGCATGATCCGCAGGACGTGCTTGTGATTGATCGTCCAGCCTTGACGCGCTAAGGCATGCGTGACGCGCCGGTATCCATAGCCGGGAAACTCCAGAATAATGTCCTCAATCTGGTCGCGTAACGCGATATCCTGGCTCTTCTGCTCCGGGTGAGTGATCTGCTCATACTACCAGCTTCTGCTGACTCCATGCAGTTCACACAAGTGCTGAAGCGACAGATCAGGATGTTCGTGATGGGCCAATGTAATCATCGCATGGCGCTCCGCGATTCCAGTCGCTGCAATGTTTTTTTTAGCACCTGATTCTCCAGGGCCAGCTGCCCACAAAATTGTTCGAGTTCGGTAATCCGCTGCTCTTGTGAGGTGGCTCCCTCTGCTTGCCGTGGCTCAAATGCCGCTTCTCCGCGCTCTTGATAGTCTTTTCGCCAGCGTGAAAGCACACTCTCTGCCAGTCCGTATTCTCGGCAGACCTGAGCAGGACGTTTTTGTCCTGTGGCTAGCTGACGCACCAGATCCAGTTTAAACTCGCGGCTGTGGGTGCGTTTTTGCATCTTTCTTCTCCTTGTCTGTTTCCAGTGTACGATATTTCGGAGAAGTTGACTTCGGTCTCTGTCCGGTCAAATGGGTTCAGTCCACAGTGCTTCTCTCCACCTTTGTAACAACTCCACGTGTCAACATATGGGACTTGTAGAGATGTGCCTAATCGAACGATTTGATCTTTGCTGATGTGCATGAAAGGGGCCTCGAGCCTCAGATGAGGGTCACCGAATCCTTCAACTGCGACCCGCTGCATAATGTCGAATGCAGCGATGAATGTAGGGCGACAATCAGGATAAATAAAATGGTCACCTGCATGTACCCCGAAGGCGACAACTTTGGCTTCCTCAGCAACTGCTACCGCATAGGCTATAGAGAGCATCATAGCGTTGCGATTTGGCACCACAGTTATCGCCATGTTAGGGGCCGCATAGTGTCCATCTGGAACAGGGATCGAATCAGTGAGAGCCGAACCTTTGAGGAAACGACCGATGCTGCTGAGATCGACTATGTCGAATGCCGCTTTGAGCCGCCTTGCGCAACGCTCGGCGTAAGCCAGTTCTTTCTTGTGACGTTGTCCGTAGTCAAAGGACAACAAGTGCAATTCATAACCCTCTGCGTGCAAGAGATAGACCAGTGTCACGCTATCGAGGCCTCCGCTAACTATGGCTATGGCTTTGGGCATGTAGAAATACCTCCTCTGGTGAATGCAATGTCGTACATTCTATCTCAATCTCGTAATGCTCCTGTGAGGGAACCAAACTATTTGAAGTGTGAGCTACAAATTTGGTGTTAGTCTACCACAGAAAAGAACGCAACAGAACTCTATAACCTACAAGGGCTAGAACTGAGTTGGCCAATGGAGACAAAACTTGTTTCTTCGTTGAACGATTCTACCATAGACCAGATTGGAGCATCCCGCTTAACGCTACACTTGAGAACATGCACAGAGGTGTGGTCATCTCTCCATGGCCACTCTCCAGGTTGATATATTCTACGTATTATCCGTGGCCTCCCTCCATAGATCATGTCCCCTTGTTTGCTGACCTTCCTCATCCCTGGTTCTTCCGGTCATTTTCCTGTATTTCCGAGCTTTGCGAAAAAAGCTCACCCTCATCTGCTGCGCTGGTTTGACCTGGAACACCTATTCGTGATAGGATAGCGACCGGCAGACTCATGTTGCTCAAGATACGAGCGTGGCAAGTGCCTCGTCTCAGCGAAGCGAACCTATAGAGGTCAAGCTTGAGGCACCGAGTGCATGGGTACAGATGGCGAATTATCGAACAAACCAGCGGAGGGAAAACGCATGCAGGTACTCTTTGTCGGAGGGGCGGACTCGGTGGGAGCGAGTTGTCTTGCCATCCAACTCGCCGATCAGTGGTTCGTGGTGGATGCCGGGGTACGCGTGGATCAGCGCAGCGACCCGCTCCCCGATCTCTCGCTGCTCGAAGACAAAGCCGTCAGGGCCATCATTGTCACGCACGCGCATGCCGACCATATCGGGGCGTTACCGCTGCTCCACCAGGCCTTTCCGGCCGTGCCCATCTATGCCTCGCGTGCCACCGGCCTTCTCATGGAAGTCATGCAGGCCGATGCGCTGCGCGTCATGGAGCGACAGGCCATGGAGGAAATGGAACTCCCCCACTACCCCAGGGCGCTCGTCGACCAGATGCTCAATCTGATGCGTCCACTGCCACGCGATGCCCCACTCACCGTGCCGGAACTCGCTCACATCACTATCCAGGCCAGCCGCGCGGGGCATATCGCCGGGGCGATCAGCCTGGGCTTTGAGGCTCCCGATGGTGCTCTGGTCGTGTCGGGCGACATCAGCCTCACCGTGCAGGGTGCCATGCCCCCACCCGTGCGCCATCCCGACCTGCTGGTGCTGGAATCCACCTACGGGGCCAGGCTGCATGCCAACCGGCAGGCGGAAGAAGCGCGGTTTGCCTAGGCCGTCGCCGATGGAATTGCGCGTGGCGGACACGTGCTCATTCCTGCCTTTGGGTTGGGGCGCGGGCAAGAGGTGCTGCTGATCTTGCAGGACGCCATCCAGAGAGGGCACATCCCCGCGTTTCCCATCTATGTGGATGGCCTGGTGCGGCGCGTGTGCGCCACCTATCTGCTGCTCCCCGAGGCTCTCTCGCCGCGGCTCGGGCGGCAGATCCGCCACGGATCTCATCCCTTCACCTCTAAGCAGATGCGCTTTGTCCGCGATGAACGGGAGCGGGAACGCATCCTGGCAGGTCCCCCGGCGTGCATCGTGAGCAGTTCCGGCATGCTCACGGGCGGACCCAGCGCCTGGTATGCCGCACGCCTGGCCAGCCGTCCCGAGGCGTCTATTCTCATCACGGGCTACCAGGATGAAGAGTCACCGGGCAAACGCCTCCTCGACGTGGCGGAGCATCGTCGAGATACGCTCGAACTGGACGGACGCCCCGTGCCGGTGCAGTGTCATGTTGCCACGTACAGCCTCTCCGCCCATGCCGACGGCGGAGAACTGGCCGCCTACGCCGCCACTATCAAGCCCCGGCACGTCGCCCTGGTCCATGGCGACGAGGAGGCGCGTGTCGCTCTGCGGATCCGGCTCGTTGACACGAAGGTGTGCTTGCCAGAGAATGGCACCATGCTCTCACTCTCGCACCAACGGGCAGCGTCGGCGGCGATCAGCATGGAGGTGACACCGCTCTTGCAGCTCCCGACGGGGATTGGCGCAGGCCAGTTGTTCACGCGTACGCACCTGGAGCAGCTCTGGCAAGCTGTTTCGAGGATGCCTGCCCTGCGCATCGTCACTGCGCGTGAACTGGCTCTGGTCTGGTCTGGTACGGCGAGGTGACTGAAGAACGTGTTGCGCAGATGCTGGAGGTGCTGGCGCAGGAGAGCCAGCAGCGGTATTTTGTGCCCCAACAGGCGCTCGCAGAAGCCTTCCGCGTGCGCGGGAAGACAGCCGGAGGAAATGCGGACCTCCTCAGTGAACTCGTGGGGCGGGTGCTGTTCCTGCAGATCACGCGTGAGAGTGCCAAGCCTGCCGTCTGCCGGGGGCCGCTTCCCGGCGCCTGCGTGCGGGTCCAATTGCCCAGAGGAGAACTGGCTCGCACCGGCTATCCCTCTACGGCGATCCTGGAGGTGCTTGGTCCTCTGCCTGAAGGCGTGGATGAAGTGGCCGTCCCAACCTACCTGGTCGACCTCGTGCAGCAGGCGCGCACCGCCCGCCGTGCGCTCTCTGCGCGTACTCTGGCTTCGCTGTGCGAGGAAGGGGCCACCTACAGCCTGAGCAATCTCTGCGCGAAGGCCTCCGACTCGTCGGAGGACCTGGCCGCACGCCTGGCGGTGGCCAAACTGGTGCAGCAGGCCCCCCGGCTCTTTGCGCTCCAGCGCACAGCCCTCGCGGGGGAGGGGCAAGCGCTGTATATGCTTACGCCAGAATGGCGCGAAGCCATGCAAGAACTGGAAGCCGCTGCCGAAGGGGCCGTACCGGATCAGGACGCGTTGCTCGGTGTCCTTGAGCGCCACCTGGGAACCCCGGCGGACCTCTACCGGCGCAGTATTGACCCGGACAGCGGGCGCGTCACCCTGGCCTTTCACTTCCCGGTGGTGGCACGGCGGCGGTATGCCGAAGCGATCAGCGCAGCAGCAAAGGAAGCCGGTGTTGAGATCGTCCTGAACGAGCAACCGCACCAGGGGGCGGTAGCACTGGCTGCACAACGCGCCCTCCCCGAAGGTCTGCGCGCCATAAAGCCGCCTTCGCTCTACCATGATCGCCAGGAAATACATCTCTCGTGCAGCGGCCAAGCCTCCGAGGAAGCCATCGCAGACGCGCAGGCCCGTTTTCTGGAGGAGACCGGCTGGTGCCTGGCGCTCACGCTCAAAAACACCGCGCCACCATCCGTGCCCACACCACCCAGAAAGACATCCCTGCCCGCGCCGCGACCGAACCCACCCAGGCAGACCTGAGCGCAACGGGCCAGCCGAAGCGCGTCTGGGGGATGAACGAGGCGCTCCAGTATGCCCAGCAGTGGTTCGCGCCTCTGCCCGGCTACCAGCGAATGCGCGTGGAAAGTGGGACGCGCACGCTGGTGGCACGCTTCGCCTTTCCCGATGTCGCACAGGTGCGCTATGCCCCCCTGGCTTCCCAGGTCGAAGCGACCACCGGCTGGCATGTGCGTTTCCATCCGATTGCCCACCAGGAGGCGCTGGCCGAGCTGGCTGCGCGTCTGCTGCCGACCGGACTGACGATCATGGAGGCACCCTCCATCTATCACGATGCCCACCTGGTGGGGCTGACCTGTATAGGCGAGGCCTCGGCTGAGGCCATCCAGGCAGCACAAATGCAGTTCCTGCAAGAGACGGGCTGGCAGCTCACGATGGTGGGACCAGCGACTAATACACTGGGAGAGGAACATCCCATACCCCGGTTGGAGCAGGCCGAAGCGATGGGGAAGGCTAGCGACCTCTTCCGCAACGTACCCGGCCTCTACCAGGTGGGAGCCGATGCCAGGCGCAAAGCGCTGTGGCTGTACTTCCATTTTCCAGAGATAGCCAGGGTGCGCTACGCGGAGCAACTGGCCACCCTGACTCATGAAACCGGGTGGAGCGTAGAACTGCACAAGAACGCCCATAAGAAGGCCCTGGTGGAACTGGCGCAGCACCTCCTCTCGCCACATCTCACCCTGATCGGCAAGAAAGCTGTGGATCGAGAGAGGAAGACGCTGCGCCTGACAGGCGTGGGCGAGCTTGACCCAGGAGCGCTGGAGACGCTCCGGCGGCGCTTTACAGAACAGACGGCCTGGTCGCTGGAAGTGGTAGTTGCCCAGGGGGTTCATCCTGCCAGCGCGGCGCCGGTGGCGAACCGGATGCCAGAAGTAGAGGTCCACACCTTTATTCGAGCACAGGTAGCGTTAGTGGGGCAAGTGGAACGCGTCGGAGTCGATGCCGTCAGGGGCCGCCTGCTCGTTGTGTGCCAGGGGGGAAAAGTCACGGACGCGCCCGTTGCCGAATGGGAGAGCCTGACGGGCTGGAAGATTGAGCTTGCCAGCAGCAATCCAGAAACCTGATCCCGCAGTGCCTTCTGGGTACTCCCACCCGAAATGCTAGCGCTTACCCAGTGGGCCGTCCAGTCCCTCGCCTGCGACGTTGAGCAGGCTGAGCTGCCTCTAAACGCTGTTAGAATATGTTTTAAATAGCTTCCCGGCAGTGAATGCATCGAGAGGATCGCGAAGATATCACCGATATTACGCTGTTCCGACATCGTTCACTCCTTCAAGGCAATAGCAGCTATCCTCTCAAGGATACCATACTCCAGGCGCATCTTCTCTTGTTGTACATCTATCCCAGTTCTGGTAATATTGCCCTCAATAAGCGTTCCTCAACGCTGTGGAATGGCTCCTTAATATTGGAAAGTTGACAGTTCTGGAGAGGACAGACAAATGATAGTTGACGTCGGCCAAATTGCAGCAACCACCGTGACGGCCCTTGCCCCGTTTACCCCACTGCTGGTTGAAGTAGGAAAGGCAGGTGGCCAGAAGTTCACCGAAGTGATCGCTGAAAAGGGAGGGGAAGCTGCCTGGAATAGGGCCCAAAGCTTGTGGAGAAAATTGAAGGCCCACTTCGGGGATGATCCGGAAGTAACTGGCGCACTCACGCTGGTCGCCGTAAAACCGGAAGATGAGAGCCGACAAACGATGCTTGCAGAGGTATTGGGAACACGGCTGAAAGAAAATCCGGAGGTAGCCGAGGAGATCTTCAACTTACTGGGCGGCCAGCAGGCAGTGCAGCAAGTGCTTGCTGAGCGAGGTAGCTGGGTAGAGGAAGTGACTCAGCAGATAGCAGGTTCTTCCGGCGCTCAGACCGTCTCTGCACGCGAGAACAGCGTTATCAAAGGGGTGAAGCAGGGTATCCAGCACCAATGATTTTAGCGAATGGTGAGACTGTGTTATCAATTCGTCTCGACGAGGATGAGTAATATGAGAGGGTTGCGATGGGTATCCTAGAGAATGAGCCGAAGGAACTGGTTGGAAGCGCTGATGATGAAGGCGTTCATTTAGCGCAGGGCGTCAGCGCTGAGGCCGGGAGCAGTATTTCCAATATTGGTCAGACCATCGTCAACGGCGATATCATTAACGGCACGGTCAATAACACTGGAAGGGATGTGATTCACCATCACTTCTACATCACGTCTCGAGATGCGGAAGTCCAGGCGGCGTACTCAAATGAGATTACCGCGGCACGCGCACGCTTTGAAGCCTACCTGGAGACTGGCCTGAAGAAGTGGGCAGCTTCTCATGCTGAAGAAGCGTGCTATGTAGAGCCGACGTTACTTTGGCAGCACGACATCGAGGAGAATGAATTCCTGCGCGACCCGGACGCACGTGAAGCGTGGCTTGAGATCACCGGGCGAACGTTCTCGGTTTCACTTTCTGAGATGGTCAGGCACGGGCGCGTCCTTGTCCTGGGTGAATTTCACGCGGGCAAAACTCGACTGCTCCAACATTTGCGCCAGACGATACTACGCCAGAGGGAAAGTGATCTAGTGCAGCGTGATCCGGCGGTTCCCATCCCGATCTTCTTGCCCCTGCGCAACTACAGCAATCCTGACGAATCGTTCTCTGCCTATATGCAACAAAGCCTCTACGAAATATACGGTCCTGCTTCTGATGAATCAGTTCTGTCCAGGGTTATGCTCACAGATGGCATGCTTCGGGCAGGGCGCTACGTGTTTCTCCTCGATGGCCTCGACGAACTCAGTGGCCCTAAACGCCGGGAGTTGCTGAGGCACATTCGCGATTTCGTTAGCCGGTACCCTCACCATTCATATGTTTTGAGCAGTCGACGCTCGGCATATGGCGCGATAGAAGCGCATTTTATAGAACTGGGGTTTGCGCTCCTTGCGATAACTCCTTTCAGCGCGCAACAGGTTCAGCGGTATCTCGAGCAGCGCAATAGTATGGAGACTCCCCTGGCCGAGGCACTTCGGCAGCGCCGCGACCTGCTTGCGCTCGCCCGCATTCCAGGCCTGCTGAAACTACTCTGCGATTTCTGGGAGGTAGCGGCAGAGATTCCACAGCGCTTGAGCGCGCTGTATGAGAAACTCCTCCACGAGCTGCTTACGAAGGAGATCTGGCGGGATACGGTGGTGATTCCACACCCGGGACTAACGCGGCAGGTGCTCGATCTGCTGGCCCTGGAGATGACTTGCGGGAAGGTGATCAACTTGCCCGATGAAGAACTCGAAGATCTGGTGCAGCGTTTGATTACGCAAACGGGCCTTTCGGCAAGCTATTCTGCGCGTGAGTGGATCGAGGAAATTCGTCACCGAGAAATCCTGGTCGCCGGTGGAGACGGCGTATCGTTTCAGCACCGCTCCTGGCAAGAGTATCTGACAGCCCATGCTCTCAAGGAAGTACCGCTCGCTGACGTTGTAGAACGTTCCTACGTCAAGCGTGAGAGCGCGAGCGGCTTCAATCCCTGGTGGTACCAGGTGCTACGATTCCTTGCCGAGTTACGCCCGGATATCCTTGAGGCCCTGTATGAGCGGGAAGAGATTATCGGGGCGAGATGCACGCCGCTCGATGCCGATGGACATGCACGCCAAAGAGCTTTTGAAAGCATCTTCTCTCTCGCCGCGGCTACAAAAATGGGATTAGATGGCCCCTTTCATACTCCCCGTGATTTTTTCAACGACCGGCGGACCTGTCTCGACCTCAATCCGCCGGGGGCAGTGTTGTACCTGAGGGAACGTTACCGTGACGAGTCGGTAGCCCCCGTGATACGAGATGATGCGTTCGGACTCCTGGTAGATTACGCTGCCAACGACAACAACGAGGCAATGGACACTGTTCTTGAACTACTACCCGGTTTGCTGAGTGCGGACGAAGACGATTGGGGTCTGCGGGAAACCGCAGCCTATGCCGTTTCCCGGTTGGAACTACGAGAATTCGTCCCACAACTGCTCTCGCTTTTTGAAACCGAACAAAATGAGTTTGTACGCCGGGCCATCATCTGGGCGCTGGCCACGCTCGCGCCCAGGCAAGCACGGCCCATCTTCTCCAGGCTGCTGATTCAGCGTCTGGGAACACGATTGCCTGGCTCGGCGAGTGAACAGGCTCTCACGGTGGCATTGCCGCATCTGCTCGATGACCAGCTCGTAAATGAGGTCAGACACTGGCTCCTGCATACAGCCCGCGACATCGTCGCCCTTCCCGACCCATTGGTGGGGTTAGTAGTAAAGCACGGGACGAAAGCGAGTCAAGAGCTCTTGCTCGTCATGAGTACCCACTTTCTCGTCGCTTCCTCCCTCTCTCAGGATGCTCGCCTTAGCATCTATCAAGCACTGTCTTCTCATCCGACATCCTCGATTCGGTATCTGTTGGATCACTTCTCGGAGACGTATGTTGCTCCTCGAGAGATCGCGAGGGCGCTTGCCTGGCTATTGGATGAATCAACGCTTGACGAATGCAGAGATGCCCTCACTTCCTCTGCTCTCCCCGCATGGCCGGTACACCTGACCTACCAGATGCTGAGTGATACCGGAAAGCTCAACATCGCGGAACGGCTCGTATCGTACCGGGGCGATGTTCTTACGCGCAGTGAGCCTGAAGAATCTCCGGCGCGCCCCGCTATGGAAACATTGGGGGAGCTCCTTTCTCAACCAGGATGGCAGGCAGGGGCAGCATTCGGTTCACATGCGGGAGACTATCTAGCACAGGTGGATACCCTGCCTCCTGAACATCTGAATCAACTCCAGGAGTATGTCGTAGAACAACTGAATCAGGCAGACTTCGCACAGTCTTTCAGGTTGTTGGATGAACGACAAGGCATCTACACGCCGTACCTGCTGGTTTGCATCAGCTATGCGGCTGCATTACGCATCGATGTAACGCCTGATCTTTACCGCAGGCTCCTGTCAATCGATTTCGAGGATTCCTCTATTGCGACCCTGTGCGAGCAATCCTACTTGCCTGAGCGGGATGATGATATCATCGCGTGGATTCGTGCCGACGCGCCGCACAGCTGCCTGCTGCGCGCGGCAGAGTTATGCGGCAGACACAACATACAACCACGGAAGGTCGTGCCAGCGCTTGGCGAGGCGATCAAGGCGCTGTGCCAGAGCAAGCGGGAAGATCGGTCCTACTCCCTAAACGTCGTGTATCGTCTCATACAAGTGCTCTGCCGCTATGGTCGCAAAGGTGCGAATACAGTGGAAAGTCTGATCGGCGCGGTAGACGATGATTGCTCCCTTCAATTAGCAAAAACCCGGATGACCATATCTCCTCCGAGTGTTTCTGTGGAGACGTTCTATCTGCAGCACCTGGCAGCAAGAGCAAACAGTGGTGACGTGCAAATGTGGGACCGGGAGATGCAATCTATCCGTACACCGCAGGCCGTGCCGTTCCTGTTTGATTTGCTACGGACATTGATAGTTCGCCGGGGTGGCCCAATGCCGCCTTCTACAGGCATACAAGACGAAACCAGCTCGCTGCCAGGCGTCATGTCTGCCGAGATGAAGACCAGTCTTTTACTCACCGGTGTCCTGTCTACCCTGACGCGGCTGGCTTCAGCCGAAGTCCTTCAGGGATATGAGAGCCTTCAGCGTGATTTTCCTGGCGAGTCGTGGCTGAGTCGTTACTCTGAAGACGCACGGAGAGTGTATTTAGCCAGGCAGTAACCTCTCTCTCCATCGCTCTACAAGTCACCCGTCAATGGTCGTATAATAGAGGAAGGCAGTCAGGCAATGAATAATGTTGACGCGCATGACAACATCGATGATGCGTATCGCGATCCACTCGATAGCTTTACTGATCGGGAGCAGATTGTCACCCTTTTCGAGCAATTTCTCTCTTTCGCGCGACCCGGAAATCTCCGTTACCTTGCCGTCAAAGGCAACAGTGGCACAGGAAAAACCTTCCTCATCTCGTTTCTAATGAAGTACCTCTGCCCCAAACATGCCTGGCATGCGGGACTGCTCAGCGTGACCAGGTCAGGAGCAGTAGACTTTCGCTCATTTGTAGCCGGACTAGAAGACACTTTGAAAGGCTGTGTACCGCTGCACAGCCTCAAGCAGTATTGCATCAAACGAGATGACTTTTACCGCCGTTTCGACGAGTATTGCTCTTCTGTAACGGTCGGCCATGTTGAGCAATCCGTCTCTGCCAGCAATGCGGCTTTGGTCTCCGGTATCTCTATGAATGTCCAGGTGACGACGGAACTGCGCAGGCGAGAGGTGCAGTTGCGCTCGGAACTGACCCGCGCGCTGATCGAACTCGCCGAGGAGAGCGCACGTCCATTGTGTCTTTTCATCGACAATTACGAATACCTGGTAGGAGCTGAATCAGAACTAAACGACTGGCTCTTCGGCGAATTGCTCTCGCGCCTGGCCGGTGCATCGCCCTGTGCAGTGCGCGTTGTGACATGCGGATGGATGTGGCCCGACGATGCAGCCATCAGGCCCTTCACCCATTGCACACAACTAGACGATTTTGATCTTGAGCGAGTGAAAGACTATCTGGAAAAGCAGGGGCTCTTCTCGTATACTTCCACGGCGACAGAGCAACAAGTACTGGCTTCCGCTCTCCACGCTTTGAGCCGAGGTCATCCCCTTGTTCTGGGATTGGCGGTCACGTATTTCAAACAGCTTGATGAGCAGGCGCGCACTGCCCACCATCTCTTACAAAAGAAGCCTCTGGTCGATGAGCGAGCACGTGTCGAATTTTTAGAGGAGCGCTTGCTGCAGCGTCTACCAGAGCCGCATCGTACGCTCCTGGAGCGGGGTCCTATCTTGCGTTTCGTTGAGCAAGGGACTCTGCGGGCCTTGCTGAGCCTTTCTCCCGACGATCCATCCTGGCAGAGTGATGTACTCGATGATCGAACATACAGCCATTTTCTCGACTACCCTTTCGTCCAACAAACTGGCGGATCGGCGTATAGCTCGGCACAAGTGCGTTACCATTTTCACGAGCTGGTACGCCAGGTGCGGTTAGCTGCGCTTCGTCAGCACCATCCGCAGACTAAAGAACGCTTGCATCGCAGAATGGTCGAGTACTACGAACATCTGGGGGTATCGCTTGATGGGGAGGCGGCGCATGGAGAGAGGAAGAGCGATGCAGGGTTAGATGAACGGTTCATGATGCAGGAGGAATTGCTCTATCATGCCTTGCAAGTACAGGGACTGCGTGAGACGGCATTTCAGAGGTGGGCAGAATTAACAGAGCACGCGCTGTTGCGATGGAACCATCAGCAATCGGGGATGCTGCTCGAACTGTTACAACAACTAGCAGAAGAAGGTGAAGCATTTTTATACAAAGAGGATGCTCCCTACGGCTTCTACCTCATCCAGCACGCCCATTTCTTACGTCAAAAGTCTCGCTGGGAAGAGGCAAAAGGAGAACTAGAGCAAGCAACACAGCTTTTTGAGGAGAGAGGGCATGCCGTCGGTTTGGCCAGAGCATTGCAAGAACTTGGCGATTTTTATCTGCATCGGGGCAAGTTAGACGATGCCCTCTCCTCTTATGAGCGAGCTCTAGCGGTCCAGACGCGGGTAGGCGATCCTGCTGCATTCGCAACGGTAGTCAACAGCATTGGCGCTATTCACCTGATGCGTGGCGAATTCAAAGATGCGTTAGCCTACTTTGAACAGGTTATGACTCTGGAAGGTCAGAGTGAGAAAACAGGCATGATCGCCGCGGTCATCCATAATATGGGAGCGGTGTACCGAGAGCAAGGCAAGCTGGAGTTAGCTCTGAACTACTTTCAGAGGGCACTTACGCTGAGAGAGCACATCGGTGTTCCTGCTGATATTGCCACTTCGCTGAATACCATCGGAGGTACCTACGATGCCCGCGGTGAGCCAGAGCGAGGATTGGCCTATTATGAACAAGCCTTGAAGCTGCGGGAGCAAATCGGCAACCCCATTGATATTGCAACCTCTCTGAACAACATAGGAATCGTCTACAAAACGCAAGGAAAGTTGGAGCAGTCCTTGCGCTGCCACGAGAGAGCCTTGCTTCTCCGTGAGCAAATTGGCAATCCCATTGATATCGCCAACTCATGCAACAACATTGCCCATCTGTACCTCGAGTGCCTGGGGGCCACTTTCCTGTCCGGCGCACATGCTACTCCCCTCCCAGAGCAAGAGCTAATACCAGCTGTAGAGTCATTCGAGAAGGCTCTCGGCCTCTATGAGGGGTTAGGGCAAGGCTTTGAACCTGAAGTCGCTCACGAGCTAGAGGCATTAGCCATTTGCTTCATACTCTCGAATAACAAGGAGAGGGCTGTGGCCTATGCGAAGCGCGCGAGATCTATCCGAGAAAAGATACCCCAGGCTACTGAACGTAGAGCCATTGGTGGCAATATGAGCGACTTTTTCACACTCGTCATTTACCCTTTGCT
>JBOGTO010000354.1:0-5954 GCA_050695155.1 Ktedonobacteraceae bacterium
TTCCTGGTAGAGGCGACCCTTGCTGCCTTCCATCTTTCACCCGACTTTTACATTGCCCTGCCTATTCACAGCAAGGGTAATCCCATCACTAGAGGGGGATCGGTCAGACGCGGCGGGTGCAGGACGAGATTGGGATCGCCAGACACCTGCCCCTGATGAATGACCAGCGGACTGGCGTTGTTGCCAACCAACATCTGCTCTCCGGGCAGCAGAGACGAGCGCAGGTCTGTGGCTATAGGAAAAGCAGCCGCTCGTAGATGGTAGACGCCGTCTGCCATGCCATGCAGCAGATAGGCGCCTGGCGCGCTGAGCCTGGTACAGCGCACCGGTCTTCCCTGGGGAATGGGACTGCTGAACAGGCCCACGTAGATCGTACCTCGAAAAGTGGCGGGCGCGCTGATGCGGCCCAGCAGCGCGTTTTTCAGCGCAAGGCTAGAGGACAGCGTGGGGCGAAGATCGGCAGGCTCTGCCGGAAGCGGCTCGAATGCCCGCGCTCTTTGACGCAATAGGCGTGGAGGCAGGCCCACCCGCTGCGTGAAATGGCTGGTGAACGAGCCAGGGCTGCTATAGCCCACCTCGAAGCAAACATCGATCACGCTGAGCGAAGTCGTCAGCAGCAACCGCCGCGCTTCCTGAAAGCGCAGCGCGGAGAGAAATTCGCCCGGAGGAATACCAATCAAACGACCAAAGACGTGCTTGAAATGCGAGGGACTCAGGTAGGCCACCGAGGCCAGGTCTTCGAGGGTCAACATTTCATGCAAGTGGGTATGCATGGACTGGATGGCGCGTTCCACGGCCTGCGTCTGAACGGCAAGGGTATCTTGCCGCGCTCTATCTTCGCGGAAAACAGGTAGCGCTGTTTGCATAAGGTTTCTTCTCCAGCAGAACATTTTTCGCTGATCTATTCTTTTCAGCCTGCTCTGAAATGGCAAACCCAGACGAACCGAAAACAAAAGCGCATTGCCAGGTATTTTTTTCTATGTTATAATCGTGGCCGGAAGAATCTATTATCAGTTCTTTTTTCTTTTATACATTTCATGCAACAAGCTAGAATTTTCATAAGCACAACCTGCTCACCTGGCATCTGTCACCAACTAGCGTGTGCTTGCTGAACAAATGAGAGAATAACGGACTCAAATTGAGGAGATTGAGGATGACTAATCGTGTTGGGCAACGGATTGGAAACTATCAGTTGACTCGCTTACTGGATAGCGGAGGCTTTGCCGACGTTTATCTGGGCCAACATATATTTCTCAAAACCCTGGCCGCCATTAAAGTGCTGCATATCAAGTTGACTAAGGATAGTCTGGATAGCTTTCTCAACGAAGCGCGCCTCATCGCCAGTTTAGTACATCCTCATATCGTACGGGTTCTGGAATTTGGGGTAGATGGAAATGAATCCCCTGTAGAAGGTAGCAAATTTGAAGTGGAGGGAAGCACTCCCTTTCTCGTTATGGACTATGCTCCTAATGGCAGCTTGCGCCGACTTTTCCCTAATGGCACTCGTGTACCAATAGAAACCATCATTGCTTATATTAAGCAAACCGTCTCCGCCTTGCAACACGCGCATGATATAAAGCTGATCCACCGCGATATCAAGCCTGAGAATATGTTACTGGGAAGCAACAACGAGGTCTTGCTCAGCGATTTTGGCCTTGCCCTGGTTAGCCAGGCATCACTAATGCTGAATACGCAAGAGGTAATTGGCACTACGGCATATATGGCACCGGAACAGTTTCAAGGAAAGCCGCGCAGGGCTAGCGACCAGTATGCTCTGGGAATCATCGTCTACGAATGGCTGTGCGGGGAACGTCCATTTCATGGAAATTTTATGGAGTTATATAGTCAGCACATGCTAATCCCGCCACCTCCATTGCGCGAGAAGAACCTGGAGATTCCACCTGCGTTAGAGGAAGTGGTGATGATAGCCCTGGCGAAAGACCCGCAGCAGCGTTTTGCAAGCGTGAGCGCATTTGCCATCGCTTTAGAACAGGCTTGTGCATCTTACCAGACAATATCTGTCGTTTTGCAGCCAGAGGAAGTTCAACCGAAACGCGCGGTCTCGCGGCGCGCAGTTCTGGTGAGCCTGGGTATAACAGGGTTGGCTGTAATCGGTGGAGGGACTGCCTGGGAAGCGCTTTCTCATAAACCAGCAACTATTACACAAACACAAATACCTCTGGGAACGCGCCTCGTGACCTACTACGGCCATACAAAACAGGTATATGGGCTGAAATGGTCCCCCTCATCCACAACACATAGTTCGCGCATCGCCTCGGTAGGAGCCGATAAGACGGTACAGGTCTGGGATGCCAGTACCGGAAAGACGATTGTCACCTATCGTGAGCATTCTCAAGCAACGACTGGAGTGGCATGGCTGCCTCATCTCGGTACGCGCATCGCCTCCTCCAGTTCTGATACCTCAGTACGGGTGTGGGATGCTGCCACAGGAAAGACTTTCATTACGTACCGGGGACATGCTGATATTGTGCGCACCCTGACCTGGTCGCCAGATGGAATGTTTATTGCTTCAGGTGGAGATGATATGACCGCACAGGTCTGGAATGCTGCGACCGGAGCATACATCTTCACCTATCGCGGCCATTCTAAGCTCATATGGTATATGATGTGGTCACCAGATGGGACGCGCATCGCCTCCGCCAGTGATGATACAACGGTGCAAGTCTGGGATGCTGCTACCGGAACACATATTTTCACTTTTAGAGGTCATTCTAAAGGGGTGAAAGCAGTAGCCTGGTCACCCGATAGCAAACGCATCGCCTCGGCCAGCGATGATGCAACGGTGCAGGTCTGGGACGCTGCTACCGGAGATCATGTCTTGATCTATCGCGGCCATGCTAATGCGCTGCAAGGGCTTGCCTGGTCGCCCAACGGGAAGCGCATCGCTTCTTCCAGCGAGGATGTACATGTGTGGGATGCAAACAGCGGAAACCACGTCTTTATCTACCAGGGGCATAGCGCATTAGTACATGGTGTAGACTGGTCACCTGATGGGACACGACTTGGTTCTGCCAGTGATGACGATACAGTGCAAGTATGGCAGGCCGTTTAGTTTATATCGCCTGAGCCTGCTCTATTCCTCTTCGCTGCTGTTCGTCGACGTTGCTGTACAGCAAAATGCTTCATTGAGAGCCGCTTACTCTCTGCACTTGCTTGAATGTGCCGTGTTGTGGGGCATATCCACCTTTACGCCTTAGCTCAAAATCAAGCGCGAGCGTTGGAAGCTCACCAGCGAGGCTCCCAGCAAGATCGCATCCAGCACGACAATAACGGCTATCGCCAGGAGCAGAAACTGAGAATATGAGAGCGATGAGACAAAGTTCGCGGGCAATGCTTGCAAGGCAAAAATACCTCCGAATATAAGCACCAGCGTACCAACGCTCAAGATTTGCTGCGCCTGCCGCACCGTTGCTGATCGTAGCGAGATCAGCACTCCTGCACTTGCTCCCAGTAGACTGGACAGCAGACTCAAAGCCAGAACTTCCAGTAACACGTCCAAAGGATGATAGAACGTCCAGCTCCCGTGACCACGAAACAGGTTGACCAATACCAGACCGAGCAGCAGGCCGACGAGAGCCATGCCCCAGGCATACCCGACAGTCACGATCACCTTTCCCAGCAGAATCGCTCGATCGCTGATGCGACTGGCTAGCAAGGTTTCCAGCGTGTGTCGCTCACGCTCTCCGGCGATGGCATCGCCAATAAAAGTAATAATGACGAAGAAAGGAATCCAGAGAACCACAAACATCTCGATGGGTGAGAGTTCAAGCCACTGAAGCCCGAACTGTAATGGGAGATAGACACCCAGAATGCCGATCAGGAGTACGGGGCGTATCCATGCCCTCCACCCTCCCTGGAAGAGCAGGTCTTTCGATTCTTTCCACATCATGGTCAAGAGATCGCTCATTTGCTTTCTTCCTCCATCAGTGTCAGGAAAACATCTTCCAGGCTGGCCTTGCCCCGGCGCACTTCCTCCACCTCCGCGCCCGCGTGGACCAGCAAGCTTACGAGCGGCCCCATCTTGCTCTCGCCGCGTAACTCGATGAGAAGGTGACTATTGTGCAACTCGGCATGGACAACTTCTGGCCGCTCTCGCAGCGTGGTCAGCATCTGCTCGGTGAAGCCATCTCCCACGATCTCGGCCTGCGGGCCGCCGGTCCTGGCACGTAGTTCATCGGGAGCGCCAACCGTCACGAGTTTCCCCTGGCGAATCACTCCAACCTGGGCGCAGAGCTTTTCGGCCTCGGTCAAATTGTGGGTGTTGAGGAAGACCGTCACCCCTTCGCGCGCAACCAGGCCAGCCAGGTCATCGCGCAAAGCTGCCGCCGCCACCGGATCAAAGCCAGCCGTTGGCTCATCCAGGAAGATCAAGGGCGGATGGTGAAAGAGCGCGCGAGCGACCGCCAGTTTCTGTTTCATGCCCCGGCTCCACGTCCCCACCTGATCGCGGCGACGTTCCCAGAGATCCAGGTGGGTGAGCAGTTCTTTGATACGAGCCTGGCGGGCGGACGCAGGCATCCGGTAGATGCGCCCGTACAGGTCGAGATTGTCCTGAGCGCTCATGCGCTCGTAGAGTCCCGCAAACTCAAGTAGCGCCCCACTGCGAGCGCGAATAGCATCGGCCTGGCCGCGCGTATCAAAGCCTAGCACCCTGGCGTGGCCCTTCGTTGGTTCCAGCAGGCCAAGCAAGAGATGGATAGTCGTGGTTTTACCCGCCCCATTGGGTCCCAGAAACCCAAACACGATGCCCGCAGGCACCTCCAGGGAGACATCATCAAGCGCTTTGACCGTGCCAAAAGAGCGGGAAAGATGTTCGGTGCGAATGATCGGCTCCGCCATAACTCTCCTTTCAGGGCAGCGAAAAAAGGGAATAGTCCTGAGATGCGACGCTGACCTGTTTCTTAGAATATTGCTATATGCTATACCAACTATAACATATAGCAATAATTTTTGTCAAGAGCTAAACGAAGAAGGTTCATGAATGACACAGAACAACACGAAGGCATAGCATTACTTGAGGAGACGTTGGTTCTGCTGAGATTGATGCGGATGAATCGCTGGTTCTCCCGTGATAAGCACCTGCTCTGCTGTCATAGCGCGTCCCTCTGCCCATGCAGAAGCAAAGGTCTCCTCCCCCAGATGGTCGCGAGCGGTCGCCACTGCCTGCTCGTAGTCGGCCCGTTCGATAGGCTGCAAAGGCGCACCAATTGCTTCGCGCAACGCTTGCGCAGTTCCCCAAAGGCGCGTTGCCCAGGCCAGTTCTCCCTGCGCTGCTACGGCACTCGCCAGCCCTTCCAGACCGGAGGCGATCAGTTCTTTGTCGCCTATCTCTTGCGCCATCGCCAGACTTTCTTCATAGAGAGTACGGGCAAAGGCGTGATCGCCTCGGGCTGCTTCCACTTTCCCTAACATGGAGAGCGCCTCCGCCATACCCTCCCGATGCTCCATCTCCCGGTACAGCATCAAACTCTCCTCTACACGGCTACGCGCAGTGGCTACACCTCCCTGTTTGAGCGCCACCCATCCCAGCAGGAGAGACGCGACAGCCATCCCCTCCTTGTCGCCTACTTCTCGGTCGAGCGAGAGTCCTTGCTTAAGCAGCGGGTAGATCATGTCCTGGTTGCCCTGGGAAACAAAGAGCGTGCCTGCCAATTGCGTCAGCGAAGCAGCGATCCCCCTCTTGTTGCCCAACTCCCTAAAAAGCGCCAGGCTTTCCTCGAAGCGAGAGAAAGCCCTGGCGTATTCGCCCTGCTTATTGTCGAGCAATCCATGCATGAAGAGCGACCAGGCGACACGATCCCGGTCACCCACCTCTCTAAAGAGGGTGAGGTCTTCATCCAACAGGACACGCGCCGATCTAAAATCGCCTCGTCTCCAGGCCGCTACACCAAGTCGATTGAGGGAGAGTGCGACGCCTCGCCTGTCTCCAAGTC
>JBOGTO010000355.1:0-3023 GCA_050695155.1 Ktedonobacteraceae bacterium
TGGCATGAGCAAATTGCTTATACTGCTCGCTAAATGTAGTATCAAAAGGCTCTACATACACATCGGCTTCCAGGTCAGTACCCTGTAGAAGTTCGATCAGATTGAGGCTACTGGCTTGCTCGACGGAGGGCAGGTCGCATAGAGCCATTAAGCGATCACCCGCTGCAATGGCTGCGGCAGGCAAAATAGCGAACTGCTCGTCTCTGTGTAAAATAACCGGGTGGTCGGCAGTGACACGCAATGTACGCCCCATACTGGTGTTGATTTTGACCATTGTACCTTTGTATGGCCGTCGAGTCACTGCTTTTACATCGGCAAGGATGGGTTTTCCCGTCTCCAGATCAAAGGCCAGCACGCGCTGGTCGTGTGGCAGGGCAAGCTCCACTACGTCTCCCCGCAATGACGCGCCACTTTTAGCAAACAGGGTATCGAAACGCTCGGCTGCTACATTTGGACTGTTGAGCGTGAAAACCGTCTCATCGGCTTCAAAACAACTGCCTCCATATCCCAGGCCAGCATCCAGGAAGGCGCGTCCGATGCGCTTATCGTAGCCCATGCCTGCCGCTACCTCTTTGACATCCGCGCCCAGGCGTTCGCAAATCTGCGCAATCTCGTTGATGAAGGAAATCTTGGTCGCCAGGAAGGCGTTCGAGGCGTATTTAATCATCTCCGCAGTGTAGAGGTCGGTAATCACGATGGGCGCGCGCAGGGGGAGATAAAGCGTGGCGACTTTGCGCGCCGCCTCCTCATCAGAGGAGCCAAGCACCACGCGGTCGGGCATCTGGAAATCCTGAATGGCGGAACCTTCGCGCAAGAATTCAGGATTGGAGACGACCGCGAATTGCGCGTCGGGGCGGCTCAGATTTTTGCGAATGATGCGCGTCACCACGTCGCCGCTACCCACCGGCACCGTGCTTTTATTGATGATAATGGCGTAATGATCCAGTTCCTGCGCGATGCTGCGTGCCGCGTTCTCCACATAGCGCATATCCGCGCCGCCCTGCGTCGTGGCGTTGGTGGGTGTGTTTACCGCGATAAAAATAAAATCAACGTTATCAAGTCCCTCGCTATAGTTGGTGGTAAATTGCAGGCGACCCGCGTTCACATTGCGCTCGACCATCTCTTCCAGGCCCGGCTCATAGATAGGCAAAACGCCCTCTTTCAGGCGTTCAATTTTTTCCGAGACAATATCCACACAGGTTACGCGGTTGCCCAGGTCGGCAAAACAGGTGCCGGTCACCAGACCTACGTAGCCTGTGCCAATCACACAAATGGTTGCCAAATTGTTATTCCTCCACTGTCACAAATGGGTTTTCATATTTTTCTTCGCCGATGGTGGTAGGTTCGCCATGTCCCGGAAACACTACCAGGTCTTCATCCAGCGTATACAATTTCTCGCGGATTGAGGTGAGAAGCTGCTCATAATTGCCGCCCTCGAAATCGGTGCGCCCGATGCTGCGCTGAAACAGCGTATCCCCACTAAACACGCAGTAGGGCGCGCTCACGAAACAAACGCCGCCGCGTGTATGGCCGGGCGTCTCCAGCACATCGAGCGTCAACGTGCCAAACGAGATGCGATCCCCCTCTTTCAAGAGCATATCCGGCTGGCGTTTGACCAGGGGCGCAGTGCGTCCATACATCTGCGCGGTGCGTTCCTCACTGAGCATATACACGTCGTCAGCGTGGATGGCAAACGGCACCGGATACACCGCGCTCACCTCGTCGATAGCGCAGATATGATCGATGTGTCCATGCGTATTGAGGATATATTTCGGAATGAAACCCAACTCTTCGATACGGCTCAAAATGAGCGGCGCTTCATCGCCCGCGTCAATAATCACCGCCTCATGTGTGACAGGGCAGGCATACAAATAACAATTTTCCTGAAATATGCCTACCGTGATACATGCTACAAGCGGTCGCTTATCGTCCTGCTTATCCTGTAAGGTTTCATTCTCGTCATTGTCGGGCATGTTGTGCTTCTCCCCGCCGCTATGTGTTGTCTGCATTGATGTACATTATAGCATAGGGAAGATAATGAGCCAGGGCGCAGTTTGTCCCATAAGCATTCACTGAGTACTCGGCGGAGCCTCCTCGCCTGCAAGGAATGACAGGCACAATAGTCCTGGATTTGTGAAGTGGACACCTCCGAGGCTTGCTCCCACCCAATCTTCTGCACAAAAAATCCTCCCGCGTGATGCGAGAGGATTTTTACACAGACTGATTGAATGCATCTCAGGTGCGGAAGGCCGCGCGCACATTGCGATCCGCGAACAGGTAGATCAGGACGATAACGGCTAAAATGAGGCTTACGATACCGGTTGCTGGTACGCCCCGTCCAATGCCAAAGATGCCGTTAATGATCGTCAGTATCGCTAGAATCGCAGTTCCCCAGAATGCCCAGGTTTGCAGCGTCCACAGGCCCCAGGCAAGGATGAGGAAAAGCACACCTATAATCAGGGTAAGGATGCCCAGGGTACCATACGATCCCATGATCATGATGCCGCCGATGATGTCAAAAATGCCCTCGATAGCCATGATGATGGAAATGATGGTGATTCCCAGTGGGCGCGCTCGCCTTGTCGTTACGTTTTGCATGTTGACCTCCTTCGTACAACATAGAAACTTCTTCGTCAGGAGGACCGTCCACGTCTGGCGCATACTCCCAACGCGAAACATTTGTAGGGAAACGAGGCAGCCCTTTGCCAGAACTGGTGGGCCGTGTCGATTCTCTCCTCTATGCACGTACCAGGGGGAGAGGAAGGTTCAAATGCTTTGCGTCATATCGTTGTCCAGCCAACCAGCACATTGCCATCAGCTTCACCGTCGCTGGCGTAGCGGGTCAGGGAGCCACCGTTGAGCAAGAAGTTGGACCAGGGGTATTGAGTAAACTCAAATGGCATCGTGACTGACGCTATCTATCCATAACCAGAGACAATTAAATATTCTCAGAGAGAACCCCGGCTAGCTCCAGCAAGATCGTGGAAGAATGGATTATCTCCACGATCGTGATGGAGCTAGCC
>JBOGTO010000356.1:0-13613 GCA_050695155.1 Ktedonobacteraceae bacterium
GAAGGAGCCAATGCGCGTTTTTCCTGTAATCATCGTGCCAGGGAGAATGACACTATCCGGGCCAATTTCAACCTGCGCGTCAATATACGTGGTTGCCGGATCGGTAATCGTCACGCCCGCGTACATCAATCGTTCCAGCACGCGCCGCCGCATCACCTGCTCGGCCTCTGCCAGTTGCACGCGATCATTGATGCCGATGGTCTCGCTAAAGGAACCGCTAACGGCGGCGACTGTGCGCCCCTGCGCACTGGCTATGCTCACCAGGTCGGTCAGGTAATATTCCCCAACTGGATTCTTCGGTAACGTTTCCAGCGCCAACCACAACCACTGACGCTCAAAACAATAGACGCCCGAATTGACTTCTTTGATAAGTTTCTGCTCGCTCGTAGCGCGTTTCATCTCGACTATCTCACGAGCCTGCCCGGTCTCGTCACGTACAATGCGTCCAAAATCCGAGGGCTGTTCCGTAATAGCAGTCAGGAATGTTACTGTTGCCTTGCGCTCGATGTGTTCTACGAGCAGGCGAGCCAGCACTTCGCTGCTGATGAGTGGCGTATCGCCATAGCACACCAGCACAATTTCGGGCTGCGGCTCCAGCGCGTCGATAGTCTGCCTGGCCGCCATCACCGCGTGACCGGTACCCAATTGCGGCTCCTGAAGCGTATAGTAACAGCGCTCACCGAAGACGCGCTCAATCTGTTCGGCCTCAAAACCGACCACAACCACAGGTTTATGGCTCGTGAGGGTTGGAAGCAGAGGAGCAAAAGAAGCTGTGTGGGGAATTTCATCGAGGGCATTAAGCACATGCGCCATTAGTGGCAACCCCGCCAGAGGATGCAACACCTTTGGCAAAGTTGAACGCATCCGAGTACCCATACCTGCCGCCAGCACTACGGGCGCATACATCTTCATAGCGAAATTTACATACCTTTTTCAGTCGGCTCTTGTTTTCAAAAGGCAACCTATGTAAGCAGGGCTGATAGTGTGCCCATTTCATAGGTGAAAGCCTGGAACAGACCAATATTTTCTCATAAAAAGGCTCGGGCGCCTGGATTCGAACCAGGGAAATGGCGGTTCCAAAGACCGCTGCCTTACCGCTTGGCTACGCCCGATTATATATCAGCCTACAGAATCGTAAGCACGTTGCGATTATAACATGCTGTCAGGGCATTGACAAGATGCCAATTCCAGAAAATTACTATTCTTCGTCTCCACGCACATTTTTTTGATCCTCAAGGAATCGGTCAAGGTCTTCTCGTTTAATAAGCCAGTCGCGTCCAGCTTTCACCGCCGGTAACTTATGACGTGGCCGGTTAAACCAGTTTCTGATGGTGTCTTCAGAGAGTCCTAGAAGTTCTGCGGCGTCTTTCACCTTCAAATACTGCTTACTCACAGGGGTTAGCTCCCTTTTCTGGTGTTTTGCCTATTCTTCTCTCTCTTGTTCTAAAATAGGCAAAGATGCAAAGAAAAATTCTGCCTGAATCTCATCTCTCAACGCCTCCCCCACAATCTTAACTTGCTCTCAACCCGCCCCACACGCTTTCTCTACTCAGTAGTGCTATCGTCTGTTGAGGTATGCATAATTCATCAAGACGATATTCCTTAGCTGGAAGTGAGGGCATTCATGAGTCAATTTCAACCACCATTGGGGCCACACCCGGCTTATACTGACCCAAACGCTTATCAGCATCCAGAACCACTGTGGACGCCCTCACAACCACTATATGAGCATCCACCACAGATCCCACGATCAGCACAAGAGATGCCGCCGTCAGGCCATTTGCCAGGGCCGTTCCTACGGACAAACAAGGCGGGGCGATGGGCAGTATTTGCTAGTATCATCGCGCTTATCATTGTGATCGTCTTCATCTATTGGTGGGCAAATCAGGGTACATCTAGCAATACGTCCCACAATGCAGGAATGACTGAACAGCAGTACAAAGACTCAACCACTACCATAACGGTTGCTGATCTGGATAAAGATGGGAATACGGTGTCTGGCACTGATGTCCATTTCACTGCTACTATCCTCAGCTTCGTGAAGGACAGTAACGGCAATACCGCCGGGGCTAACGTGAGTGACCCTGGAAGCTATAGTGGTATTATTCAGGTGCTTTTCCCGGCTGGAACCGACATCACCCAACTAAACACTCAGGACACGATAGAGGTGTGGGGAACGGATGAAGGGACATTCACTGGAACGAATGCCTTTGGGGTAACAGTGCACGAGGTAGCCGTTTCAGCACTCTATCTGGACGATCAAACGACGGGGTATACTACTGGCTAGAAAGCTTGCGCTTCGCTCTTTTGCTCTCTCCTCTTCAGCAAAAGCGGTAATGTTGTCTTATCTACAAATACTCTACTTTTTAGGCAAGTGGGACTATTTAAGAAGATTTGTCAACGAGTTTTTCTTGCTTCACTTTCCGCGTCTTCGGCCATACTCAACCATACTTCAATCACAGGCATGGGGTCGTCCGGGACTGAACCACCGAGCTGGACGACTTCGGGCATTAGCGCAAGCATCTCATTGCAGAACTGGCGCACCAGCATTACCTGTTCCTGCATGGTACTTGCAAGAGGATAATCGACGCGCTTATAATGCCAGCTTTCGCCCAAGATGCGCTTTTTCACATCCTGGATAGCCCAGTACAAGGCGCTTATGAAGCCATAGAATGCGACGGTATCGCGGCGCAACATGTATTTGAGCGTTACTGTCGTCATCAGCCAGAAAAAACCAACATCGCGCGAAGCAAAGTCTTTCCGCTCCTCCAGACTTTCTTCAGCAGCGGGCGGAACAATGGGAATACCCACTTTATCAAACAACACCCGACTCTGCGCCGGACGCTGAGCCTTTGCCTGGGGCAGAAAGACCCAATCGACTACCAGCGCCGTCTCGCGGTAACTGACGTGATTGAAGCACGAGCCTTCTCCCAGCCAACTGCGGTCCTCGCGCAAGACGAGCGGTTGTCCAAACTGTTCGTAGAGAGCCAGACGTTCGGGATTGGTATTATCAGTAATAGCAACCGGACTGCACGAACAAAATTGTTCAGAAAAGGCATCAGCCACAACAACGCTTAGATCAAGATCACTAAGGTCATCTTCTTCATCGCGTGCCTGGCTGCCAGTAAGCCAGGCAGCCACGAAACGTTCATCTGTACTCAAAGCCGCAAGAATATGTTGGAGCAGTGCGTCACGGTTTGCGCGATACATCGCTGGTGTATAGACCATCTTTTCTCCTACTCTATCTTAGCTGCCTGTCTATTTTGTCGCACTTTTCTTATCACGGACATATGGCCCTCCTCCTGCATAGTATAATATAGCATGAGCGATCATTTTAGTATCCTATTACGAAAACTCCGGCCCGTTATGGCTTCCCTCTTAGAAGCCGTTCATGCCCGTTTTAGCTCAACCTGTACAGAATCGCAGCAAGTCTTCCAACGTTGGCAGACCAGCTACTTATATTTACCTGCTCACCCCCAGCACGAATTCTGCCTGCAAACTGCATTTATGCAATTCGTGCATGTCTATCTCCTGCGCATCTGCGAAGAATATGAACAGCTCCCTCCTTTTCCATCATTGGAAAGCAAATCCTGGTTCGTCAACTCCATGCAGACCGCGCAGCACATTCTGAACGCCTCCGCTCATGGCCCGTTTGGGAACATTGTTGATTGCTTCGATTGGTTCGCGCCCGACGAGCAAAATATGCTCAAACTACATCACCTGCTCAAACAATACAATTTCGAATTGCTGGCCGCAGACATCCTGGGCAAAGTATATAACGAGAGCTTCATTGAACAAAATAACCGAAGTGAAAAAGGGCAATTCTATACGCCGCCACACATCGTAGATTATATGCTCGATACGCTCGCTATCCCCGCTCTCAATAACATCAATGAAACGAGAGATGATGGCTATAGGAAATATCTGGCGTTTCTCAATAAAACCGTTGCAGACCTTTCTTGTGGAAGCGGAGCGTTTCTGTTAGTGGCAGCAGCGCGTAAGAGGATCATATTACAACACCTCGTCGCTGCTGGTGAGATCAACCAGCAGGATGCATTGGCTATCCTGACCCGCACCATCGTTGGTTTCGACCTGAATCCCTTTGCCTGCTACCTGGCAGCCATAAATCTGCTTGTACAATGTCTACCATTTATGCTTGATGTCCATAAGTCGATAAGCAAGTGCGTAGCGCACTTTCACGTCTATTGCGCCGATGCGCTCAACCCATATAGTATAGAGCAAGCCAATCTTGACGCGCGCACATTCGATTACCTGGTTGGCAACCCTCCATACGTAAGCGCGCATGAAAGCTCCTCCAATCTGCGCTACCGCAATACGATATGGAATTCCGGCCAATACCAGTTGCTCAGCCAGAAGTGGGATCTATTTGTGCCATTTTTCGAGCGTAACTTGCAGTTGCTACAACCAGAAACCGGGCGATTGGGTCTGATCGTATCCAGCGGCATCGAAACCGAAGGATATGCTCAACGGCTGCGTCAGACACTTTGCGAGCGTTATAGCCTGCTACAAATCGATTTCTTGCCGGGCTTGCACGTATTTCCGCATACAGGCATCGAAAGTACAATGGTCTTCCTCGAAAATCACCTGCCTGCTGCTGTGCATAACGTCGTGAGGTACAGGCATACCCGCGCCAATCTTGCATCAATTGAAACCCTGCCGCCAATGCAACAATCTGCCGGGGAAGAACAAGTATTTCGCTGGCGTTACCAGTCCGCGCTGGCAACCAGTATGGCAAATGGAAGCGTTCCGCTCTGTGCAATCGCCTACATCGGAACAGGTATCGAGGCGCAGAGCAGCGAACACGCCGAACAGGTTATCGATGGACAACGCCATAAACGCTTCACGCTATATGATGTTTTTACGCTGTCTTCCAACGGGAATGAGCGGCCAGCAGGCTTTCTCGATGATGGTGTGCTAGGCAATGATGTAGATAATTATCATTTACGCCGCACACGTTATGTTGCCTACGAACACTATCGACCCTATATGCGCGGACCCAGGCATCCCGCGCTATTTCGCACCCCCGAAAAACTGCTGCTGGGAGAAACGTCCGGCGGTTACTATGATACCTGTGGACTATTTACCAACCATAGCGTCCAGGTTGTCGTTCCCTGGCACGCCTTAGCTCAATGCGGCGCGTTACAAGAAACTGGCATGGCGCGGGTTTTACGCAAATCACAACAGATCAGCGGAGAAACTGACCTTGTGCGAATCTCGCAGCAGTTTGACCTACGTTATATCCTTGCCATCATTAACAGCCGTTTCATCCGTCGCTACATCGCTGCCAACATGCATCAAGGCACACGCAAGGGCCGCATTTATCCCGATATCTGGAAACAACTCCCCATCAAGATTGTTCCCTTAGAATATCAAAAGAAGATAGGGTTACTCGTTGAGGCAGTACAGGATGAATATAAAAACCTCGCAAGGTCAGGCGAGATAAGCAATACGAGCGGGTTGACGAAAGTGAACGAGTTGATAGATAAGATTGAGTACCTGGTAGAAGGGATATATCGGAAAACATAGTATTCTTCATGATATACTCTCTAATAGTTCAGTAACAAATTAAGCTGGGGGTATGTATATGTCCATCGAGACGTTACAGCTCATCAAAGCAAAAGCGCACCTGGAGCCAGCCTTTAGAACACAATTGATGAGCAATCCGTGGCAATTTTTGCAGGAGTATGACCTGACCGAAGATGAGAAGCGGCAGATTATCCTGCCCAACTTTAGCTGGCTCTTTGAAAACAAACTTGCAGCTATGCCATATCCAGAGTCGGAAGATGCCTTTACTCTCCTGTATGAGAAAGGAATACGAGCTATGCTCAATCTTGCTGAGCGATCATACTCCTACGAGACACCTGCCAAAATCGGTATACATACAAGGCATATTCCAGTTCCCGACTTTACGGCCCCGACGTTGCAGCAGGCGAAAGAGGCTGTTGCCATGATTTCTTCTTGTCTTGAGAGACACATGCCCGTCGCAGTTCACTGCCTGGCCGGGCTTGGACGTACAGGCACCATACTCGCCTGTTACCTGGTCGCAACGAAAATGCCTGCAAACAACGCCATTACTCTCATTCGGGAATGGAGACCTGGCTCAATAGAAACTCTCGAACAAGAAGCTGTTGTGTACGAATACGAACGATTCGTCAATACAGAGGAACAGATTATTCATCGTCACAAGGAGAAACACATGTTAGAACGTGCCGCAGTCCAGCGTTGGCTGGATGCCTATGTAAGCGCCTGGAAAAGCTATGACGCGCAGGCAATTGGCGATCTTTTCAGTGAAAACGTCGTCTATACCTACAATCCGTTTAGCGAGCCAGTGCATGGACGAGCTGCCGTTGTCGCCTCCTGGTTAGATGGAACCGATACGGCAGGCACCTATGACGGCCACTACGAACCAATCATGATAGAAGGCGACCGCGCCATCACTAATGGGCGCAGCCTCTATTTCGAGCAAGATGGCTCTACCCTCAAAGCGGAGTGGAACAACATCTTTGTCCTGCGCTTCGATGAAGACGGGCGTTGTTCGGAATTTCGTGAATGGTACATGCAGCGCAAGTAGTCCGATGAGTGATCTCCGCACTTTATAACTGAGGCTTTCTATTGCAAATCAGTGAATGCAGTGTTACTATGCAGCAGGCAAGTTTTTACCTTGACGCTCCCCCCACGCGGTGCTATGCTGCAATCGTACCGGAGAAAGAGAGACGCCTGCTTTCATCAAGCCTTTTCCGCGTCCAGTCTGTGACAACGTTGTCGAGAGGAACATTCAAGCGTATGGGCATTTTAGAATCCCGCATAGATCGCAGCAGTCCCGAATTTCAGGAAAACACCCATTCTTTTCAGCAATTGCTCGAGCAACTGAACGAACGTATCCAACTGGTTCAACAGGGCGGCGGCAAAGAGGCCATCGCCCGACATCGCAAACGCCACAAGCTGCTGGCGCGCGAACGTGTGCAATTGCTGTGCGACCCCGATACCGCCTTCCTGGAACTGAGTCCTCTGGCGGCGTGGGATATGTACGAGAATGACGCGCCCTCGGCAGGCATCGTGACAGGCATTGGCGTTGTCGAGGGGCAGGAGTGCATCATCGTCGCCAATGACGCCACCGTCAAGGGCGGCACCTACTATCCCATGACCGTCAAAAAGCACCTGCGGGCGCAGGAAATCGCCGAGCAGAACCATCTGCCCTGTATCTATCTCGTCGATTCTGGTGGCGCGTTTCTGCCTTTACAGGCGGATGTCTTCCCCGACCGCGAACACTTTGGGCGCATCTTCTACAACCAGGCGCGTATGTCGAGCCAGCGCATCCCACAGATCGCCGCCGTCATGGGTTCCTGCACGGCAGGCGGCGCGTATGTCCCGGCCATGAGCGATGAAAGCGTGATCGTGCGCGGCAATGGCACTATCTTCCTGGGTGGGCCGCCGCTGGTCAAAGCGGCTACCGGCGAAGAAGTGACCGCCGAAGAACTGGGCGGCGCGGACGTGCATAGCCGCAAATCGGGCGTCACCGACCATTACGCCCTCAACGACGAACACGCGCTTGCTATCTGTCGCAGCATCGTCTCCAACCTCAATCGGCGCAAGTATATTCCCTGGGACATACACGAAGCTGAACCGCCCCTCTATGATGCCGCCGATCTGTACGGAATCATCCCGCGCGATCATCGCAAAACCTACGATGTGCGCGAAATCATTGCCCGCCTCGTGGATGGCAGCCGCTTTCACGAGTTCAAAGAACTCTATGGTACCACGCTGGTATGCGGCTTTGCGCGACTCATGGGCTATCCGGTAGGCATCATCGCCAACAACGGCATTCTGTTTTCGGAAAGTGCTTTGAAAGCCACGCACTTTATGGAACTATGCGGTCAAAGACAGACGCCGTTGATCTTCCTGCAAAACATTACCGGCTTCATGGTGGGCAAGCAATATGAAAACGCCGGTATCACCAAAGACGGCGCGAAGATGGTGATGGCCGTCGCCAACGTTCCCGTGCCGCGCTTCACCGTGATTGTCGGCGGCTCGTTTGGAGCGGGCAACTACGGCATGTGCGGACGCGCTTACTCGCCGCGCCAGCTCTGGATGTGGCCCAACGCGCGTATCTCGGTCATGGGCGGCGAACAGGCCGCCAGCGTGCTGGCAACCGTGCGCAACCAGAATATGAGCGAGGAAGAAGAGGCCGCGTTCAAGCAGCCCATTCTCGATAAATATGAAGCCGAGGGCAACTCGTACTACAGCACCGCTCGCCTGTGGGACGATGGCATCATTGACCCACGCGACACACGAGCAGTACTCGCGCTGGGCATTGCCGCATCGCTGAACGCGCCCGTGCCAGATACCCCTTTCGGCGTCTTTAGAATGTAATAATCTGCGGGGAGGTTTTAATGGCAAAATACACCCATATCTCGGTCGAACGCAGTCATAATGACAGGATCGCCACCATCACCATGCGACGAGCGGAAGTGCGCAACGCTCTAAGCCCTCAGTTGGCAGCAGACATGCGCGCGGCATTCACTGATTTACGCCCGGATACGCGCCTGCACGCGGTAGTGCTGACGGGCGACGGAACAGTCTTCAGCGCGGGCGCGGACTTGAACGCGATGAAGGCATCCGCGACATTTTCGCAGGAGCAAAACCTGCAAGATGCGCTGGCGATGAGCGATCTCTTCAAGATCATCAATACCTTCCCTTGCGCAGTCATCGGGCGTATCAATGGGGCGGCTATGGGGGGAGGATTAGGGCTGGTGGCGGCTTGCGACATCGCCATCGCCGTTGATTCCGCGAAACTGGCCTTCAGCGAGGTGCGGCTGGGCATCGCGCCTGCCGTTATCTCGCCCTATATCCTGCGCAAAATCGGCGAAACCCAGGCGCGCAGGCTCTTCTTAACCGGCGAAAGCTTCACAGCAGCCTACGCGCGTGAGATCGGGCTGGTGCATATCGTGACCACCGCCGCAGAACTCGACCAGGCTGTCGCAGAAAAAGTTGGCGAATTGCTGAAAAGCGCGCCATTGGCAATACGCGCCTGCAAAGCTCTGGCCTTAAACGTCGGACAAATGGATAGCGAAACCGCCCGTCGTTACACCGCCGAAACCATCGCCCGTCTGCGCGTCAGCGAAGAGGGCCAGGAGGGCCTGCAAGCCTTCCTCGAGAAACGCAAACCTGGTTGGATTGAATAACGTTCATTGTAGGGGCGGGAGTGGAGTGGATGCGGGGAGGGGACCCTTGCGGTCGCCCTTGTACCCAACATGCACAAATTGTTAAGTCAGGTATTTAAACATGTTCAAGAAAATACTGATTGCCAATCGCGGCGAAATAGCTGTGCGCATCATGGCGACCTGTCGTGAAATGGATATAGCGACCGTCGCTATTTATTCCGAGGCCGACCGCCACGCGCTTCATACACAATGCGCTGACGAAGCCTATGTCATCGGACCCGCGCCTGCCACGCAGAGCTATTTGAATATCGCTGCCATTATCGATGTAGCGCGGCGCAGTGGCGCGCAAGCCATCCATCCCGGCTACGGCTTCCTCTCTGAAAATGCCGCCTTCGTGGAGGCGTGTGAGCAGGCAGGCATCGTTTTCATCGGGCCGTCAGTCTCGGCCATGCGCCTGATGGGATCGAAAATCGCCGCTAAGCGCCTTGCGCAATCGGTCGGCGCGCCCACCATCCCCGGCTACAATGGCGATAGCCAGGACGACGCGCTCTTGTTGCAAGAAGCGCGGCGCATCGGCTTCCCCGTTTTAATCAAAGCCTCGGCAGGCGGCGGCGGCAAAGGTATGCGCGAAGTGCATCTCGAAGCAGACTTCCTCGACCAACTGGCGGGCGCGCGGCGCGAAGCTCTGAGTTCCTTTGGCGATGGCACTGTTTTTCTTGAACGCCTGTTGTTACAGCCGCGCCATGTCGAGATACAGGTACTGGGCGATACCCTCGGCCACCTGATACACCTGGGGGAGCGCGAATGCTCCATCCAGCGCCGCCACCAGAAGATTGTCGAAGAGAGTCCTTCGGTCGCGTTGACCCCTACACTGCGGGCTGAAATGGGCGCGGCAGCCGTGCGCATTGCGCAAGCCGCCGGGTACGTGAACGCCGGTACGCTCGAATTTATGCTCGACAGCGACAAACGCTTCTATTTTCTGGAGATGAATACACGCCTGCAAGTCGAGCATCCCGTCACGGAACTGGTGACTGGCCTGGACCTCGTGCGCCAGCAAATCCGCATCGCCGCAGGAGAACCACTCGAGCTAGCACAAGAAGACATCAGCCCGCGCGGCCACGCTATCGAAGTGCGCCTGTATGCCGAAGATCCGCAGCAAAACTTCCTGCCCTCCACCGGCACCGTCTCAATTTATGTGCCAGCCTCCGGGCCTGGCGTGCGCGTTGATAACGGTATTCAAAGTGGGGACGAGATCAGCCAGTACTACGACCCCATGATCGCCAAGCTGATCGTCTATGGCGAAGACCGCCCGGCCGCCATCGCTCGCCTGCGCGACGCGCTGGAACAGCAGGTGGTGTTTGGGGTGCAAACCAACGCCTCCCTCTTGCTCGCTATCGCCAACCATCCCGCTTTCTACGAAGGGCAAACCTACACGAACTTCCTGGAAACATACGCCTTGCTCGAAGCGCAGCCACAGGAGGCACAGCAACCCGACCCACACGCCCTATACGCGGCGGCTCTGCTCGATCTAAGTAAGCAACAGGAACCTGTCGCAACGCTTAACGGCACAACGCTTGCGCATAACCCCTGGCAAACGTTAGGCGCGTGGCGCATATTTGGCGAAGCGCGCAGCATGACCTATACACACAACGGGCAATCCTACCATGTCGCGCTCTCGCCTTCACCTGATATGCCGAGCGCGTGGCACATACAAATTGCGGGCGAGCCTGCGCGCGAGATAAGCTACACCTCTGGCGACAACGGCTTTATGCTGATCCGGCAGGACGCCAGGCAAACGCGCGTTTATGCTCAACACGTCGGGGGTGAAACGCAAGTAATGCTGAGCGGGCATCTCTACCGTTTTGCGCGGCCACAACCGCCCGACGTGGATGCCGCCGCGCATGGCGGCAACGCGGCCAGCACGCAAAAAACACTTACCGCGCCCATGGCGGGTACTATCGTCAAGGTACAGGCGCACGAAGGCCAGCAGGTACAGCAGCGCCAGGTGCTGGTAATCCTCACCGCCATGAAAATGGAACACACCATTGTCGCGCCCTACGAAGGGAAAGTGCGGCGAGTCTACTACCAGGAAGGAGATGTCGTCAAAGGTGGCGCAGTTCTTATCGAAATGGAGTAAATATTTTTCTTTTTCAGAACGGAAATGCTGAATATTTAGAAAGGATATCATCAATGCAGATCGGTTTTATCGGTATCGGCGTCATGGGTCGGCCCATGACGCTTAACTTGCTTAAAGCAGAACACCATGTCACCATTTACGCTCGCCACCCGGAAAAGCCAGAGGTACAGGAAGTATTGAACGCGGGCGCGAAGCAGGCCCCTTCCCCGCGAGCTGTAGCGATGGCCTCGGATCTCGTGATTACCATGTTGCCCAATTCGCCCCAGGTCGAAGAGGTCGTGAGCGGTCCCCAGGGCGTCCTCGAAGGCGCGCGCAAGGGACTGATTATCGTTGATATGAGTACCATCGCGCCATCTGTGAGCCGCAAACTCGCGCAGACCGCCTCCGAGCGCGGCATTCACTTCCTCGACGCTCCGGTCAGCGGCGGTTCGCAGGGCGCTATCAATGGTACATTGACCATTATGGTGGGAGGAGAGCGCGATATTTTTGAAAAGGCGCTTCCAGTACTGGAGGCGATGGGCAAAAAGGAAAATATCTTTCATGTCGGGTCAACTGGCGCAGGTGAAGTGGTCAAGATCGTGAATAATATTTTGTGCGGCGCAATCGCGGCCTCTATCGCCGAATCCTTCGTGCTGGGCGTGAAAGCTGGCGCGGATGTCGCAACGATGGCAAAGATCATCAGCGTCAGCACCGGCGGAAGCTGGCAACTCTCCAACCAGTTTCCCATACGCGCCTTCAACGGCAACTTCCAGCCCGGCTTCATGACCGACCTGCTCTACAAAGACCTGGGACTCGCGCTCGACCTCGCCTCCGAGAACAGCACCCCCGTCGCTATGACCTCCCTGACACGCCAGATGTACGAAATGTCGCGCGCCGCCGGCAACGGCAACGCCGACTACACCTCGCTACTCAAAGTACTAGAAGAGATGGCCGGGGTTGAAGTGAGAAGCAAATAGGAACCGGTGCATTTGGGGGTGGGGGAAAGCAGACATGTAGTGACGCCCCTTGTGGGCGTCACGCTCCCAATCCTAAACAAATTTAACGCAACCTTGATTTCCTTGTACTACAAACGCGAACACGCCGCGTCACGCTCCCAATCCTAAACGAACTTTAACGAAACGCTACTGGACAACGCTGTGCAGCAGCCCGGACGAAATGGTCATGCCCAGCACTAGCACAGCCGCCAGACCAAAGTAGACCAGCGTCAGGATGATGCGTTCGCCCGTCGCCACCTTGTAGTAGGCATTGCCCTCTGGAGTATCGGCGACGCGGCGGCGTGTCCACAGTTGCGTTCCGGCAATAATGATGAAGAAGAGCAGCCAGGGCGAAATGGAATGGTACTGAATGTATGACCAGACCTGAAAGCCGACCAGTCCGATGAAGCCGACGATCCACATGCGCCGGTCGATAGCTGCCAGCACGCGCCCGCCATCAAACGGCACGATTGGCACCAGGTTGAACAGGTTGATGAAGAAGCCGAAATAGGCCAATGGCGTCCAGATGCTAAAGGGATCAGATCGCGCAATGAGAAAACAGACCGAGGCAGCGAGCGCGCCCGCGATAGGCCCGGCGATACCTACTTCCGCCTCATCCCTGGCATTCTTCGGCATCTGGCGCATCAAGACCGCCGCGCCCAGCAATGGAATGAAGATCATGCCGCCGATAGGAATGCCTTTGAGCTTCATCACCAGCGCATGACCCATTTCATGGATGAATAAGAGAGCCACCAGCCCGATAGCAAACGGCCAGCCAAAGATGAATGAATAGGCCGCAATCGAGATAATCGCGGTAATGCCGGCGAACCCGACCTTGCCAAAAACCGCAAACCACTTGAGGTCAAAAAGCAAGAAGAGCAGCGCCTTGAATTTCACAATCAGACCGATGAGAAACGCTGCCAGCCCGCCCAATCCTGCTACTTTCTTCTTTTTGCCTTCGGTGATTTTGCCATGCTTTGCCAGTTCGCGCTGGTCGGCCCCGGCATCATCCGTATAGCCTTCCAGCGATGAAGGATCGCGATACGCGCTCATCTTCCCCGGATCATAGCTATACATATCAGGCGAAACGGGCGACTGCACCGGTTGACCATAATTGGGGGCAGTTGGCGGTAGCGCTACTGGTTGAGCGGAACGAGGCGCGGCGCTTTCACCCTGCTGGTAGTAAGCAGGATCAGAGTAATCGGGAACACTACCGTATTCTCGATAGCTAGTAAATTCATCGGCATTCCAGGACATTATCGCCTCAATTCTGCATTGTCATTTATTCGCCCAATCATATCTTACCACACATATATAACG
>JBOGTO010000357.1:0-5140 GCA_050695155.1 Ktedonobacteraceae bacterium
GCACATCACAACATCCATAAGATGAACCACCTGGAAGGAGGATATACATTATGGAACGCTTTGAAAAGCGTATCGCAACAGTGCGCGAGGACCGCGAGCATGGGTCGCGCTGGTTAGTACGCGAAGCTATTGGCATTCTACAGGATATAGCAACATCTTCAAATTCAACGCAAGATGAACGCCTACGGCTTTTGCGACAGACGGGGAACGAGTTGGCACAGGCGCGCCCGGCCATGTTCGCTCTAACTGGCGCGGTAATCCGCATCCTCGGTTCGTCGGAAAATCCTGACGAGATGGCGCGCGCGGCAGAGCAGCTTCTACAGACATACGATACAGCGATTGAGCATATTACTACTCATGCTCGTCCATTCTTGAAAGGCACACTCATGACTCACAGCCTTTCGGGTACGGTAATGGAAGTCCTGAAAGCCTGCGCGTCCAGCATTGAGCAAATGATTGTGCTTGAAGGCAGACCGCGCTATGAAGGGCGCGAGGTGGCGCTAGCTCTGCATAAAGCGGGTATCGCCACTACCCTGATTACCGATGCGCAGGCGGACATTTTCTTACCCCGTTGCTCCGCTGTCGTTGTCGGGGCTGATAGCATTCTGGCAAATGGCGATGTTCTGAATAAGGCCGGGACGGCCCTGCTGGCATGGGCCGCGCGTGGGCATAAAATTCCCCTGTATGTGCTGTGTGAAACGCTCAAGATCGCCACATATGCATGGGCAGGCAATCTTGCTCTACTGGAAGAGAAAGAGGCCGGGGAAGTATGGGAACATCCCGCTCAGGGCATCACCATCCATAATTTCTACTTTGATCACACGCCTGCTCGCCTTGCGACAAAACTGATTACCGAGCAAGGCGTACTGTCAAAACAAGATGTACGGCAAACTGCATCAAATCTAAAGCGTTTGTCAAAGCGCGCCAGATTAGCTCAAACATCCTGAAATTTGGTGTTTTGGTAGTTTCTGAGTATCATGTGAGATAGATTGATGACTTTGCGTTGGCTAAGTGGAAAAGTGAGGGGTAATTTGGATACACAGCATCAGAATGAACAAGAGCAAAAGCAACCAGCGAACGAGCAAATCCCGCAAGAGTGGATGGACGCGAGAGATGGAGCAGCGACCGGTGTACCCATTGTGCGCTCCAATACTCCTCGTCCGCTCTCATTCGCGCGTCCGGCTGCAAAAAGTGAACAGGCGTTAAACGTAGATTTTCCCATCGAAGCTCCTGCTGCGCCACCTGTGCCGGAGGAGAGCGGGGGCGGCACACCTGTAACTACCGCATCCGCGCCTCTAGCGACTACGTCTGAGCAGACTGACGCGACAGTGCCGGAATTTAGCTGGCTATTTGAATATGGCCTGGAAATGGACGAAGACTACCTGAATAGCCCCACACGGCTGAACGGGCAGGCGTATATTTATGGCCCGGCGGTTCTCAAAGGCTACCATATCGAGGGCGTTAAGCTGCAAAATGGGCAGACCGCTATTACCATTGCCAATGCGCCTTCGCCCGAACCCGAACAGGAGGTCTGGGGCATTCTGTATCGCATTCCGCGCCGCCTGATTGAGAAGAGCGGTTCTGAACCCTCTGTCCTCGACCGCATTCACACAGGCTATCCATGCACAGCTATCCCTGTCATTGTGCTGGAGACGTATCGCAAGCGTCCGGTGCAATGCATCGCCTACACGCTCGCGGAGACAGCCCGCAAAAACACGCTCCTATCGCCGCTAGTTAAGGCGCATTTCGATCACTCTTACGCTCAACGGCTGCTCGAAATAGCCCGGCGACAGAAATTGCCAGAAGCGTATCTGAAAGAACTGATGATACTGACCAGGCAACATGAAGAGGAGCCATCAACTCCTGCTCACGCGCGCGCAGAGCAAAATACCGAGCCGCTGCCGGTTCTCGCGGTCAGTTCTACATTAGAGCAAGTTCCAGCTATTGCTCAGAATACAACGTCAACGCCTATTTCCGGCGGTTGGCTGTTCGCGCTGGCCCTTTACGTGGTCGCGTTGCTAATGGCGACCCTTGCGCTGGCCGTCGTGCAAACGCTGGGGTACTGGAACGCCGTGTTCACAGCCAGCTTCGCTCCCCTGGGCGCGCCCTGGTATGTGCTGCTTTACGGACTGCTCGGCGGTTGCATCAGTTGTATCATGACACTGGGACGCCCGACCCTGCCCGCATTGCCCGGTTTCGTCATTCTGACATGGTTCGCGCGGCCTTTCCTGGGCGCGCTGCTGGCCGCGCTGGCCTACCTGGTGCTATCCAGTGGATTGTTTAGCATGAGCGCCGTACCCGCGCAACGCTACGCGATATTCTCAGTGGTCGGAGCTATCGCCGGTTTATGCGAGGGCTGGCTGTTTTTCAGGCGAAAATAAGTTGCTGAAAATCGTTGAGTGATTTACAAGTCGAGGAAAGAGGGAAGGCGACTGCAAGGGTCGCCTTGCTCAACCTCTCTGACGCAACTTTTCAATTGCCCTGAAAATCGTTGTTGAGCTTGAATGAAGGCACGGAATAGCGTACACTATACAGACAGACTGGCGCATCATGCACATGTTTCTCGACTGTGTCTCCGGTTTTCCGTATCTTAGCAAGATGAAATGCCTCAAGCGAGTGGAGGGAAAAACAGATGCCAACCTACATTAGCCTGGTGAACCTCACAGAACAAGGATTCAAGGAAGTCAAGAATGCCCCCGAACGCCTGCGTTTCTTCGACGACGCGGCGAAAGAAGTTGGTGGCAGGTTGATTGGCTTCTATCTGGTCATGGGGCAATACGACTATATCGTGATTACCGAAGCTCCCGACGACCAGACGGCGGCCCGCCTCATTATGGGTACCATCGCGCAGGGCAGCGTGCGCACCCAAACGATGCGAGCCTTCCCACGCGAGGAGTTCGAAAACATCGCCAAAGGCTTGTAGCGGCTCTCTTGTTTGCGCCGCTACAGATCATCCAATGGGAAGATCGCGCGTACCAGGCGTTCGGGATCGTGGCGCGCCAGCCTGTCTCCTTCCAGATTCAGGTGTTCTATGACGACGTTCGGCACGAGCCGGGCTAATTGCGCGCGGTCTACTATGACCGGCTCGCTTTTCTCCTCGGCATACGTTGCCAGCACATCTGGCAGGAATGGGCCATCATTGACAATCACTCGATCGACGCGCCCACCCAGATAACGGTGAATCTGCCTGACGAAATCCGAGGTTTTGTACCCATCGGTTTCCCCGTGTTTGGTCATAATATTACAAACATAGACCTTCTCAGCATCCGATTCGCGTACTGCTCGCGCAATATCCCGCACGAGCAAGTTTGGTAAGAGGCTGGTGAACAGGTCTCCCGGCCCAATCACAATCGTATCGGCTCGCTTGATCGCTTTTACCGCCTGCGCGCAAGCAGGAACGTCAGCAGGTTCCAGGCGCACATTTACTATGGGAGAAAGATCGCCACCGTTTTTCTTGCCGCGCGTATCGATTTCGGTCTCATCCCAGATGGAACTGCCATCTTCCAGGTCGGCGCAAATCATTGTTTGTGTGAGAGTCACGGGAATAACGCGACCGGAGCAATTCAAAAGCTCCTGCGCATCCTCGAGCGCCAGCAAGAGATCATCGTTATTAATATCCTGCAAACCTTTGAGGATGATATTGCCCAGGCTATGTCCGCTTACCCCTCTTTCCTTCGCGTCCGCACCGTTGGATTGCTCAAAACGATGCATAAAGACCTCTCGCCATAACGCCCCGTTATGCGCCAGAGCCACTAATGACATACGCAAATCCCCCAGCGGGAGTTGGCGGCGAAACTCGTCCATCAAGCGGCGCGAACTTCCACCACTATCTGACATCGTGACTATGGCGCTAATGTTAAAAGGGTATTTTTTAAGATGCGAGAGCAGGGCAAATGTTCCGGTGCCTCCCCCAATAGTGACAACCCGGCGTCCCGCGAATCGATCTCCCGTGCGATGGTGTGCTTGCACGCTGGTTCTCCTGTTGCTCATCTCAGGCTCGTCGCTCACAATACGTTACCTCTCTACATCCATATTCCACGCCCGCTCATCCCATCCAGACTTAAAAATGGAGGACGTTACGGCGTTCGATGTGCTGACGACATCTTCCCCAAGTCTATCATGCCTCATAAACTGATGCAAGCAAGTAACCTCACAAAAATGAGAGGTAAACCCCTTGACAATTAACGATATATCGTTATACTCTATTGTAGATAACGATATATCGTTATCGGTACAGAAAGGAAAATACACATGTTTGACAACCGTTTTGCCTACGAATTTCAGGGAAATGGTGAAGAGGGACACGTCCCCCCCTGGCACCGGCATGGAGGACACGGCCCGCGCTTCTTTGGCGAGCAGCATAGACATGGCCCATTTGGTCATCATCGCGCGCATTGGGGGAACGAGTGGACTCCTCCCTGGTTCCAGGAGCAGGGTCCTGACACGCGCTTCTTTGCGATGGGGCGTGGTCGCGGACCATTTGGCTTCGGCGGTCGCTTTGGCCCCGGCGGAGGGCCATTTGGACCCGGAAGAGAAGGCGGTCGCTTTTTCGGACGCGGCGATATGAAATACGCCCTGCTCTGGCTGCTACAAGAGCGGCCTATGCATGGCTATGAAATGATCAAGGCCCTGGAACAGCGTTCCGGCGGCTTCTATAGCCCTAGCCCCGGCTCGATCTACCCCACCTTGCAGATGCTGGAAGAAGGCGGCTATGCCACCGGCAACGAAGTCGAGGGAAAGAAGGTCTATACTATCACTGATACGGGCCGCGCATTACTCACCGATAGCCCGCGCAACGAGGAAGGCCTTGCGGGTCCTCCCTGGATGCGCTGGCATGGACACGGCGGGCACGCTTCACGCCCGGAAATGCACGCCCTTGCAGTTGAAGCGAGAGAAGTTGCGCGTCTATTCGCCATTGCTACCCGCGCCTCTTTCGAAAATCCCGAACAAGTTACACGCCTGCGCGGAATTATCGAGCGCACACGCGGTGAATTGAACTTGCTCATCGCAGGCGAGTCGACCACGCCCGCCGCAGATCAGCCTGCAACACCAAATGTAGACCAGGCTTAAACCACCCTGATGAATGTTGCCGATCAAAACCGGCCATAGCACGAATCGCTCTTCCCCTCACTGTAGGGAC
>JBOGTO010000358.1:0-2647 GCA_050695155.1 Ktedonobacteraceae bacterium
GCCCTGGGGTGCGGGGCGTTTTGGTCAGGACCGGGACGCGGGCGGCGCAAGCGTCCCCACCCCGCCCCTACGGAACGGCATCATTTCTCTGTATTTGTAGCAATTGAGGCGCTGGTAGGCAAGGATAAAGCTGATGAGCGCAGGAAGGAACAATATAATGTCAAGCGTTGTACTGGCATATTCTGGCGGGTTGGATACCTCGGTGGCTATTCGCTGGATCAAGGAACATTATAATCTGGATGTGATTACACTGACGATCGATGTTGGCAATGACCGGGATTTACCTGCTATCGCGGCGCGAGCGGAGCAGATCGGGGCGATCAAAACGCTGGTGGTGGATGCGCGCGCCGATTTTGTGCGCTACTTCGTGTGGCCTGCATTGCAGGCGGGGGCCATTTACGAAAACCAGTATCCCCTGGCGACGGCGCTGGCGCGCCCGTTGATTGCGCGTCTGCTGGTAGAGGTGGCGCGCGCGGAGGGAGCCGTAGCGGTGGCGCATGGCTGCACGGGTAAGGGCAATGACCAGGTGCGTTTCGATGTCTCGATCAATACGCTGGCTCCCGATCTCAAGATTATCGCACCCGTGCGCGAGTGGAGCATGACACGCGACAACGAAATTGCTTATGCGACAGAACATAACATTCCGATTACTGTGACCAACGCCAGCCCGTACTCGGTCGATCAAAACCTGTGGGGCAGGAGCGTTGAGACGGGCATTCTGGAAGACCCCTGGGAAGAGCCACCGGCGGACGTGTATGAATGGACAAAAGGGCCGCAGGATACGCCGAAAGAGCCAATCTACCTGGAAATCACGTTCCAGCATGGCATTCCCATTGCGCTGAATGGCGAGGAGGTTGAGGGTGTGACTCTGGTTGAGACGTTGAATACGCTGGCCGGCAGCTATGGCATCGGGCGTATCGACTCCATCGAGAACCGCCTGGTGGGCATCAAGTCGCGCGAGGTGTACGAGGCTCCCGCTTCAACGATGCTGCACGCCGCGCATCGCGCTCTGGAAAGCCTGACGCTGAGCCGCGACCAGACGCGCTTTAAGGAGATTGTGGCTGCCGAATATGCGCGGCTGGTGTATAATGGTCAGTGGTATAGCGCGTTGCACCAGGACCTGGCGACCTATGTACAGAGTACGCAACGTTTCGTCAGTGGAGTCGTGCGCGTGAAGCTGACCAACGGGCAATGCACGGTGGTTGGTCGTAAGTCGGAGCATTCGCTGTACAGTCACAGCCTGGCGACGTATGATACAGGCGATCAATTCGATCACAACGCCGCGCTGGGGTTCATCAAGCTGTGGGGTCTGCCGCTCACTACTCAGGCGCAGGCGCAATTGTTGCCGACGTTGGGTGTGGAGGGGAATTTGCTGGGACAGGCTGCAACGAAAGAATAGGTTCTTCAATTGTCCGTAGGGGAGGGGGCCTTTAGGGCCGCCCGTTGGGGATAGGATGTAATATTTCCGCGTGGGGAACATAGAGAACAGGTACGCGGGCGGCCCTAAAGGCCCCCTCCCATCCCATCATCCACCCCCGCCCCTACGGATGGTAGTTATGCAACACTTGCGCCAGCACCCCGATAGCAACAATAACTACAATGATCGCGCCTGTGATAATCAAGCCCAGGATGATCTGGCGTTTGGTGTTGTTCATTTGCGGTGCGGCGGGTTTGTAAGGGATAGGTGTGACCTTATCAAGATGGGTGAGGTCGTCGAGCATGGCGCGCATGGTTCTGTAGCGTTTGTCGCTGTCGCGGCGGATGGCGTGCATGACGACGGTTTCGAGGGCGGCGGAGACATGCGGGTTGAACTGGCGAATGGAGGGCGGGTCCTGTGTGATGTGCTGGTTGAGTACAGCGAAGACGTTTTCGCCTTCGAAGGGGACGCGCCCGCACAGCATTTCGTAGAGCATCACGCCGGCGGCATAGATGTCGGAACTGGCGTAGCCGCGCCCGCCCTGCAACTGTTCGGGGGCCATGTAGTCGGGTGTGCCAACTGTGCCGGAGAGACCGCGCCAGGTGACGCGCCGCGCACCTTCTAAGAGGGCCACGCCAAAATCGATGATTTTGATATTGCCATCTTCCAGCAACATGATGTTTTCGGGCTTGATGTCGCGGTGGAAGACGCCGTGTTCGTGGCAATAGGTCAGCGCGTCACAAATTTGCGTGGTGATGCGTATGACCTCGTCGAGCGGCAATAAATTGGGAGAGGCTGCTTCCAATATTTCGCGCAGTGTGCGCCCCTGGATGAATTCCATCACCAGGTAATGCTCGCAGCGGTTCTCATCATTGTTCAGCACGCGCTGGACATGCGGATGGTCAAGACGACTGCCAATCTCCGCTTCGCGCTTATAGCGTTCAAAGACGCCCACATTGCTAATTAGATCATCGTTGGGGAACTTGAGTACGACTTGCTCTCCGTTCAGCGTGTCCAGGGCCAGATAGACATTGTTCATACCGCCATGCCCAAGCTGGCGAACAATCTCGTAATGATCAATGCGCGTGCCGTTTGAATAAGTTGTCGTCATATCTCCCGCGTAGTGTTTCTTGTTTGAACATTCGAGTTTGTACACTAGTATAGCATAGATTTGTGGGAATGCGATTGACCGCATCCATAAGCGTTATGCTTAATCGTAATGTCCAGGTT
>JBOGTO010000359.1:0-4662 GCA_050695155.1 Ktedonobacteraceae bacterium
GATTCCGACAGCGGGCGACGCAAGCCCGCCGGGGGATGTGCGATTCCGACAGCGGGCGACGCAAGCCCGCCGGGGGATGTGCGATTCCGACAGCGGGCGACGCAAGCGTCCCCTCCCAGCCCGGCCCAACCCCCGCCCCTACGGAACGGTCTCACGGGCAAAAGATATGAAAGGATACACGCTATGATCTCAAAAGGAAAGTTGGCAGGCGCATCCACTACTGAACACACAGGCGGAGGCATGGTAGAGGCGCGCGGCCTCGTTAAAAAGTATGCGCATAAAACTGTGGTTAATAATGTTTCGTTCTCGGTACGGCAGGCAGAAATCTTCGGTCTGCTGGGGCCAAACGGGGCGGGCAAGACGACCACGCTGGAAATGATCGAGGGCATTCGCACGCCCGACGCGGGTACGGCTATGCTGGCGGGACTGGATGTGCGGCGGCAGAAGAGCGCGGTGCAGCGCATCATTGGCGTACAGTTGCAGGCAACTTCGCTCTTCCCTGAGTTGACGCTGCTGGAAACACTGCAATTCTTCGCGTCTCTTTATCCTCGTGCGCTTGATACGCGCAAGCTGTTGGGCGACGTGGCCCTGGAAGAAAAAGCCAGGGCGCACCCGCAGGAACTCTCTGGCGGGCAACGTCAACGCCTGGCGCTGGCTATCGCGCTGGTCAATGACCCGCAGGTGTTGTTTCTGGACGAGCCAACTGCCGCACTCGATCCCCAGAGCCGTCGCATGTTATGGGATATTGTGCTGCGGCTGCGCGAAGAGGGGAAAACGATCATCCTGACCACGCATTACATGGACGAGGCTCAAATGCTGTGCGATCGCATCGCTATCATGGATGGCGGACACATCATTGCGCTGGATACAGCAGTCGGTCTGATCGGTCGGCTGGGAGCGCAGGCTACCATCGATTGCCGGTTAGACGACAAGGCCAGCAAGAGCGATATCGAGGAGCTTACGGACGTTTCCGGCGTGCGGCGTACTAATGAACGCTATATCATCTATACCAGTTCGATGCAATCTACACTCACCGCCCTGCTATCCTATGCTGAGGCTCGGAGTATTCCGCTCACCGATCTACAGGTACACGCGCCAACACTCGAAGACGTTTTTCTGGAAATAACCGGGCGGCAACTGCGAGCAGAATAAAAAAGGATACACGTATGAGAACCAAAATCATTATCTTACTGCGCACAAACTTCATCATGCTGACTCGCCAGCGCGAACTTATCCTGACCAGCCTGGGTCTGGCGGTCATCTCGATGCTTGTGTTTGGCTTCCTGTTCGGTAGCAACACTGCGAGCAAGACGAGACTGGGGGTAGTCGATCAAGATCATACCCCAGTTTCTGCGCAGGTCGTCAGCCAGTTAGAGAAATCGGACGCGCTGCAAGTGTTCACCGGCAGCAGCGACGAGGAGCAGCAGGCGTTGAAAGGTGGACAACGCGACGCTGTTATCATGCTGCCTGCCGGTTTTAGCCAGCAGCTTGCCGGGGGCGGGGCGCATCTGCAAGTCTATTACGATCAGAGCAACCCGGTGACGGCGGCCTCCGCCCAGCTTACTGTGAAAGCTATCGTGGATGGTATCAATAGTAAGATCATGCATCAACCGGGGCCGGTCATCCTGGACCAGCAGGGGGTAGCAGCGAAAGAACTGCGGGAAATCGATTTTATCACCCCTGGAATGCTCGGTATGCTGTTGATGTGGGCGAACCTGGCTGTGGGTATTCAACTGGTCAACTGGCGCGAAACGGGCATCACGAGGCGGCTGGCAGCCACGCCGCTCAAGCCGCTTTCCATGATTAGCGCGCAGGTCGTAGCGCGGCTGGCGCTCTCACTGTTGCAGGGCGCGCTGTTGCTGGCGCTGGCAGTCTGGGTTTTCAACGTCCACATCTACGGCAATATTGGGCTGCTGGCGCTGGTCGTGATAGTGGGCGCGTTGACCCTGCTGGCGATCGGTTTCGCTATTGCCAGCTTCGTCAAGAAATCCGAAGCGGCCAACTCCATCCTGCTGCTGGTTAGCTTTCCGATGATGTTCCTGGGTGGCTCGTACTTCGACGTAAATGGCGCGCCGAGCTTCATACAGCCGCTTATCCACGCCATGCCGCTCTACTATCTGAATGAAGCGCTGCGCCAGGTCATTTACAATGGCGCGGGCTGGAGCGCCATACAAACAGGGATGCTGGTGATGATAGCCTGGATCGTTGCCTCGATGCTGGTAGTATGGCGCGCATTTAAGTGGTTGTGAGGACACGCACAAAATTTGAACTGAGTTGAATATCGATCTCTTGATTTTTGATGGTGAGGCCCGTCGCCTGACGCCGCAAGTTCGTAAAGGCATCATGGAGATGCCCATTTAGCAGCGTGGTCATTTCATCGGGGGACATGACCAGGGAAAGGATGCCGCTGACCTGCACATGTGTCATCACGACCTGGTTGTTGCTGGCAACGGGTATGCCTCTGATAGAGCAGGAAAAGCCGAACAGTTGAAAATCCAATTCCAGGCCGCCGGTGTATGAGCCGTCGCTGGCGATGATGGGTGGCGAGATATGCGCTACGGCATTCTGCACTGGATCAGAGGGAGCGTGATTGAGCGTAATGAGGTTGTTCAACTCGTTTTCTGTGACAGCCAGCGAGGTAATAGCTGTGGGAAGAGGCAGAATTGTATTGATCTGGCTGGCTACAAGCTGGTCAAACTGGTTTTGCGCGACCGAATGCAGGATTGGGCGACCCGCCAGGAACCATCCTCCTGTCAGCAATACAAGCAGGACAATCAGAATAATCAAGAGGCGCAAGGGCCATTTTCTCTTGCGACGACGAGGCGCGCTGCCCGCCGGGGTACCTACGCTCTGCATACTGCCGGCTTGCGGCACATATTGAGGCTGTGCGGGAACTGGTTGCGCCGCCGGTATTTGATTCCACTGCGGGGAGGCCGGTAGCGTCGGCGGTGACTGCCATTGCGCCTGCTGAGCATATTGTGACTGCGGCATAGGTGTTGGTACAGTTGGCGAATCATGCGTAGACGGTATAACAGGAGAGCCTATAGCTACTGGATTACCGCAATTGCGGCAGAAACGCGCCTGATCTTCCAGAGGAGCGCTGCATTGCAAACAGTTCATATATATTCACCTCTCGACCCGAACGAGTAAGATATGTTATTTCTCAGGTTTCAACGCTTAGTATACCTTGAATTTGCGTATAGGGATATGCCCCACTTCACTTTTCTATTGCTCGCGTTGCAGAATTTGATTCATCGAGTCGATGATGCGGGTGCGCATTGCAGCATCGTTGGCAATGACCTGCAACACCTGGGCAATCATGGCCTCGCGCTGTTCATGCGAAATTGTCGTGCCATATTTTTGATGCACTACGACAGCAGCCGCGCCACGCAGCTTTTCTTCGTCGCTCATGGGCTGCGCGGGACCGCCAGACGCCGCGCGTTCGCTGGTAATGCCAGATGGGCTTTCACCTTGCAAAGGGGTCAGACCATCGGCGGCAAAGGGTACGTCTTCACCGATCAGGTGCGCGGAATTGGGGGTTGCGCGGTCAATATGCACCGTTACGGCCTGGGCGACTTCATCCAGCTTTGCGACAGTTCCCTCCAGGTAAATCACTTCGGGCGCGCCCCAGTAGACGCGCTCTCCGCTATGGAGAATCATATGCTCTTTCTCCTGTTCGTGCTTCATTTTCACCAGTACATTGTAATATACGAGACGTGGTAGGGGAAGTTCCAATGGGACGAACAAATGGAAGGTCATTTAATTATAGGAATTTTGTCCTGGTAAACGAGCAAAGAGGCAGGTCGAGAGGCTACAAGAGAGATAATACGAGCGGACTATTATCTCAAAGCCGGGATGTATGCCCCGGCTTGTTTTGTTCGCTTTGACTCTGTAAGGAGAGAATAGAATGCCAAATAGACAGCGCTACGCGCGCGCCAACAAGATGAATGCCCGGCAGCAAGTTGGCCTGCTGCTCCTGCTCCTTTCCTCGGTATTCCCCGGACTGGTCATCACTGGTTTCATACCGGATTTTGGCGTACTCACCTATGGTCTCAGCACCTGGATCATCATCAGTATCGTGGGCGGTGCCATTGCTGGAAGCCTGTTCATGAATAAGATGGCATACTGGTATGTTGGCTCGATCACAGGTGTCTTGATTAGCCCCGGAATGCTGATCGCTACCTACTACTATACAGTATTTCGTACGCACCTCTTTAGCATCGAAATCATCATTCCAATGGTTCTCGGTGCGCTGCCGGGGCTGTGCTTCCTATTTGTTGTGAACGCGCTCTATTTTAAGCGCAAGCGCGCGCAGAACATGCTTCCTGCCGGACAATCCGCACCCGTTTATAACAATGCCGTGCAGAACAGTTACCAGCAGCCAGGCAACAACTTTTCTGCTCCGTACCCACCGCAGCCTTACCCGCAATACCAGCAACCGGTGCCGCAAAATCCCTATCCCTCCCAGCCACAGCCGGGCGCATACCAGCAGGGACAGTATCAACAGCCGCCCATGCCTCCAGTGAATGACCCGCGCTATCCACAGAGGGGATAATCAAACAAGGCGATTGAAAAGTTGCACTAGAGAGGTTGAGCAAGGCGACCGCCAGGGTCGCCTCTACTATGAACGTTCTGGCTCTGTTGTCGTCATCATAGTAGAGG
>JBOGTO010000360.1:0-6830 GCA_050695155.1 Ktedonobacteraceae bacterium
CCCCTTGCCTCCTATGTTTTATTGCTCGGCTACGCGCAGGCTTTCGGCCTGTTCCATAGCGGCTGCGGCGTCCTCGGTGTGTCCCATTTCTGTGTAGATTTGGGCCAGTGTCTCGTAGGCGAGGATCATGGATGGGTCCATGGCGATGGCCTGACGCGCCATTTCCAGAGCGTCATCGTAGCGTTTGACTTCGCGCAAGGTGTCGGCATAGTCGTTGTAGTAGTCGGCGTTGAGCGGGTCGCTGTCGATGGCATTCTCGTAATTTCCGATGGCTTCGTCGAAATGGCCCTGCGCATCGTAGGCGGTGGCAAGCTGATAATAGCCTTCTGGATCGTCCTCGAATTGTTCCAGGAGGGATTTGCTGGTTGAGATGGCGTCGTCGTAGCGCTCCATAGAGTTGTAGGTGTCGGCAAGACCGGCATAGGCCGCCGCAAGGTCGTCGGAATCCAGCTCACTGCGCCGCTCGATGATGTCCTGGTAGGCGTGCATAGCCTTGTCATACTGATCGGTTTCCAGATAAGCTTCCGCGAGGTTGAAGCGCACGGTGAAGCGATTGGGATCGAGTTGGGCGGATTGCTCAAAGGCGCGGATGGCTTCGTCGCTATCACCCAGGGTGAGACGCCAGGTACCCAGGTGTTCCCAGGCTTCCGCGTCGTCGGGGGCGAGTTCGACAATATGGGCGTAGGTATCCGCTGCCTGCTCAGGCTCGCCGAGGGCCTCGTACACGGCGGCAAGGCTGTCATAACCGGTGCGATCTTCGGGATCAAGCGCGGTCATTTGATTCGCAACCGAGAGGGCTTCATCGAAGCTGCGCACGTCGATATACAGGCTCACCAGTTCCGCATAGCGCGAGATGTCGGAAGGGTCTTCGTCAACGCGCTTTTCCTGGTCCATGATGCGGCGCAATTGCACGTTGACCCGCTCGCGCACATCGGCCAGATTGTCGGCAGCCAGTGTATTATCGGGGTTGAAAATAACGGCCTGCCGGTAGTTCTGGATGGCGTCCTGATAGAGATACTGGGCGCGATAGGCGTCGCCAACGCTGAGATAGAGTGTATCGTTGTCGGGTGCGTAATCAAGGGCTTCCTGAAAGGTTTCGAGGGATTCTTCGCGCATCCCCATTTCGCCGTAAAGATTGCCCAGGTTGACGTAGGCGTCAATCAAGGTAGGGTCAATATCGATGGTGCGCTGGTAGCCAGCGACCGCGCTCTCCGAATCGCCCAGGCATTGGCGGGCCAGAGCCAGGTTATAGCGGGCGCGCGCATCGGTTGGATTGATCTCCACTGCTTGCTCAAAGGCTTCCGCCGCGCTCTCATAATCGCCCTGTTCGGCGGCCTGGTTGCCCTTGTCGGTCCATTCCTGCGCCACTGCATTATCCTGCCGGGGCTGCATACCGTTCTGCCCGGCTGTATCGCTTGTCTGCAAACCGTTTGTATTATCCATGAAATACGTTATTCTCCTCTATGTACGCCAATTCTGTTGCCACATGTTCAATGTGATCTGTGATAATCCAAATTTCCCTAAGAGTTCCTGTCTTGCTGAATTAATCCATATCTAAACCATCAATGTCTTCTGGCCTGTAAGAAGTTCCAAGAAGCTCATTGATTACACGTAGGAGAGCAAGCACTTTTACCCTCTGTATCGGTCCAGTGCCTTCAACTGCCTTTCTTGCTGTTCTGTAATCCACATTGGCACGTCTGGAAAGCTCTGATACCGTTATAGTGGCATCGTCTAATAAATGCTGTAAGCTTGGCATACTACTTAAATATCCTCAAGGGTATTGGCTTTTCGCCTTGATGTAGTGTAACAGAGAACGCTAGCAAGTGCAAGTACTTGCAAGACATTTGCAGAAAAATCCCACTGAAAATATTGACTTTCATCTTAAAGCAGTGTACAATAAAGATGCTAGCAAACGCAAACAACTGTTCATCAGAAGCATGCATTTGCTGACAATGGCTTACGTCCCCAAACATCACGAGTCAGTGAGAGGACAAGATGCAAGAAACCATACACCCCTACGGCGAGAACTTCATCCCGATGGGGGATGAGTTACTACACACCGCAGATCAGCCGTTCTGCTTTGATCCGACGTGTTCCTGCCACAAAAACGATCAACTCCGCAATGCGTTTGCCAATCAGGTCTACGAGTACATCCTGGATGGCACCCTAGCGGCTTTCGAAGGAGAGTTGCTGCTTGAAGGAAGGACGGTGTGAGATGCAACAGTACCCCCTCCGCAAACGAGCCAGTGCCACCCAACTCCCGCCTCATCGCGCAGGCCATTCGATCAACCACCATCCTGAAGATGAGCCGTATCTGACCGATCAACGCAACCGTTCCTCGCACAACCCGCTTGCTCTGGCTGACGATCTGGACTATCCAGGAGAACCCACCAGAATGCCAACTAGCGCGGTCCGCTATGTAGATCGCGAGGGCCATACGGTTCTCCAGCGTGGGAACCGACAGCTTGTTCTTCATGACGAACCACCGCCCAGGCATAGACGACGCAGACCGCACTGGTTGGTCATTTCTGGCGTGAGTATGATGCTGATGCTGGTGTTATGGGCTGGACTCAGTTGGTTGACCTCATGGATAGCAAACAACCAGTTAAATGCCACCTACGAATTTCCGCGCGTGTCCCAAGTTGATGCCGTGGTCTATCCAGGAGATAGTGCCGATCATCCGTCGCACTATCTCTTCTTGAACCTCAATGGGACGGTGCTGATTATTGAATTGCCGCATGGCGACTCCGCCAAATCACGCATTTACAAGGGTCCAACCCTCTTTTCGGACAATGCCAATCAGATTCCGGTAACGGGCGAGTTTCAGGTCGTGAATGGCAAAGTTGAAATGCTGGTGCATATTCAGGACCGCATCATTCTCTACGTCAACAACGGCACCCGGTTTATCCCACAGTAGGAGAGAGCTATGAACCCATTCACGCAAACGTTGTGGAATGTGATAACTGACTGTCCAGACTTTCTCGCCCAGCTTTCTACCATCATGAAGCGGGAATACAAACCCTTCTCATTTGGAACAAGTGAGAAGGCATTTCAAGCCAATGTCAAAATGCTTGAAGGGTATGTCAGAGAAGAGCTGGACAAGTGGTATGAATGGCTTCCTGATACACCGATTAACCGCATCGGCGGTAGCTTAGTGGTAGAGATGCTTGATTGTGTTGATTGGGATCAGGTTGCTCAGTGGCATATCTTGCATACCAATCTCGCTGCGTTAGCTGTATCTCATCCAAAACCTGCAACAGCAATATAGGAGGAGCTATGTATCAAGTGGACGACGAACCGATGGAAACCATCCATTTGTATGTTGTTCGGGAAGGGCAAGAGCGCCCTTCCCTGCTACCTGTCTTCATTTCCCTTATTGCTCTCTCACTCCTCCTTGCCATTGGCATCCTTACCTCCTATCAACAGCCGGAACAACGCGCCTCCATCCGTGTTCCGGCTGTCCTCCTGCCGCTCACATCATTCACGACCAGCGTGATTGTTCTGCCCACCGGCATCAAGACCTATCCGGCTACTACAGCACAGGGAGTCTTGACCGTCACTAACGGCTCGATCCTCTCAGAAGAACTCCCGAAGGGGATGATCTTGACGGGCAAAGACGGAGTAGCAGTGGTCACGGATGCTGCCGTGTTTGTCCCGGCAGGCAGCGCAGCAGGATACGGAGTTGCCTCTGTCTCAGCACATGCAGCTACGAGCGGAACAAGCGGGAATATTCCCACACTGGATATTGATAGCGTCGAAGGAACGGCTTTGTATCTAAGAAACCTGCACCCCTTTACCGGTGGAGCAGCTAGCTCCACCATGAAATTTATCACCTCACAGGATAGACAAAACGCTCTTGCCCAGGCACGAATGGCCCTGCTCCGTCAGACACTCTCAGGACTGCTGTCTCATCCCTGTCTGGAGCGCGTCGTCGGCACCACCAGCCTGCACGTCGCCTGGACGTGTCAATTTGTGACGTACACAGTGCCAGCGTTGCCACACGTGAGGATGCAGCAGGTGCAGGTGATCGGCAGGACCGTTTTCTTAACCATTACCTATTTGCCGAGACCACAACATCTGGAAACGAAATAGCCGGAACAGGAACGTGTGAGAGACATATGCAAGGAATATCAAACATGACTGGATACGACAGCAGCCAGCAAGCGGGAGAGGAAGATGTCTCTGTCCTTCAGGAATTGGATTTAGGATGTTATACGCTCTTTCTGATGAGCGATGGTAGCATCGATCTGCTTGCCAATGACTCCGAGACGCCCTATCTGGCAGAGAATGCATTTCATCTGGATAGCGATGAGACCTATCGGCTCTTCATCTCGCTGCACGAGCAGTATAAGGAGCAGCAAGCGCGTCTAAACGAGGAGCGGATAACCGGAGAGCAAGGACGAGGGGGAGATCATGCAACTGGTAGAACAGCATGTCATCGATTGGTGCGACCCGCGCCACGCCGTGATTGATGAAGCGGCCTTCAAATCCAAGAACCTGTATAATGCGGCACTGTATGAAATCAGACAGGCGTTTATCCATAAGGGAGTGTATCTGCCTTACGAGGCGATGGATAAACGGATGCAGTCTCATGAGGCGTATCAAGCATTGCCGACCAAGGTGAGCCAACAAGTGCTGATCCTGCTGCATAAGAACTGGCTCGCTTTCTTTGAAGCATTGAAAGCTTACAAGGCAGATCCCTCCAAGTTCACTGGACGGCCACGACTCCCTAAGTACAAGCACAAAACCGAAGGGAGGAATATTCTCGTTTATACCCTGCAAGCCCTCAGCGGGGGTCAAACCTTGCATAAGGGTCGAGGCAAGAAGAATGCCTTACGACAAGGCATCATCAAGCCCTCAATGCTACCTATCGAGGTGAAAACGCAACAAGACCCCAAGCAGATCGATCAAGTACGCATTATCCCTCGTAACGGTCATTATGTCGTAGAAGTCGTCTACAGCAAGAAACCCGTCCAGGCACCAGTAGACCACTCGTACTGTGTTGCCATTGATTTAGGTGTCACGAACTTAGCGGCGATAACTTCAAACCGCGCAGGGTTCATCCCTCGATTGGTTAACGGTCGAACGCTGAAAAGCATCAATCAATGGTACAACAAGCGCATGAAAGAATTGAAGCTGCGCCTCCCTAAAGCAGAGCGAGAGCGTGTGACAAAGCAGATGGAGCGGATTACCACTCATCGAAACAGGCAGGTGAATCACTACCTCCATGCCGCTAGTAAGGCTATTATTGACTTCCTGGTAAAAGAGGGCGTGGGTACGATTATCGTTGGGAAAAATCCGCTCTGGAAGCAAGAGGCCAGTATGGGTAGAAGGAACAATCAAAATTTTGTCCAGATACCTCATGCAAGATTCATCGACATGCTCATGTACAAGGCAGAGTTAGTAGGTATTCAGGTCAAGCTACAGGAAGAAAGCTACACGTCAAAAGCCAGCTTTGTTGACCTTGATCCTATCCCTACTTACAAACCCAATGATAAGATAGAGCACATCTTTAGTGGGAAGCGGATTGGACGGAGAAACCGTTTGTACCGGACAAAAGATGGACGTAAGATATGTGCCGATGTGAACGGCTCCTACAACATCTTACGTAAAAGTAAGCCTGATGCGTTTGCTTATGCAGATGCAAAGGGAATAGCGGCCTATGTAGTTCAGCCTGCGCGGTTAGCAATAACCGTGTAAATCAAACAAAAGATGTGGACTCTCTGGATACCACATCTTTTGGAACTATAACACTAAGCCTGAGCGGGGGCAAGCCCGGTTGCACTGGCGAATTGCTTATTCTGCCAGGGCGGAGACAAGCCCTGGGCGTCGTCGCTATCATTTCGAGACACGCAAGGTGAGCTGTATCTCAAAGCGCCCAATGGGGAAGATGGTGTCGCACAGAGCAATGGGCAGGCCAGTCTGGTCAAAGACGGTGGAGAACAGGCGCATGGCGGCTTCACCTGCGGGTACACCCAGCAGGTCTGATTCGCGGGTGGTGGCCTTATCGGCTTTGATGGATTGCTCGGCGATGGCGGGGGTAAGTCCTTCGGAGGCCATCAACTGGTAAAGTGAGCCTTCGGCAAGCTCTTTGGCGCGCGTGTAAACACTGGTGGCGCGGGGGTAGGGCAGGTAATCCACTTCGTAGGCGATGAGCTGACCATCCGCCGAGCGTAATCTTTCCAGGCGCACGACCTGTTCCTCATCGGCCAGGCGCAATTGCTGGCGCATAGTTTCGGAGCCGCGCGCCAGTTTGCTGAGCAAGAGCAGACCGCCGGGACGTTTGCCGCGCCGCCGCAATTCGGTTGTCAGGCTGGTTAGCTCGGTGAGCGTCTGCTGTACGCGCGGCTCGCAGACGAAGGTGCCTTTGCCATGCTGTCGATAGAGCAATCCTTCATTTACCAGTTCCGTCAGCGCCTGGCGCACGGTGGCGCGGCTGACATGATAGCTCGAGACGAGTTCTGGTTCTGACGGAATGGAGCTATGGGGAGCAAGGTGTCCAGCCTGTATCTGCTGGCGCAATACTTCTTTCAACTGGTAATAAAGCGGTAGCGGGTTAGAACGTTCAAGCGTTGGCATATACGGTTCCCCTTATGTCCAGACAACCACGATAAAAATAATACAGCGAGTTACGCTGATGGCATGAATATACCACAAATCGTAAAGTGTGTCGATAGTTAGAAGAGCATACACAGGGCGATAGAAAAGTTGCGCCAGAGAGGTGGAACAAGGCGACCGCAAGAGGGAGGGGCAAAAGGCGACCGCCAGGGTCGCCTCTACTATGAACGCCTGCGTTGTCCATCGTGGTCTTAGTAGAGGCGACCCTGGCG
>JBOGTO010000361.1:0-3682 GCA_050695155.1 Ktedonobacteraceae bacterium
ACGCACCCCACACCAGGGCGTCCCCGCGTCCTGTTCCCGTGGCCGTAACGCACCCCACACCAGGGCGTCCCCGCGTCCTGTTCCCGTGGCCGTAACGCACCCCACACCAGGGCGACGCAAGCGTCCCCTCCCCACATCAACCCTGCCCCCGCCCCTACGGATTATCTCCGATTTTCATCAGCTGTTCGAGCGCGCGGCGCACAAAAACGGGCGTCACCTGTTTGCGATAATTGATGGTCAGGTCAGCGTTGTCTAACGGTTTGGCGCGTTTGGCTGCTGCCAGGGCTACCGCATCGATCAGCTCGCGGCTAAGCGGCAGGTGCAGCAGTTGCGCGGCGGCTTCGTTCGCCTCTACCGGGTGAGATGCCACCGCGCCCAGCGTGAGACGCGCATCAGCCACCGTTGCATCATCGTTAAAACGCAGCGCCGCCGCTACGCCCAGGATGGGAAAATCGAATGAGCCGCGCCGCCGCAGCTTCAGGTACACGCTGCTCCAGCCGTCAGCAGGTGGCAGGAGAATTTCGGTGAGCAGTTCGTCCCGTTCCATCGCATAAGGGTTCATACCATCATCGCGGAATAATTCGCGCGCTGGTAGCACACGCTCGCCGCGCCCACTCACCAGCCTCACCTGCGCTCCCAGGCTCAGCAGGACGGGCGCACTATCCGCAGAGGCTATGGCCCAGCAGCGCGGGCTGCCCGGCGCAACCAGGCACACAACTCCATCTTTCTTCATACAATAGCCGATGGATTGCCGCCAGAACTCGGTTTGATTGTAGTAGTTGCAGCGCGTGTCCAGCAGCACATTGCCGCCAATCGTACCCATATTGCGCAATTGCGGCGTTGATACAGCCCCGGCAGCCGTAGCCAGCGCGGCATAATGGCGCTGTATAAGCGGATGATTTGCCAGGGTAGCAAGCGTCACACCAGCGCCTATGCGCATCCCTTGCTCCGGTGAGCCGCTGATGCTCTTCAAAGATGCAATGCCACGCAGGCCGATCAAGATTGGAGGAGTGAACTGGCGGCGCTTCATATTGGGGTACAGGTCGGTGCCACCCGCGACCAGCATGGCCTGTTCTCCCTCCCCGGTCAGCATATGGACGGCTTGCTCCACGGTGCGCGGAGCCAGGTAACGAAAAGGCGGCAACCGCAGCATCAGGATAACCCTCCTTTGACGCTCACAGACGAGGGTGTTCCCGCGCTCTGGTTGTGTCCATTGCCATTGACCTGCACAGCATCCAGCGATTCGGGCTGCCACTTGATAAGGCGCGTCGGCCAGGGAAAAGATACCTCAGTGGGCGGAATCTGCGGACGAGCCGTTGTACGAGCAGTAGTTGATGCAGCTTTTAGTGCTTTTAGCACTTTATCCGGTGTGATAGGCACTTCGTCTATACGCACGCCAATCGCATCGTAGACAGCGTTGGCAATAGCGGGAATCGCCGGATTGAGCGGTCCCTGTCCCGCCTCCTTGCCGCCGAAAGGACCTTCGCGGTCGGGAATCTCGATCAGGATGGTTTCGATTTCGGGCGTATCGAGCGTGGTGGGCAGCTTATAGTCCAGCAGCGAAGGGATTTTATGCCGACCCTTACGGAAAATTTGCTGCTCCATCACCGCCTCGCCATAGCCCATGTACGCGCCTCCCTCGACCTGCCCCGCCACCAGCAAAGGATTGATGGACTGTCCCACATCGTGCGCCAGCCATAGCTTTTCGACGACCACCTCGCCTGTCTCCGCATCCACCGCTACCTGGGCCACGCATGTCGAATACGAGTATGCTGGCGATGGACCAACACCTGCCCCTTTGTAATTGCCGTGAATATCTTCCGGCGGCGCGTATGAACCCGACGAGACCAGCGCACCGAAACGAGCCTCCGCCAGTTCTATCGCCTGCGCGAAAGGCAACGTCGCGCCAGGGTCGCTTTCGTCATAAACCACGCCTCCGGCAGCTTGCAGCCGCTCGACAGGCACATGCAAATGCTCGGAAGCAACTTCAAAGAGTTGATCTTTCAGGCGTTGCGCGGCTGCAATAGCGGCGTTGCCAGCCATGAACGTGACGCGGCTGGAATACGAGCCGAGATCAACAGGCGTCAGCGTGGTATCAGCCGTTTCCAGGTGAATATCTTCTGGCTGTATGCCAAGCTCCTCCGCGACAATATAAGCCAGGACGGAGGTTGACCCCTGACCAATATCGGTCGCCCCACAATAGACGGTCACACCGCCGCCCCGGTCAAGCCGTATCTGCACGGCTGAATGGGGCAGGTCGTTCCAGTAGATCGGCTTGCCCGCGCCACAAATATACGCTGACGCGGCAATGCCCATACCGCGCTGAATTGCGCCATCACCCGTTTTTCCAGCAGTATTGTCATGCATAGCACTTTTACCATTGAGAGACGCCGCGTGGAAGTCATACCAGCCGGAGCGTTCAACAACGGCATCAAGACATTCACTTAAAGCACAACTGGTAACGCGCAGGCCATTAATAGTGCGTGTGTACGGCTCGATCAGATTGCGGCGACGCAGTTCAACGGGGTCGATGCCGAGATCATGCGCGATTTTGTCGAGATGCGCCTCGACAGCGTAGCGCGGCTGCGTGGTGCCATGTCCGCGTTTGGGACCGCAGGGCGGCTTATTGGTAAACAGGCGCATCCCCTCGAACTTATAAGCAGGAAGGGTATACGTGACGGTCTGCAACGCACCCGTGTAGTAGGTGGTAGCGATGCCATACGAGCCATACGCGCCACCATCCAGAAATGAGCGGAAATGCATGGCGGTCAGGGTACCATCCTGCTTGACACCCGTCTTGATCCACATTTTGACAGGATGGCGTCCCCGGTGATTCAAAAAGACCTCTTCGCGTGTGCAGGTTATCTTGACGGGGCGAGCGATACGGCGCGATAGTTCGCAAGCGCAAATCTCATGCGAGAAAGGGTCGCTTTTGCCGCCAAAGCCGCCGCCGACATTGGGCGCAATTACACGCACATGCGAGCGCGGCAGGTTCAGCACCTTGCTCACTTCACGATGCACATAGTGCGGCGTCTGTGTAGAAGACCACAGGGTAAGTTTGCCGCCCACGGGGTCGGCGGGATTTGGCTCCCAACTGGCAACACAGGCGTGTTCTTCCATAGGCGCGTGATTGTTCCCCTCGTAATAAAACCAGTCTTCGCGCACATAGTCAGCCGCCGCAAAGCCCTCCTCCACTTCGCCGAACTCATACGAGACAGCCTTGTGGATATTGCCGATACGCGCCTCGTCGTTGATCTTATTCTCCGGGTGCGCCAACGCCTCGTCAATGCTCATTAGCGCCGGTAATACCTCGTACTCGACATGCACCAGTTTCAGCGCCTCGTCCAGAATATCGGGATCGAGCGCCGCAATGGCCGCGACGGGATCGCCGACATAGCGCACTTTGTCAATCGCCAGCGCGTATTCATCCTGGCTGGAAGGCAAAATGCCATATTTGCGCGGCAGGTCTTCCCCGGTAAGCACGGCCAGCACACCCGGCAAGGCCAGCGCATCACTGGTATCGATGTGTAAGATGCGCGCGTGCGCATGGGGGGAGCGCAACAGCCGCCCATAAACCATACGCGGCAGCATAATATCATCCGCGTAAAGAGCGCGTCCGGTCACTTTGGCATAGGCATCAACTTTGGGGCGAGGCGTGCCAATCACTTTGTAGGGCGCATGA
>JBOGTO010000362.1:0-5243 GCA_050695155.1 Ktedonobacteraceae bacterium
GTGGAAGAGTAATGCATATGCTGAATAACCTGAATCACTTTCGCATAGGGGTGTATGCTCTGATCTTCGATAAGGAGCACGTGCTGCTGGCACACCGCCGTGACATAGACTGGTGGAACCTGCCCGGCGGCGGTATGGAAATCGGCGAAACGGTTGAAGAGGCCGTCAGCCGTGAGGTGAAAGAAGAGACGGGCTTAGAGGTGCAGGTCGAACGGTTGGTAGGCGTGTACTCCAAACCGCAGAAACAGGAGGTCGTGCTAACATTTCGCTGCAAGGCAATTGGAGGCGCTTTGCAGGCTACCACAGAGAGCCGCGCCTGTAGCTACTTCGCGCCCGATGCCTTGCCGCGCAACACGCTCCCCAAACACCGCGAACGTGTCGTCGATGCCTTGCTCGACCAGCAAGCAGCGGTGCTGCGCGTGCAGCGCACCAGTTCGCAAGAGGATCAGGGATTAGAAGAAGATCAATGACTAAAGGCAAACATTACCTTATAACTTGCGCGCGATGATATGAAATACGTGCCAGTGTTTCGGGGAGCCATCCGCGACAACGCTATCAACATCCTCTTCGTCAAACTCAACAACATCTAACCCCTCCAATGCCTGCATAGCCTCTTCTCTGGTCAGAAAGGTCATCGCTGCCGCGCGCTCAGGCGTGTTCCACTGGTCATGTACGCCAAAAAATTGCCCCACAAAGATGCCTTCGGGGTTGAGAGCTTCGCGCACCTTGCCAAAAACAGCATAGAATTGCTCTCGCGCTAGAAAGGGCAGGCTAAAATGCGCGTTGATGAGATCGTAGCTCTCAAAGACGAAATCACCGAACGAGGATTGTACGGCGCGGAGTTTCTCCTGTGGAAAGGTTGCCAGGATAGCCATAGCGTTGGCATCCGCATCAACAGCCGTCACCTGAAAGCCCTGTGTGAGCAAATAGCGCGTGTCGCGTCCCGCTCCACAGCCCAGGTCAAGCGCGCGTTCTCTATGCGTGACAAGCGATGCTGCTCGTATCATTCTCGGCCAGGGCGGTCGCTCTTGCGTATGTTTATAGAATTTAGCCCAATCAAATTCCTGCATTGATACTCAACCTCATTTCTTCGACAAAATCAGTACATCGCGCTCTGCTATCTGCACCTGTCCAGATAGCTCCGACCCATCTAACAGCGACGTGAAAGTTCGCAGCGGCAACGTGACCCGCGCTGGCGAGTCGTTATGGTTCAGTATAAAGTATACATTGCGCCCATCGCTATGGGTGCGGCGCGTCACCTCTAACCCTTCGCCAACTTCCATCAACGACTCAACTCCAGCTTGCTGGCAAAGCATTTGTGCCAGCTTAGACGCCAGTTCATCGCTTGCCTGAGTTGCAATATAATACGCCATGCCCTCGCCATAATGGTTGGCAGTTAGAGCCGGGCTGCTCGCGTAATAATCGCTGGCAAAGACACCCAACGCGCGCGCTCCCTCCAGGTGTACCACTTCGCCCCACAGGTCGCAGGCATATTTGCCTTGCAGCGGCCCATCAGGGATGATAACCGCGTTGCTCATCTCTTCGGTCCAGGGATCAAATTCTTCCACGTAGATACCGAGTAGTTTGCGCAGTTCGCCAGGATAGTCACCCAACACTACGCGATCATGCACATCGACGATGCCACTGAAAAACGTGGTGAGCAAGCTTCCTCCGGCAGCAACATAGCATTCGAGGTTTTGCGCAACTCCGGGTTTGAGCATATACAGCAAAGGAGCGATCACCACGCGATACTGGCTCAGATCATGCTCAGGCGTCACTATATCAATAGCTATGTTCAGTCTGTGCAGGGCGCGATACCAGAGCTTGATTTGTTCCAGATAGCGCAGGCGGTCACTCGGCCCCGGCAGGTATTCGACAGCCCACCAGTTTTGCCAGTCCATGATAATAGCAACCTGCGCGTAAATGCGCGAACCGACTACATCTGGCGCGATGCGCTCGAGTTCCGCGCCGAGTTGCGCTGCCTGCTGGAAAATGCGCCCATGCTCGCTGCCCTCGTGCGGCACAATGGCGCTGTGGAACTTTTCGGCACCTCCCTGCGATTGACGCCACTGAAAATACAGCACGCCATCCGCTCCATGCGCGACAGCTTGCCAACTTTGCAGGCGAATACGTCCGGGCCGCTTGTGGGGATTCTGCGCCATCCAGTTCAACTGACCCGGCGTCTGCTCCATCACCAGGTGCGGTTGCCCATTTTTGAGTGAGCGCATCAGATCATGCCGGAAAGCATTCTCCCAGGACGGCGTTATATTTTTCGGATAAATATCAAAGGAGATTATATCTATGTATCGCGCCCAGTGAAAATAATCCGTCTGCTTGAACGACACAATAAAATTCGTGGTAATGGGGATAGCCGGGGTTACTTCGCGCAAGATATTCGCCTCCAACTGATAACATTCCAGCAAAGATTCGGACATAAAATGCTGGTAATCCAGCACCTGACCCGGATTATTGCCAGCAGGCGTGAGGCGCGGCGGGATAATATCTTCCCAATCGTAGTAATGCTGGCTCCAGAAACTGGTAGACCAGGCATAATTAAGAGCATCCAGCGTTTTATAACGCGCTTTCAGCCAGGTACGAAAAGCAATCGCGCACTGATCGCAATAGCAAGCCCTGACATGATCTCCATACTCGTTATTGACATGCCACATCGCCAGCGCGGGATGCTTGCGGTATCGTTCCGCCAATCCGCGCACAAGGGCGCTGGCTTTGCGCCGGTAATCGAGGCTATTGGGGCAATAATGCTGGCGCGACCCATAGCTAAGACGCTTGCCATCGCGCGTCACAGGCCACATATCGGGATACATACGGCTCATCCAGGTGGGCGGCGTTGCCGTTGCCGTCGCCAGGTCTGCCGCGATGCCATGTTCCGCCAGCATATCCATGATGCAATCAAGTTGTCCAAAACTATACGCACCTGGTGCGGGTTCGAGCAATGTCCACGAAAAGACGTTGATTGTTACCATGTTGACATGCGCTACCTTCATCAGGCGCATATCCTCCAGCCAGACAGATTCAGGCCATTGTTCGGGGTTATAGTCCGCACCGTAAAGGATTGTTGAGGGAAACGGTTTTTGCAATGCTATCCTCTCACCTGATAAGTACTCGCTGTAATGCCGTGCGTGCTAACACCTTTCCCGCGCGGATGACCCAGCCGGGCGGCTGCTGCAAGCGCACTACCTCGCGCACATTAGAAGCGGCCAGCACATTCAAATCTGCCTTACATCCAGGCTCCAGTCCATAGTTTTGCAGACGCAAAGCGCGCGCGGCATTGTACGTCACGAAATCAAAGGCGGCCTCGATCTCGCTGGGAGCTGCCATATGCGCGGTATGGCAGATGTAGCTAACAACCTCCTGCTGGTCGTTGCGCCCGAAAGGATAGAATGGATCAGCCACATCATCCTGCGAGGAAAAAACGTTCACCCCATGCTGCCAGAGTTGCTTGACGCGAGTAATGCCACGCCGTATCGGTTCCTGATCGTAGCGCCCCTGCACCACCAGGCTGATATGCGGGTTGCTGCTAATGCTGACATTGGCTTGTTTGAGCAAGTCCATCACCTTATAGGCGTAAACCTCGTTGTATGCCGCCAACGCCCCGCAATGGCTGGCCGCTACCCGTCCCTGGAATCCCTCTCGCATGGTTTTGACCGCCAGGTATTCCAGCGAACGGCTCAAAGGGTTATCGGTATCATCCACCAGCATGTGAATATCTTTATCGTAACGCTTTGCCAGTTCAAAGCAGAAGTCGATATGCGCTCGCGCCTCGTCGTCAAGCATCTCAAACCAGGGCAGACCGCCGACGACATTGGCTCCCATGCGCATCGCCTCCTCCATCAGTTCATGTGTGCCAGCGTCACGAATAATGCCCTCCTGCGGAAATGCCACCACCTCAATACGCGCTACGTCGCGCCATCGTTCGCGCAACGCCAGCAACCCTTCGACACCGCGCAATTGAGCGTAACTGTCCACATCGGCAAAAGCGCGAAAGACCGTCGTACCATTGAGAATGCCCTCCTCAATAGCGCGCCCGGCCCGCGCCAGAATATCCTCCGTCGTGTAACGCGCCTTATGCTCCCAGGTCAACTCCAGACATTCCCCAAAGGTATAGTCTTTATTGGGTCGCATTTTTTCTTGCAGAAAGCACTTATCCAGGTGAATATGCCCATTCACATACGCCGGCATCACCAGATTCCCCACCGCGTCCACTTCTATATCCCCCGCATCTCTAATCTGCTCTGATAGAGCCACAATCCGGTCGCCATTGATGCCAATATCCCAGCTTCCCGGACGACCTTTCAGACGCGCATGTCGAATAATCAAGTCCATCTGCGGCTCCTTTAATGATGCTTTGGCAGCATATTCTCTCTATGCTAGTTCGAGGTCAAATAATTTGCGAATCCAGGCGATTAGTTGCCGCGCATGAAGAGCATCTGCATCGAGATAGCGGGCTGTAATCGCCTGACCCATTGGCTTGCCCGGCTCCTTTTGCCAGGCAAGCCAGGTATGGATTCTAGCTTTGCTTTCATGCGCATTGCGAAAACGATAATCTTCTTCTAACATTTTGACTTTCAGCACAGCCTCACTTTTCCCCATTTTCAACGCACCTCAATCTGCTGACGGGTAGCAATACCAAGCTTCCGTTCATCAAACAACGTAGCAATTATGTCATCATCTAAAAGTGACAGGCGAATCAGCATTCCTTCTTCGCGTGTGTCCTTCTGAGCTGCCTTCTGGAAACCCTTGATACAATCCCAGCTATGTGTGGTGGCAAAAATCTGAACATTGAGACTATGAGCTAGTTGGAAAATCAGCTCCCATAATTCTGTTTGTGCAGAATAATGAATGCCATTTTCAAATTCGTCAATGAGCAGTATCCCATCTCTGGCATTTACAAGAGCCAAAGCAATACCGAGAGCGCGGAGCATTCCACCACCGAGGCTATACAATGGAAGTGGCTCATCAGTATCCGTAATTCTTACGACAGGAACACGATCTCCCCCGGATAGAGGGGTGCTAACAAAATTGAGATCCACCAGCCCAGGCGCGATGAGGCGTAAAGCGACCAGCACATCGGATTCGAGTTTTGTTAGAGCAATGCCATCCCATAATTCAGTGAGGTGCTGCTCACTTAATCCATTGGCTGGCGTGAGTAAACATAGAATTTCATTAGAGTTCAATCTGAGAATGCCTTGAGGAAGGGAAGGATCAATAGGATAGCTCAGGGT
>JBOGTO010000363.1:0-3337 GCA_050695155.1 Ktedonobacteraceae bacterium
GTGTATAACACCAAGCGGCTCCATTCCAGCCTTGGCTATGTGCCTCCCATCGAGTTTGAAATGGCTTACTTTCAAGATGTAAGGTGTTGACCTCAGGTGTGGTCTGGTAGTAAGGGGTCACTCCACAAGCAAACGACGGCGTTGCAGGAAGACGCCATGAACAAGGAACAGTGTGAACGGGTGTTTACTGACAAAATGAGTGGAAAACGGTTTGATCGGCCAGAGTTCCTCAAAATGCTCGATATGGCGCGCCCAGGAGATCTGATTGTGGTATGGAGGCTGGACCGCTTAGGGAGATCACTCAAGCACCTGATAGAAACTGTGACCATGTTGGGAGAGCGGGGAATTGAGTTACGAAGTCTCAAGGAGAATATCGACACCACGACCTCGACAGGCAAACTCATGTTTCATATTATCGGGGCGATGGCGGAGTTTGAGCGGGATGTGATCAGTGAGCGGACCCAGGCCGGTTTAGAAGCAGCACGCGCACGCGGCAGACGCGGCGGTAGACCCAAGGCGACCCAGAAAATAGAACCACGAAACCTCGCACGCGCCAAAGAACTCTATGCTGCCAAAAACAACACGATTGCCGAAATCATGCAGATGACCGGTTTCAGAAGCAGAAATACCTTCTATAAATATGTCGTGAACGGAGACGTGGTCAACGCTTAGCGGGGAGCTTCTGGAGCAACGTCAGTCCCACAGATCCTTAGCGGGGATTTTGGGGGGTAAAAATGTCGGGACCCCATATTTGCTCGACGCTTGGGATTTCTCGCTCAACCTTCTACCGCTATGTCAGAGAGGCAACTCCGCCAGCATCGGACTCGTGAACTGAAGGGAAGATCATCCTCAACCAAGCGAGTTATTTCCTCCAGGTATTACCTCAGATAATTGTCAAAAAAATACCTCATGGAATTTTTTAACATTTACATTTCTGGCAGATCTCAGGTAGAGTTGCTCTTGAGAGGGAAAGAGGCACTCATTGTTGCGAAGCTGATGGTAAATTTCATCGAGAACTCCCGGAAGGAAAATGAATGCTACAGTGTCTCCCTCGGTTTCATACCGGGTAGTGCGGTTGCGACGCATGATGTCATTGGAAATAAATGGGCGGCTTCTACAGCACGGAAGCCGACACACTTCCGAAACTCGGCAGGTCCTCGAGCAGCATTTCATGGCGCTACGGGACCTTCCAGCGTGGCTGGAGGCTGAGCCGTGGTCCAGGGGTGGAGCGGCAAGGGTGTCCCAAGCAGAAAGGCACGCAGAGACGCCAGATAGAGGTCAGGTTGGTCCAGATAGATCACGTGACCTGCATGAGGGAAGTACAGTAAGGTCGAGTTGGGCAGCGGCGTCTTGTATTGCCAGGTGACGGCCCACTTGATATAGTTACAGGCTCCGGTCAGAATGAGGGTCGGGGTGTGGTTCGAGGCGAGCAGCGTGCGCGGATTGACGTTCCCATGCTGCGTTTCGGCATCGTTGGTGGTAAAGATGTTGTCGTAGAAGCCATAGCCTTGCACCGGCCCTTTGGGCAAGTGAGCCGGGTCACAGACGGTTGCCGGGGAGATGCTCTGGACGAGCGTATTGAAGAACGCATCCGCTTCCCCATCGGACATCAGGCTCCTGGCGGCTCGCGGATTGATATGTCCGAGCAGATACCAGGTGATAAAACGCGGCATCGTATATAATGTCTGGTGATACTGTTGCTGTTGTGCTGCCGAAAGCCGGGTGGTGAGCGAGCCTTCAGTATCACCAGGCCACTCGGCTTCATTGATGGGGGCGGGTGAGGTGAAGATCGCTTTAGCCACGTGTTCGGGGTAGGTAGCCATATAGGTCGCCACCAGGGTGCCTCCCCAGGAGGCTCCCATCAGGATCACGGCTCTGGCCCCAATGCGCGCTCGGATCGCCTCCAGGTCGGCCACGTGGCGCGCCAGAGTATACTGCCCTGGATCAGCTAAACGCGCCGACAGACCGCTGCCGATTTGATCGTAGAAGTAGACATCGTAGCCCTCTTTCGCAAGCTGCCCGAAGAACTGCGTCTCAGAGGTGTCGGCGACATCTTCTTCGCCCGGCCCGCCTCCCACCAGGATGATCGGCGTGGCGTTGGCTCTGCCCTGCGCAGGCACTTTGAGATAGGCAATGTGCGATCCAGTGCTCAGGTTCCAGTAGCCGACACCGCGAGGAAGAGCTGGAGCTTCCCGGGCAACAGCAGTACTCCCCAGCGGTGGCAAGATGGTCACGGCCGTGACCAGCGTCAGCAAGAGCATCGTCGCTGCACCAACACCGAGGGCGATCCTGCCCGGTCTTGCGCGTGTCATCATCCTGGCTGCGATCCAGGCTCCCCCGGAGGTGATCACGAAGCCCACGAAGAACGCGACCACAAACAGCGCACCGATGGTATCCAGCAGAAAGGCAGCACCAAAGAACGCCGCGACCGCACCTGCCACCCCGACGATGACGGAGAGCGTCATCACCAGCCAACTCACGGCGGCATGGAGGATCTGACGAAACGAGGAGTTCTTCCTGATTGCTACGACATGGTCTTTACTCGTCTCGGTTCGTCCCTCATCATGCGCTTCTTTCATGAAAATTCTCCTTTGCTCGTTGGTTGACCGCGATCCTGCAGATCGACCAACGTCACGACGACGCGCGTCCAGACGCCCTCGTCATCGGGCTTCTCTTGCGCCTGGCGCACACGTTCAAAGAGCTGTTCACGCAGAGTGATCAGCTCCACCTCCGACAAGCGCACCGTGGTCCGCAGGAGCGTGATCTCTCGTCGTTCCCCTGCCTGCTTGGCCAGACTTGCCGCGGTAATATCGGCCCGGGTGGCCTCAAGCATGGCGCCGAGAAACTCGGCGAACTCCAGTGGGGTCGCCTCGTCGCCGGGTGGCTCAACGGGCGTTGGTCGGTACACCCGTTCGACCTTGCCCCCCGGAAGGCGGCGGTACTCCGCAATCTCAATCAGCCTGGCCTGTTCGAGTTGGGCCAGGTGGTAGTAGAGCCGGTCAGGTGCCAGGCCGGCCCACGCGGCCAGTTCTTTGACGGATTGGGGTCGCCCCCACAGACATTCGAGCAAGCGAACCCGCATGGGGTCAGCCAGTGCGCGATGGACTGATCGCAGTCCAGGATGGTGATGCTTCGTCATATATTGTAGTATACTCCAATCAGTGAGGAAAAATCAAGTAGGCAGGAGAGGCGAGTTTTCTCACCAGGGACGGATACTGTTGCTAAATTCCTCGTGGTGCAAATCGGGCAAAAATTTGCTACGATAGGGACGGTAGGAGAGCGTAAGCCCAGCCAGTAAGAAGGAGAGTCCCTATGTCGATGCAACCTGAAGCGATTG
>JBOGTO010000364.1:0-2848 GCA_050695155.1 Ktedonobacteraceae bacterium
CGCCTGGGTTGCGTGAGACCTGATGGTCGCACTTCCACCAGGACAAGCACAAGGCCCCCACATCCGCCCAACCCCGCCCCTTGTCCCTACAGGACGGAGTGGGACAGCTCATCAGGATCTCACCGTAGAGAGGCGCAGCAGGCGCTTCGCATTCAAACTGGCTAGAGGGAGTAACAAGAAAGAGTAACTGGGAAAGGAAACCTCATGGACGATCAACTCTCGACGGGTGTGCGAGAAAAAAACACCACGCCTGTCATGTCCGCCATAGCACAAAACGTCATTGATGTGGATGACGACGATGTGCTCAACCGCGTCTCTGTATTATTGAGCCAGAAGCCGCAGCGCAGAGGTTTTTTTCGCCGCACCGGCCAGGCCATCAGAGCTTATTTAACGGCGCTGGTGATTACTCTGCCCATGCTTCCTATTATCGCCTCGGCGGTGACGGTTGGCGTTTATCTTAGTAATACAACCGCGCCGGGTTGGAACACGGTATTGTATGGCATGTTGTATTCGTATTTTGCATGGTGGATCATTACTCTTTTCCTCGTTCCTTTAACCAGTGCCAAAAACTCCAATGCTCGTAGCTATGGATTGTTAGTTAGCCGCATACGGCAGTTGGAGACGCGACTGTTCGTTATCAATGACCTGCATCATGCGAACCCGCAGCAGCCACTGGCCGAATATCAAGAGGTGGCCTTGCAGGAGGCGCTTGATAAATTCGACGATCTTAATAACGACCTGAATGACGACACCATGCGTTTGCCCTGGGTGATGGGGTTTGGCTATGTCAATGCATGGACCAGGCTGCACCGCGCGGAGGAGGCGCTGGTAGAGGTGGAACCGGTAGAAATGACGATGCGCGGGGCGATGCATGATAAGATGGCGCTCACCGGCTCGCAGGTAGGCAATCGTGATGAATTGCTGGCTAAAATGCTATATGCGGTAAAGAAACTCGACCCGCCTATGGCAAGCCTGTTTAAGCCACAGGCGGCACCTGCCACACCGGGCGAGAACGAAAACCCCGACATCCAGCAATTGCTGGAAGATGTGCAGAAGATCGCGCATCATCTTAAAGTGAACCTGGCGGAAAACCATACTTCCGAACTGAGAACGCCAGCGTTGCACGATGGAGAAGACGAGGCCAGGGCGCGGCTGACGCTGCGAGAGGTGAGACGCGCGCTCAATGCCTACCGCGATCATCTGTTTGAAGGGCTTATCCGCGCGCGCAACAATCTGCTGGGAACCATGTTTGTAGCAGGGTTTGTGACGCACTTATTGCTGTGCGTTGTCATCCTGGCGATGGTACAGGGAGGCCCGGCCAGTGATGTCAATCGCGCGACGCTAGCCGCCGCTACCGGATACTATATTGTGGGAGCTATCGCGGGCCTTTTTGGCAGAATAAACCAGGCCGCCATCGCAAACACCGCCGTTGATGACTATGGCTTTTCGTTCGCGCAGATGATCTCGACGCCCCTGCTTTCCGGGCTGGCAGGCATCGGCGGCGTGTTGATAAGCAGCGCGCTCACCTCCTTTACCGCTCAACACGGGTTGACCGCGCTCCAGAGCATCTTCACGCAGACGCAGCCCGACACATTTATCATTGCGGCCTTCTTTGGTCTGACGCCCAATCTGCTCGTGCGCGGCCTGCAAAATCGAGCTTCCGGTTATATCGCGGGCTTACGCGCAAGCAAAACTACCACTGCCGATACCAACATGAGTACCGGCGACGGGCAAAGCACAGGGGAGTAGGCATGGCTGGCACGCTCCAATGCACTTGGCTGATGCGGTCTGCCATCCAAAATGGTAAAATGTGAGCAAGGAAGCAAACATTTTACCTCATTGGTAGGAGACAATTAATCATGCAAAAGCAGACAGGAACTATACAGGTTAAGCGTAATTTTCCAGAGATGCTCAAGGGCGGCGTAATTTGTGATGTGGTCAATGCGGAACAGGCGCGTATCGCGGAAGACGCCGGAGCGTCGGCGGTGATGGCGTTGGAGCGTGTGCCAGCCGATATTCGCGCGCAGGGCGGCGTGGCGCGTATGAGCGACCCCGAACTGATCATTCAGATTAAAGAGGCGGTGACGATCCCCGTCATGGCGAAATGTCGCATCGGGCATTTTATAGAGGCCGAGATTTTGCAGGCTATCGGCGTGGATTGCATCGATGAATCCGAGGTGCTAACGCCTGCCGACGAGCATTTCCACGTCAACAAACATCTCTTCAGCGTGCCGTTTGTATGTGGCGCGCGCGACCTGGGCGAGGCGTTGCGGCGCATCGGCGAGGGCGCGGCCATGATTCGCACCAAAGGCGAGGCTGGCTCTGGCAACATCGTGGAAGCGGTGCGTCATATTCGCGCCGTCATGGACGGCATTCGCCGCCTGCAAATACTGCCTGAAGAGGAACTGATGGCTGAAGCCAAGAACCTGGGCGCGCCATATGAGCTGGTGCGCGAGGTAGCACGAACAGGCAAGCTGCCGGTCGTCAATTTCTCGGCTGGTGGCTGCGCCACCCCTGCCGATGCCGCTTTGATGATGCGCCTGGGCGCGGAAGGCGTCTTCGTCGGGTCGGGCATCTTCAAATCGGGCGATCCCCTGAAACGCGCGAAGGCCATTGTACGCGCCACCACGCATTTCCAGGACGCCGACATTATCGCGGAAGTATCGCGCAACCTCGGCGAGCCAATGGTTGGCATCAACCTCGACAAACTGCCGGAGAGCGAACAGATGGCGCGGCGCGGGTGGTAATTTGCAGAGCAAGCCCAGGCGTTGAAACGGGGCGTACCAGGAAGTCCGTAGGGGCGGGAGTGGGGTGGATGAGAGGAGGGGACGCTTGCGTCGCCCTGGGG
>JBOGTO010000365.1:0-2632 GCA_050695155.1 Ktedonobacteraceae bacterium
GCGGTCGCCTTGCTTGCTCGCCTCTGGCGGTCGCCTTGCCCCACAACTTTCAAAAAGCCCTTGACCATGACGAAAAGCCACCTGCAAATGATCTCGTGAAATGGTTCTATGGTCTTTGATTCAGCAAAATTTTAGGGAAATGTAGCCGAAATTTCAGCGAAGTATGGCACTCTTTATCTGGAAAGGAGTGCTTATTAGAGATGATAGATGAAAACAGCATAGATGAGCAAATCGCATTGCAAAGAGAAACGGTGCATGATAGAGGGCTTTCTTTTGAGGAAGAAACACTAAAACATTTCGGTTATCAGGTTATCGACGAGGTGGCAGCGTATCTATCTACTATGCGCGAACGCCCGGTATGGAAGCCGATGCCCGGCATTGTACGCGAGGTTATCCAAAAACAGAAACTTCCCGATGAGGGTTTACCTTTCGAGGATACTCTTGCATTCTTCCGCGAGATGATTCTCGCATATCCACAGGGCAATGGTCATCCCAGCTTTGCCGGATGGATCAATTCTGCTCCCGCCCACGCTGGAGTTTTGATGAAGCCTCTGGCTGCGGCGATGAATCCCAACTGTGGCATCGGCGATCACGCGGGGCAGGAGTTAGAGCGCCGCACAGTGCAGTGGATTATGGATTTGTGCGGCTTCCCGATCGCTGGCAGCGCGGGTGTTTTCGTAAGCGGGGGGTCCGAGGCCAATTTTACCTGCTTGCAAGCCGCGCGCTACTGGGCTGCTCAGTCGGATGGATGGGACGTGCGCAAAGAAGGCGTGCAGGGTACGCACCCACCTTTTGTCCTTTATCAATCAGATCAGGGGCATTTCAGCGTGCGCAAATCGGTAGAGGCGATGGGGCTGGGCAGCGACTCCATCCACATCATTCCCTCTACGCCATCGTTTCAGATGGATATAGAGCAACTCTATCGCCGCATCCAGCAGGACCGCGCGGCTGGACAACGCCCTTTCTGCGTGGCAGCGACGGCGGGAACAGTGGAAAGCGGAGCCATCGACGCCTTAGATGACCTGGCCGACTTATGTGAAGCAGAGGATCTCTGGTTGCATGTTGACGGCGCTTATGGCGCGTTTGGCATTCTGGATGAGCGGGTAGCGCCACTTTATAAAGGGATAGATCGGGTGGATTCGCTCGCAACCGACCAGCATAAATGGCTCTCGGTGCCTATTGACTGCGGCTGCGCCCTGGTCAGGCACGGCGATTTACTGCGTGATACCTTTCGCCTGACGCCGAGAGGACAGGACGAGCATGAAGCCTGGATGTCAGAGTATACCTTGCAGCGCACGCGCCGCTTTCGCGCGCTGGATGTATGGGCGGTTGTACGCACAGCCGGACGCGCGGGACTGGCGAGAGCCATTATCAGGAATAACGAAATGGCCCGCCTCCTCACATACATGGTCGAAGTGGAACCCGACCTGGAGCTTGTGTCGTCGGGGCCGCTCAGTATTGTGCGTTTTCGCTATGCTCCGGCAGCGCTCAAAAATGATCCATCAACACTCGACAGACTCAATAAAGAGCTTGCCTTTGAGATACAAAGACGCGGGAAAACGCTTCTCACAAGCACGCGCTTCCAGAATAAAGAGGCGCTGCGAGCGTGCATCGTCAACTATATGACGGGCGCGGGCGATATTCTCACGATGGTTGAAGAGGTGATTGATGCCGGTGATTACCTGCTTTCACTGCTCACAAGATAAAGGAGAAATGAGCGATGTTTTATCGTAATGTTTTAGAGACGATTGGCAATACTCCCCTCGTTGAGCTTGAGAGTTTCAGCCCGCGTCCGGGTGTACAATTGTTCGCCAAAATGGAGGGCGCTAATCCTTCGGGAAGCCTGAAAGACCGCATCGCGCGCAAAATGATCGAGCAGGCCGAGGCGCAGAGACTGTTGACAGCAGACTCCATCTTGCTGGAGCCTACCAGTGGTAATACGGGAGTGGCGCTGGCGCTCGTGGCAGGCATGAAAGGCTATCCTTTCACCGCCGTCGTCTCTGAAAAGGGTACGCAGGAGAAGCGTAGGATGCTTGAGCTGTATGGAGCTTCCATCATCACCTCGCCCGGGGCCGCAGGTAGCAACGGGGCTATCCGGCTGGCTCAGGAGCTGGTGCAACAGGACAAACGCTACGTTATGCTCTTTCAATACGGCAATGCAGCGAATCCCACTGCCCACTACCAGACAACGGCGGTGGAGATCATACGAGACATGCCTGATCTAAATGTGCTGGTGGCAGGTATCGGCTCAGGAGGAACGCTCACCGGCATTGGTCGCCGTCTGAAGCAGCACAATAAAAACATTTTTGTAGTGGGAGCCGAGCCGGTGCAAGGCGATAGCATTCAAGGATTGCGCAACCTCTCCGACGGCTTTGTGCCGCCTGTCCTCGATCAATCACTGCTCGATAGCAAACTGCTGGTTTCTAGCCACCAGGCATGGTTGCGTACCCTGCAACTCAAAGAACAGGAAGGCATCTTCGCCGGTCCTTCCAGTGGCGCGGTGCTGGATGTTGCGTTGCGCGTTGCCGCCCAAATGGAACGCGGGAAGATTGTGATTATGCTGGCCGACGGCGGCTGGAAATACATGAGCGAGCGGCAGTGGACGACGACGAAACCGGAGGCGCTGGGCGAC
>JBOGTO010000366.1:0-2153 GCA_050695155.1 Ktedonobacteraceae bacterium
GATAAGGAGCGTTCATGGTAGGGGCGGGGGTGGTGGAGTGGATGGGTGGGGACCCTTGCGGTCGCCCTCGGACTTTTGTTGGTCTGTCCGCCCTTTTTCAGAGGGATGCTATGCCTCGCTGGTTTTACTTTCTACTCATAATGGCCGTTGTGGCACCCATCGTTCAATTAGTAGGGGGAACGCAGCAAGCGCTGCTCGTGTTTATCTGTTCAGCCATTGCTCTGATCCCTCTCGCCGGGCTGATTGGGCGCGCTACCGAAGACCTGGAATATTACGTCGGCCCCATCGCTGGAGGATTGCTCAATGCGACCTTCGGCAACGCGCCCGAAATCATCATCGGCATTTTTGCCCTGCGCGAGGGTCTGATAAGTGTCGTGAAGGCCTCTATTACCGGGTCGATTATCAGCAACGCCTTGCTTGTACTGGGTACCTCGCTCGCGCTGGGTGGCTGGCGCTGGGGCAAGCAATATTTCAACGCGCGTGATGCCGGGCAATATTCAGCGATGTTGGTGCTGGCTGTGGCCGGCTTTCTCATCCCCTCCGCTGGCTCGTTGATAATCAGCGATCCCCGGCGCACACAATCGATCAGCGTCGCCGTATCCATCATCTTGCTGCTAGTCTACGGCATGTATCTTTCGTGGCATATCTTCCATGTGCGCTCGGAACGTCGCAACCCCAAACGGCATGGGAAGACACAAAAGCTGGTTCAAGAAACACCTGAGCATGACGACGAGGAAGCCGCGACAGGCCACATAGATCCGCGTAAACTGGACAGGCAGCCTCCTGATATTCGCCTAACGCTGGGTTTGTTGTTCTTAGCCACCATTGGCACTGCCATCAATAGCGAATTGCTGGTCGGCGCGATTGAACCCGTCACCCGTCAAATTGGCTGGTCGCCCGTCTTTATTGGCATTGTCATCATTCCCATTATAGGCAACGCCGCCGAACATTCAAGCGCGGTCTATATCGCCCTGCGCGACCGCATCGATCTCAGTATGGCTATCGCGGCTGGTTCATCCATCCAGGTTGCCACCTTTGTCGCGCCTTTGCTGGTGCTGGTAAGCCTTTTCACGGCGACGCCGCTCACTCTCGTTTTGCAGCCGCTCGAACTGGCGGTGCTGGGCCTGGCAACGGTGCTATTCGCCTTCCTCAGCCTGGATGGAGAAACCACCTGGCTGGCTGGCGCGCAACTGGTCGCCGTGTATATAATGGCATGTGTCGTCTTTTTCTTTGTGCCTGGATAAAGAGGAATCCAGGTTTATCACACGCGGAAAGCCAATACCATGAGCATTTCTCCTGTACGGGAGCGCACGCAGTTCTGGCGCGAACCTACGCTCAGCAATCTGGAGTTGTTACGCGCCACCTACATTACACATGCTTTTGCGCCTCATATCCACGATGGCTATGCCATCGGCGTGATTGAAAGTGGAGCGGAACAATTCAAATACCGGAGAAGCGTGCATGTCGCGCCACGCGGCAGCATCGTGATCATCAATCCTGGTGAAATGCATACAGGCGAGGCGGCAACCGAACAGGGCTGGACTTATCGTATGTTGTATCCCGATGTCTCTCTTTTGCAGCGAGCCGCCTCTGAGGTGGCAGGCAAACAACAGGACATACCATTCTTCCCATCACCTGTCGTTGATGACCCAATGCTAGCCGCGCAGTTGTTGCAACTCCATGCCATGCTAGAAAATTCTCCATCTGCGCTGGAGCGCGATTCTCGATTTTTGTGGGTACTGGCGCAACTGGTCTTGCGCCACGCCGATTCCCAGGCTTCCCCGCAACCCATACGCATACGGGGAGAGCAAGCGTGGGTGCAGCAGGTTCGCGCTTACGTGGAAGATCACTATGCCGAAAATGTTTCGCTTGAGCAGCTTGCCAACTTCGTGAATGTCAGCCCTTTTCACCTCCTACGGGTTTTTCGGGACGTGGTTGGTCTTCCCCCACATAACTATCTGACTCAGGTGCGTGTCGGGCGAGCCAGGCAACTGTTGCAAGCGTCTCTGCGCCCCGCCGAGGTCGCGCTTGCCGTTGGTTTCAACGATCAAAGTCACCTTACGAGACATTTCAAGGCACTGGTCGGCGTCACACCCGCGCTTTATGCCCAGGGACGCAGCAGATAGCAACAAGGCGATGGAAAAGCCGGAGGG
>JBOGTO010000367.1:0-11956 GCA_050695155.1 Ktedonobacteraceae bacterium
GGCTTTCAACAGTGAGCGTACCATGATGATCTTCAATCAGGCGGCGCGAAATAGGCAAACCGAGGCCGATACCATGCGCTTTTGTCGTATAAAACGGTTGAAAAATGCGCTTGATTTGATCCAGGGCAATGCCCGTTCCCGTATCACTAACGGTAATCTCCAACATGCTACAGGCTTGCGTAAGCATATCCATGACAGGTATCTGCCTGACCTGGCAAGAGATGGTCAGGATGCCCCCTTCGCTCATAGCCTGTACCGCGTTAATACACAGATTCAGTAGCACCTGTTCCAGTTGGGCGACATCTACTAACACGGGAGGCACGCTGAGATACACGCGATGCACGGCCACATTCGCTTCCGAGCAGCGAGGCGCGATGAGTGACAATACCCGGTCGCATATTTCCACCACATTGCATTCGACAGCATGAAGCGAGCGCGGCCTGGAAAAGAGCAGCAGATCGCGCACGATGGAGTCCAGCCGCTCTACTTCTTTCAACACGACGCCCACAGAGTCGCGCATACCATCGACCTGCTCTGCGTCAGAATTGCCGTTCATGCGCGGAGTACCCTCGACCAGATCGTCCAGCAACATTTGCATCGACGTTTTGATCGAAGCCAGGGGATTACGCACCTCATGAGCAACGTTGGCGGCCATTTCGCCTAACGACGCCAGGCGGTCCAGGCGGCGTTTCTCCTCCTCCAGGCGGCGCACAATGGTAACATCACTGAGAGTAGCGAGCGCGCCTATTATGCGTTCCCTGTCATCGCGCAGAGGCAAAAACATGACATCGAGCGTTCTATCCTGCCCTTGCCCATCAGCAATGGTGAGTGTTTCTCTTTGTACCGCGCCTGATTGCATAACGTATTGCAAGATACGCGCGGGAAAAATCTTTTGCGCGGCCTGTCCGATAATTTCATACGAATGGTAGCCAAGCATCACCTGCGCTGCATAATTAACGGTGGTCATCTGACCATGCAAGTCTACAGTAATCAGCCCACCCGGTATACTCTCCAGGATGAACTCTTTGAAACGCTGGTCGTCCAGCACCTGGCGCAGCAATTGACGCGCCTGATTACGCGCCTCCACCACATCCGCTACCAGTGCGATGTTTTCAAGTACCGCGCTGGCCTGGTTTGCCAGCATCGAGAGCATCTCGACTTCCTCGCGGCGCAATTTCCAGGGATGGTGATAGGCTCCAACGATTACTCCTGATAAGGTTGGTTTACTTCTAAGATGGTGTAATCCCTGCTCTATGCCATAATCGTTACCTTCATAAGTCAGCGCACTGAGTTGCGTTGCCTGTTCTCCTTTTCGGCTGCGCCATAGAGGAATAGCAAAGAAGGTTTTGATGGTTGGAGAAAGATACTTGAAATACTCGCTAGAACGATCATTTCCCGTTCGTTCCAGCACGAGCGGTTCCGAGTTTGCTTCACATGTATCGCTAAAATACTGTGCGAGCATAGCCTGACAATCTGGCGGTAGCCATGCCACCGTATCGGGCTGAGAAGCTACCAGCACACACTCACACCTATCCGCAACAGAAATTTCCTTTGTGCGCTGCGCAATGATGCCGCGCACCCGTTCATATTCGTACAGAGAAGAATTGAATTGCCTGCTGATGCTATTGAGCAGCGAAAGCTCGTGAATACGATCCCGATCACGCTCAAGCAGGCGCGTATTCTCAAGCTGCATAGCCACAACGCCAGCGATCACCTCGACAACCTGCATTTCATCGCTCGACCAGCTTTTGGGCAAGATTTGTTGGTGTTGCGACGCATTCATGCTCGGTATAAGAGGCTGCGTTTCGGGCAGATGACCCTCGCGGATTGCCACAAGTACGCCTATGGCGCGTTGTCGATAGAGCAAAGGAACGGCGATATAATGAGAGCGGGCATGTCCAGTTGGCGCGGTCACAGCGCGGCGCGCCCGCCATGCCTGAGCCTCCAACATATCGCTATCCAACTGAATGGGATTGATATGCGCAACGGCCAGCAGCGCGGGAGACCAGCCAGGACTATCATCAAAGGAACCGGCAGCAAATTGAAGCGTTTCGCCGCTGCGCTGGTAGAGCAAGACACAGCGGCAGCAAAGCAAACGCGCCAGGCGGCGCGGCAGACTATCACGCAGCGTGCGATAATCGGTAATCGCGCTCAATTCATCGAGGAGCGCGGCCAGCGTTTCCGTTGCATCCAAACATGTAACACATTGTTTCACTTCCATCATCACAAAATACCCCCACATTAAAACTCACCCGTGTAAACCACCGCTACTCACTATAGCAGAAAACCGCCCAATTTGCACAGTATAGGATGCCGTTATGAAGAAATTGTCATGTTCGCGTTTTGTGGATGAACATCAACTAAGCAGTGTACTATAATATATAAAGATCATTGAGGAGAGACATATGCATGAGGTCAATGAAACAACTCAACCCGGCGCTGCCACTGTTTCAACACAAACAACACGCAAAAATCATCTACGAGCGCACCTGCTGTCTCGCCTGGCAGCCCTTTGCGGCGTGCTGGTAGCGGGGTTACTCTACCTGTTTCTACCGGATAAACTGATTATTGGCCCAAGCTGGTTGTTGCTGGTAATCGAAGTTGCTCTATCATTGCCAATTTTAGTATCTTTAACCACAGAGCGTAAACTGCCACACGGGTTCATACGCACTACAGCGCTCGTCTTGCTCGGCATTATCACGCTTGCTCTGGCTATAGGAATAGCCTTGCTGGTCTACAACCTGCATGGCGAAAATGGCAATTTCCTGCTGCGATCAGCAGCTATACTCTGGGCATTCAACATTCTGGTTTTCGCCCTGTGGTATTTTGAAATCGACGGCGGTGGCCCATTAAAACGGCACCTGGCAGGACCTCAAGCGACAGACTTTCTCTTCCCCCAATACGCGCCCGGAGCTAATAGTAACTGGATGCCTCACTTTATTGACTACATATTCCTGGCATTCACCAGCGCAACGGCCCTCAGCCCGGCTGATACTCAGCCATTGACGAAGAAGGCGAAGGTACTCATGATGATTCAGGCCGTTTTATCGCTGGCGATTATTGTCTTCCTGGCTGCTCGCGCCGTCAATGTAATCCAATAGCGCAATGCTTACTCTATACGGTAAGTAACTTCCTTGCCTTCGTCGTCTCCCTGTCGCCTGACATTACTTCGCGCAGGCATTGTCGAGGCGACTTCACGCCCCTGCTTAAAGACGTGCAAACGCGCGGGAAGCAGGCGCAAGGCTTCAAAAGCGGTGGAGGCATCCAGCACCAGAAAATTCGCGGGTTTGCCCTCTTCGATGCCGTAGCGATCTTCGATGCGCAACGTTTTAGCGGCGTTGCTGGTAATCAGGTCCAGCACATCGTTGATCTCTTCGTAGCCGCTCATATGACAGAGGAAGAGGGCCAGCTGCGCAGCCGCCAGCATATCACCCCGGCCCAGCGGGAACCAGGGGTCCATAATAGAGTCATGCCCAAGCGCGACATTCACTCCGGCCGCCAGCAGTTCTTTGACGCGGGTGATACCGCGCCGCTTAGGATAGGTATCAAAGCGACCCTGCAAGACGACATTATCAAAGGGGTTAGCGATGACATGCATTCTGGCGCGCGCCAGCAGACGTATCAGTTTGAATGCATAGGCGTTATCATAGGAATGCATAGCCGTGCAGTGGCTGGCCGTGACGCGCCCATGCCATCCCTGCGAAATGCTGTCCGCCGCCATCACCTCGGTGAAGCGTGAATGCGGATCGTCGGTTTCGTCAACATGGCAGTCGATGTCACGGTTGAACTCTTTCGCCAGGTCAAAAACGTAATGCACATCTTCAACGCCCATATCGCGCGTCCACTCATAATGCGGGATGCCACCCACGATATCGCAGCCCAGTTCCATAGCCTTGCGCATCAACTCGCGTCCGTTGGGGAAGGACATGATGCCGTCCTGCGGGAAAGCTACCAGTTGCAGATCGCAGATGTCGCGCACCTCTTCGCGCACCTCCAGCAGAGCGCGCAGAGCGGTCAATTCGGGGTCGCACACATCGACATGGCTGCGAATATGCAATGTGCCTTGCGCCACTTCCCAGCGCACCTCTTCCAGCACGCGCCGTTTCACGTCTTCGCGTGTCAACGATGGTTTGCGCTCGCTCCAAATCTGGATGCCTTCGAGCAGCGTGCCGCTGGAATTGTAGCGCGGCTGCCCTACCGTCAGCACAGCATCAAGATGCACATGCGCGTCGATGAAAGGCGGCGAAACAAGCCGACCCGCCGCGTCAATCTCGCGCGTCGCGCTATCAGCAATATCGCTGGCGATACGCGCGAACTGCCCATCTTTGATAGCAATATCAACAAGACCTTCATGGCGATGAAGCCGGGCATGGCGAACTATGAGATCATACGACATAACAATTCCCCTCTGTAAAAATAGCGTTGGACAGACCTGCTTGAAAATAGCAGGCAGGCGGTGATGCACCGCCTGCCTTTGGAGTCACCAGTAAAACGTGCTTATTCGCCGCCAGCTCCCACCTCTTCACCTAACCCGATCCTACCCCGCGCGCTCCGAATTTCGATGTTACGCAGGATCAGGTAGACAACACCGGCCAGGACGACTGAGAACTCGAAGCCTAAGTCTATACCATTGGGCTGATTGATGAACCGGGTAATAAAACCCTGGAAGTTGAGTTGATCAGCGCCAAGCAAACCGCCGACCAGACCTGCAATGATAGCTACAATCGCAGCCCATCCTAATGGGAGCTTGCTCGGAGTGTTCCAGTCATCGACGTTATACCGGCCTCGCCTGAACACAAAGTGTTCGAGAACGAGAATGATGCCATAGCCGCCAAGCCAGTAGGCCACGTCGAGCAGGAAGCTTTGCAACGTAGCGGCAAAATTCTGCGAGCCGATGATGGCGATGATAATGTAAATCACAGCGCCGATCAGTGTCCAGACATAGCGCTTGACCTTCTGAAATGCTTTGCCAAACACCTGTACGGAGAGGCCGAGGCTATAGTCGTTGGGAATGTTGTTGGCAATGATGCTGAGCGCCAGCAACACGAGTAGAAACTTCCCAAAGCCGCCGAGCGGGCTGACGACCGCGGAAAGCAGACCGCCAACATCGCCAGTAGTACCAAAGCCAGCTTTCCAGGCTGCCACATTGGCAATGCCCGACGTGAAGGCCATTCCCAGGGTTTCCAGCAGGACACAGGGGATGAAGACGCCCAGGAACGTTAGCCAGAACACGCGACTGGGTCGTGTATTTTCGGGCTGGTTGACATTGTAGTCGGCAGCATAGGAACTCCACCCGGTTGCGAAACCGTAGACCGCGCCGCCGAAGGTGATGAACCCGGCAACCTCGGCCAGGCCGAACGCGGGCGTCGCTGTAATAGAGAAATGCGGCGCGCCAACGATGAACATAATCAGGAACATAATCGCCATAGGTATCCAGGCCCAGCGCTCATAGCGATGCACGTAGCGATAGCCATAGATACTCACCACAGTCGTAAGGGCGGCAATCACTATTACACCTACCCACAGCGGAATTGCGCCGTTACTCAGCGAGACCACCAGCTGGCTGCCGACGATGACGTTTACAGCAGACCACGCGATACAAGCGGCGACGTTGAAGAAAGCCATAATGATGCCGCCAACCCAGCCGAAAGAGAAGCGCGTGATAGTCATCTGGCGCAACCCCAGCTTTGGACCAAGTGTTGAGAAGAATGCTACGGGAAGTACACCCAGAGCGTTAAAAACAATAATCGATGCCACACTGTCCCAAAAGCCCAGGCCAAAGGCAAAATTGGCTAGTGTCCCCAACGCAATTGTTGAGATCACCAGATTGGCTCCAAGCCACATGGTGAAGTTGTCGAAAATACGGACATGAGTGCGAGTTGTGGGAGAAACACGTTCGATACCGTGTATTTCTAAGCCACTTTCTTCTGGAACGGCAATAGTGTCAGCAGTAGCCATGTGTTGTCCTCCTGGAGAGAAAAAACAATTGCACGATATAAAAAGGGCAGCTGGAGTTACCTGCTGGTCAACCTCATCTCATGGAGATGCCAGGTTTTCTGAGGGTTTCCACGCTTACGACAAGTATACCATACGATATGCCTGGAAGGGAATAGTTGACGTTTACTCGATTGAGACCGCGGAAACGAGCATAACAAGGCCGATTACGCCGATTATATCTGCCGGAGCGCGAAAAAGATATTGACTCAAACTGGGAACTACGTACTGTTCCAGCGTTATCAAATAGTCAATCGTAAAAAAGAAAAAGGAGGCGCTCATCAAGAGACTAAAGCGCACGGGCTTGTTCATATACGCGGAGAAATAGGCGCATAGAATGAACATGCAGATAAGCAACCGCGCAAAGCCAAACAGGGTTCGTGTCGAGTTAGCCATTTCTGGCAGAGCAGCCGATAAAAACAGAAGAATCAGTAGCAGGATGAACACCAGGATATTTACATTCATCAGGCTGCGCAGATATTTATCGGAACTCTGTACCAGGCTGAGCAAGATAAACAAAAAGCCTACCGATTGACCTATGTACAAAAACCAATCCGTATGCAGAGCAACGACACTGATATAGCTCGAAGTGAAATCGGCGGCGGCAGAGAGGGAAAGCAATACCATCGACAATCCCAGAATGAAAAGACGATATTGGCGGAAGCGCGAATAAATATCGAACGAGCGCACGGCGATGAAAAGGGCAACCAGACACAGCGACACATCGAGCAGATTAGGAATAAGCCTGGTATTCATAAAGACGATTTCTCCTTACTAACTCCCCTGTATCAGGAGCGACTTAACGATTCTTGAACAAAAGCGCCGTATCCACAGGCCAACCTTCCGGCGTGTATATCTCTATACATTGCAAACTCAATAACGTCTGCAAGGCCATTTGCGCCTCTTTCAGAGTCATACCAGTGGCATTGCACAACTCGACCACAGATCTACGACCATCTATGGCCTCATAAAACTGGAGAGCCTGTTTATCGGTGATGGTGATAGAACTGGCAAACGGATTGCTCGATAACATCAGGCCCGCGTTCTGCTTCTGCCTGATAATGAGGCCGGGGAGCGCTGGCGGCGTTTCTTGTGACAGCGCCTCTTGAGGCGCTGTTATTTGTCCAGAACCACCCGTCACTGGCAACAGGATATGGCGATTTTCAGCAATGGCTAAAGCCTGTTCCAGGATAATAGTGATCGCTGAAACGAGGTCCTGCTGTGGGAACTGCTGTAGTAATAAGAGTATGACGAACGTAAAGCCCGCCGGTGTTCTTGCGTGCGCATACGCTTCTGGAGCAAAGTCTACATTTTTGCTGATCAAACAATAGCCGCAAAACCCCAGCCCGTAGCGTTTCAAGAGCGAGGCCAGGTAGGCAGGGAATATCCGCTCTACCGGTAAGGGAGAGGAGCTTCGTTGTCCTTTCGCCATGCGTTCGACTGTAGAAGCTACCTTCTCACTCATCACATAGAGCGGTTGAGAGGGATTCTGAGAAGCCATCGCCCATAATTGGGCGGAAGGCTGCTCTAGCGGGCCATTTTCGCATGTCCACAACTGCACAATCGGCACGTCGAAACGCTGCATAATCATGGAGGTCAGCCATTGAAACATCTCTTCAGGATGATGCATCGCCTCTATTGCGTGCCGCAGTTGCGTAAAAACGGTCAGCCTATATCCCCTCATGTTCTGTGGAGAAAACGTATCATCTCCCATCCCATTCGCCCTCATAATCTTCCTGGCAATTAACTCTCTGGCTCTAAAAGTAAACAAACATACCAGATACCAATCAACGAATATTATCTGGCTTTAGATTTATCGATGTTAGCCTACGGGAAGTTCAAGTAAAGAATACTCGTAATGACATAAGTATGCAAGAGCAATAGGAAAATTGTACCGAATAATATAAATTCGAGAATAACGTACACGAGGTTACAAAATAGGAAGAAGGTACCAGAGGACGTACCTTCTTCTGAAAAAGAGAGTATACTCAGGGCGAAATTTAGCCGTTCTGTAAGCTTCCTGCTCCACAGGGTGTGTTATTTTGAGTTTTATTGCTCTGGAAGGGGTAGAAAATGGTAACTGATATTCCGGTCATGCCAGAACTCGATAGAGGCATCGAGGCGCGCGGTATAGAACGAGTCCCACCCAAAATGCGCCTGCACATTCGCATCTCCGATAATTGTACGATATGGCTCTCCGCCAATATGGTGATCACTACTGTCGCGCTGGGAGCATTGTCAACGAGCGTATTCGCGCTTGGATTCTGGGATAGTGTCGGTGCCATCCTTATCTTTAATGTGCTTGGCATACTGCCGGTGGCTTTCCTCTCAACACTGGGGCCTAAACTCGGCCTGCGCATGATGACCGTTTCACGCTTCTCCTTTGGCTGGGTCGGCGGCTCCATCATGGCGATCTTCAACGTGGCGGCCTGTCTCGGTTGGTCTACGGTGAATGTGATTGTGGGCGGTCAATTGGTAGCCGCACTGAGTAGAGGAGCGGTACCCCAGCAGGTGGGCATTCTCGTGATTACCCTATTGACGACGCTCGTCAGTATCTATGGATACAAATATATTCATCGCTACGAACGCTATGCCTGGATACCGATGGCGATCATTTTCTTTCTCCTGTTGCTTGTCTCAGGTCCAAAAATGTCTATCATCCCTACGCCTCCATTAACTGTTGCAGAGATAGCCTCCTTTATCTCATTTGGTGGCGCTGTCTATGGCTTCGCTACCGGCTGGAGTTCCTATGCATCGGATTATAACGTCAATCAACCTGAAGTAATTCCCGCCAGGCGCATTTTCTGGCTGACCTTTATGGGGGTTGCCATACCCTGTATTACCCTGGAAATACTGGGTATGGCATTGACTACGGCCTTCACAGGAGGGTTAGGCGTTGGCGATCTCCTGACGGCGGCTGCCAAACCACTGGGGAGCTTTGGAACCTTCCTGCTGGTATTACTGGCCCTGAGTATTGTCGCCAACAATATTCCGAACGACTATAGCCTCGGACTCTCCATGCAGGTGCTGGGCAGACCTTTCCAGCGCATCAACCGCGCGGTATGGGCGCTCATCGCGTCGGTAATCTACGTGCTTATCGCGGAAGCAGCGGCTACCAACTTTAACCAGACGCTCTCCAATTTCTTGCTGCTTATCGCCTACTGGTTAGGTCCCTGGTCTATCATCCTGATCCTGGAACACTTCGTTTTCAGGCATGGTCGCTATAATATCGAAGACTGGAATACCCGCAGCAAGCTGCCCGTTGGCTGGGCTGCTATTATCTCCACCCTGCTCGGATTCGGAGGAATATTGCTTGGCGCGGCGCAGGTTTACTACGTCGGTCCCATCGCCCATGCCCTGGGTGGTCAATTCGGTATGGATATCGGCTTCGAACTCGGCCTCATCTTCGCCGGTCTCGCCTACCTACTATTACGCGGTTTTGAACTGGCTCAAACTGGTCGCTAATTGTCCAGGTTGACCAGGATTAGCGCGGCTCGCTGATCCTGGTCAACCCTCCTTGCGGCGTTCCCTAATGAATTTTTTACCGACCAAAACCGCTTATGTCATCCTTCGCTTCGCTCAGGGCGACAACCGGCGACCGCTCTTGTATGTTAAAACCATACATACTGCCATCTAACAACTCATGCGCCAGTGATTCGTGAGTAACTCCCCCCATTTAACGCGAATTTACCCATTCTTGATACGCATTTGAGAAAATTTCGCATTTTCTTTTTGAGAATCGCTGGCAATTAGTAATTATGAGCCAGAACCCCTAGACGTAACACCCAAAAGTATGTACAATTGTTACCATATACAAACTATCCATACAATGTCGTACATTGTGCTATTTTAATCTTCGTCAGTAGCAAGCCATGCGGCGATTCGTGGTAAAGCAGGAGGTAGGCATGTCATCCAATCGAAGCACGTCCACCGAAAAGAGAGAGCATCAATCGAGTTCATCCGACTCAACGACGGTTCAAAGTCATGATGAACTGCTTGCGCGTACCGCCGCATTAGAAGAGACGCTGGAGGCACGCACAAGGGAAAATATCTTTCTGAACGAGCTTATTTCCACGGTTGGCTCGACCCTTAAAGTTGACGAGGTGCTGCGCCACCTGGTCGATACGATTGTGCGCGCCATCTCCTGCCATGCAGCCTTCATCTACCTGTACGAGAAAGAGCGAGAACGCCTGGTACTCGCCAGCACCAGCCAACAGTACCAGCGCCTGGTGGGGCAAATCGAACTGGCTCTGGGAGAGGGCATTAACGGATGGGTCGCCATGACGTTACAACCAGTCTTTCTGAAAGATAACGCCATGAACGACCCGCGCTTCCGCTATTATCCCGAACTGGAAGATGATAAGTTCCAGTCGGTCATGACCATTCCTATTATTGCCAAAGATCGTCACCTGATCGGCGTGATAACCCTGCACACGGTCGCGCCTCACGAATTTACCGATTATGATCAGAACTTTGTGAGCAAAACGGCGGCGCTCGTGGCGGGAGCCATCGAAAATGCCCAGCTTTATGAAAATACACAGAGGAAATTGAACATCTTAACCACGCTTTCCGTGTTGAGCCAGACGATTAGCTCTGGCCTGTATCTTGACGAAATGCTGCGCTCGCTGGCAACGCTTACTGTCCAGATCATGGAAGCCGATCAATGCGTTATCCTGTTAATGGACCAATCGCGCGGGCGATTGACGGTCCGCGCCTCCGCGCCCGCCTTGAACGAACGCGCGCTCAATTTCCAATCGGTTGATATCGACCGCACCACCTGGGAGAAGTTGCGCGATAGCAATGGGCGCGACCAGCCCCCCGAAATCAGCGCCAACACGCTTGAACGCTTGAATCCGTTGAAGGACACGCAGCACAAAACGCTGCTTTCGGTACCACTGGTGGCCGGGACAGAAAATCTGGGTATATTGAATCTCTATTCCGCCCGTTCGCGCCGCTACACGAGCGAAGATTCGACGCTGCTAGGCACGATTGCCAACCAGATCGCTATGGCGATCAAGAACAGCCACCTGGTAGACATGCTGGCGCAGAAAAACCTGGTCAAAGGCTTCTTCGATGACTTGATGTACGGCACCTATGACTCCGAAGATACGCTGCGCCAACGAGCGAACTTCATCGGCTGCGATCTCAGCAGGGTGCATACTATCGCCATGATTGAAATTATGCATATGGATAAGGAGAACAGCGAAGAAAAAGAGCGTCCATCAGGGTCTGCCGCCAGGGTGCAGGTCGATACGTCATCGCCCCAGACGGAGGAAGATCGCCTCGCGCTGCATAAACGTATTACAGGACAGGTGCGACGGCGCATTCAGGACAGCTACCCAGGCTCGGTGCTTTATGAACGCGAGAACGTGTTGACCTGCATCATCTGCTTGAGCAAAGACCCGACAGGCTCGCGCTTGAAAACGTCGCTGCGCGACCTGACGCGGCAGATGCGAACTGAGCATGGCGTGCGTATGTCTATCGGCGTGGGGAACCAGTGCCAGCAGATTAGCGACTACCGGCGCGGGTTTGCCGAAGCAACCGAGGCGCTTCAAATGGGTCAGAACCTTAATACTGATGGTGGTGTGACGCACTTCAACGACCTGGGCGTCTATCGCTACCTGTATAAAATCGCGCGCATGGACGACCTGCGCGACATGTACCAGGACCAGGTAGCGCACATCGCCACCTATGATCGGCGCAAAGGCACGGATCTGCTCGACACATTGGAGACGTACCTGGAATGCGCGGGCAACCTCACCAAAACCTCAAATCGTCTCTTCGTGCATCGCAATACGCTCATCCAACGCCTCGAACGGCTACAGTCGCTCTGCGAAATTGATCTCCAGGAGCGCAGCAACTGGCTTACGCTGCAAGTCGCCATCAAAGTATACAAACTACGCTCCAATAAAGGATAATGGATGAGAGAACAAAAATCTGGCACTTGTATACAAGTGCCAGA
>JBOGTO010000368.1:0-2622 GCA_050695155.1 Ktedonobacteraceae bacterium
ATGCATCAGCCAGCGCTATACGCGCTTTGAGAGACATTACGCAGGAGCAATTTGCGCGTTATGGCGCAGAACTGCCCGCTATCCTGCGCAGGCGCGCTGGTTACGTAATTGCCGAAGATGCGCGCGTAATGGAAACGGTTGCATTGCTCGAAAAGGGGGAGATCGAGCAGGTTGGGCCATTGCTCTGGCTGTCGCACGCTGGCCTGCGCGACGAATACGAAGTCAGTTGCCCTGAGTTGGATACGCTGGTCGAGATCGCGCGGCAGGTTCCAGGTGTGCTGGGGGCGCGTATGATGGGCGGCGGCTTTGGTGGCTGCACCATCAATCTCGTGCGCAACGATGCGCTCGAAGCCTTGCGCCAGGCGGTGAACGAACAATACCCGGCGCGTACCGGATTGCAAGCAAGCTTCGATGTTTGTAGAGCAGCAGGCGGGCCTGAGAGCGCGTGGGTAAGCTAACAGGAGGTGTATACATGACGGAATCTCAAGTTCGTGTATGGGAGGAAGAAGTTGTTATCCCGACATACGGCGTTGGCGAGCCAGACAAAAATCCGATGTTTTTGGAAAAGCGTGTCTATCAAGGCAGTTCAGGCAAAGTGTATCCGTATCCGGTGATAGACAAAATCCTGGATGAGAAGAGACCACAAGCGTATCGCCTTGTTTTTCTTGAGAATGAATACCTGCATGTGGCGATTATGCCGGAGATTGGTGGGCGCGTCTATCGCGCGCTCGATAAGACCAATGGCTACGATTTCATCTACTACAATCGTGTAATCAAGCCTGCGCTGGTCGGGCTGGCCGGTCCCTGGATTTCTGGCGGGATCGAGTTCAACTGGCCGCAGCATCATCGCCCCAATACATTCGGGCCGGTTGAGTACGCCATCCGACATAACGCCGATGGCAGCAAAACGGTGTGGGTCAGCGAAATCGACCGCATGTATGGAACGAAAATGACGGCAGGCTTCACGCTTTATGAGGGGAAAGCCTACCTGGAAATCCAGGTACAATTGTATAACCGCACACCGGAGCCGCAGACGTTTCTATGGTGGGCAAATCCGGCGGTCTTCGCTGGAGACGCGACGCAATCGGTCTTTCCGCCCGATGTCCACGCCGTCTTCGATCATGGCAGGCGTGATGTTTCCCGTTTTCCTATAGCCACAGGAACCTATTATAAAACGGATTATTCCGCCGGGGTAGACATTTCGCGCTATAAAAACATTCCGGTGCCGACCTCATACATGGCCTATCACTCGAATTACGACTTTATCGGTGGTTATGACCATGCTGTGCAGGCGGGTATGTTGCATGTTGCCAATCACCATGTAGCGCCGGGGAAAAAACAGTGGACATGGGGTTGTAGCGATTTTGGCAGGGCATGGGAGCGCAATTTGACCGATGAGGATGGGTCATATATTGAGATCATGACGGGAGTATACACTGATAACCAGCCGGATTTTTCCTGGCTACAGCCGTATGAAGAGAAATCCTTCAAGCAATATTTCATGCCCTATAAAAACATAGGGGTTGTAAAGAACGCCTCAATCGATGCCGCCGTCAACCTGGAGGTTGACGCTGAGAAGCGTACAGCGAGCGTGCAGGTCTATGCGACGAGCATTTTTGACAACGCTGTAATCCAACTGCAAGGGAAGCGTGAAGCCTATATTAACGAAAGCGTCACGATTTCACCTGTGCAAACTTTTGCGAAAGTTGTGCCTCTGGATGCCGGAGAGCAGGCTCATGATTTGCTTGTCAGTGTGAAAGATGTTGATGGCAATACGCTGGTCGAGTACCGGCCTGAACAGCCGCGCATTGTGAAGATGCCGGAGGCGGCGCAGCCACTGCCCACGCCTGAGGATATGAGCAACAATGAGGCGCTTTACCTGGCCGGATTGCACCTGGAACAGTACCGCCATGCGACATTCGAGCCAGAGCTTTACTACCTTGAGGGGCTGAAACGCGACCCACACGATATACGCATCAACGTCGCTTATGGAACACTCCTATTACGTAGAGGGTTGTTCCGCGAGAGTGAGGCGCACTTCCATACAGCTATCGCAACCGCGACGCGACATAATGCTAACCCTTATGACAGTGAAGCCTATTACCAGCTTGGAGTTTCGTTGAAATTTCAGGGGCGTCTCGACGAGGCTTGCTCCGCCTTTTACAAGGCGATCTGGTCAGCAGTATGGCAGGACGGCGGCTATTTTGCTCTCGCGCAGATCGCCTGTGAAAAGAAGGCGTATACGGAGGCATTGGAACTGGTTGAGAAATCGCTCACACGCAACGCACGGAATTACAAAGCGCGGAATCTGAAAGCGGCGCTGTTGCGCAAACTGGGGCATGTGGAGGAGGCCATGCATGTTGCCGGGGAAACAGCCCGCCTCGATATTGCCGATTTCGCCGCCTACAATGAGCAATATTTGCTACACCTGTCCGGGGGAAAAGAGGAACAGGCCGCGACGGTACGCAGCGAATTGCTCCGCTTGATGAGAGACGACGCGCATAACTACATTGCCCTGGCAACCGACTATTCCCATTGTGGCTTGTACGAGGAAGCGAGCGATATCCTTCACTGGCTAGTTGGCGATGAGAACGCCAATGTCTATCCGATGCTGCATTACTA
>JBOGTO010000369.1:0-7660 GCA_050695155.1 Ktedonobacteraceae bacterium
GCCCGGCCCAACCCCCGCCCCTACGGAATGGAGAGCTGGTAACATATCTCAAAAAGGAAAATCACATATGAGCAGTATCACCTTACTCGGCACAGGGACATGCCAGATTGAGCATGAGAGGCGCGCATCGAGCGTCCTGTTAGAACTGGATGGCTTGCTCGTGCTTTTTGATTGCGGGCATGGAGTCGCGCAACGCCTGCTCGAAGCTGGCATTTCGCATGATAAGCTTGATCACATTGTCCTGTCACATTTTCATCCCGACCATGTTTCTGATCTCATCCCTTTGTTGCAGGCCGGGGCGTGGTCGCGCCGCGATGCGCGTTCGAGCGATCTGCATATTTATGGACCGCGCGGCGTTCAGCAGCTCATCGATGGATTAATGGACCTCTTCAAGGCGTCTAGCTTCACGCAACCATCGTATGCGGTGCGCGTGCATGAGATCACGGAAGAGCATTTTGAGATAGGAACGCGGCAATTTGAGTTCATCAGTTTGCCACCGGCGGGTAATCACGGGCTACGTTTTATGTGGCGCGGCAAACGCTACGCCATCACGGGTGATTCGCATTTTCACGCGCAGGAAATCGCCTTTCTCAGCGAAGTTGACTTTGCCATTATCGATGCGGGACATCCTGAAGATGAGCAGATTGTGCTGCTGGCCGCAAAGTCACAGGCAAAAGTGATCGTATGTTCGCACCTGTACCGCGAACTTGACGCGCAGCGCCTGCAAGCATGGGCAACGGACTGGGGATATACAGGGACGATACTGGTGGGGCGCGATTTGATGTCGTTTGTGATTTAGCGTCTCTCCCATACCTGTATGCTGCGATCAACGCTGGCCGACGCCAGCAACTTGCCACCGGGCGACCACGCGATAGAGGTGATGTAGCCGGTATGCCCGTGATAGGTGTAGACGCCCTGGCGCGTCACACCGTCCCAGATGTGCGCCATTTTGTCGTTGCCTCCAGCGGCGATGTAACGACTATCGGGAGACCAGGCGATAGTGTTAAAACTAGCGCCATTGTTGCGGTAAATGAAGAATTTTTTGCTCGACGCGGCATCCCAGACCTGTAAGGTTTTATCGGCGCTGACAGAGGCGAGTCGCTGCCCGTTGGGAGACCAGGCCACCGCGTAAATCTTCGCTGTATGGCCGTGATAGGTTGACTCGCTATGCGTGAGAAGGAACTTGCTAAAGAAGGTGCTTTTGGTTTTGACAGGCATCCATACCTGCACGGTTTTATCATCGCCGCCGGATGCGATGTGCCTGCCATCGGGCGACCATACCAGCGTCTGCACTCTGCCGGAATGGCCGCGATGCGTATAGAGAAGCGTTCCGCTATTTACGTCCCAGACCTGCACGGTTTTGTCATCGCCGCCGGATGCTATGCGTGTGCCATCGGGCGACCATGCCAGGGTCATAACGGGCAAGGTATGGCCGCGATAGGTGAAATTTGGGCTGCCGGTAGCCGCATCCCATATCTGCACCGTTCTATCATTGCCTGTCGAGGCGATACGCTTGCCGTCTGGCGACCAGGCGACCGCCTGCACGCGATCCCAGTGGCTACGATAGTTAATCTCGCTAAAGCCATGCGTTGTGTTCCAGATACGCACGCTTTTGTCATAGCTGGACGAGGCGATATGCGTTCCAGCGGGCGACCAGGCAACCGCCGTGATACGACTGCTATGCCCGTTACAGGCGAAGCGCATATTGCTGGGAGCAGGCGCGGACGCGCTGAAACTGGCTCCGGCAGCTTTGCGCTGAACGGTAGGGGTAGGAGGCAGTGATGCTGGTGGCTGGTATCCCTGCGGGAGACCAACAGGCAACGGGTTCGTTTTGCCAATCAAAATTTGCGTTGACATGGCCTGCAATTCCTGGCGAATGATGGCAATGCTGGCCGGGCGTTTGTCGGCATCCATAGCGAGCATTTGCGTCACCAGTTGTTGCAAGTGGGGCAGGAAAGGCAAACCACTCAATTGCAGTGGCGCGAACTGAAAGGGCGTTTCGGAGGGATCGTGGCCCGACAAAAGCTGGTGCAGCGTGGCACCCAGCGCGTAAATATCGACACGCGGCGTGCTTTGCGCCTTGCCATACTGTTCGGGCGCGGCATAGCCGGTAGAGCCGAGCGCGGCGGTATCTTTGGTTTGGCCGGGCTTGAAGAGACGCGCGATGCCAAAATCGATCAGGTATATATGCCCGTTGGCGGCCAGCATGACATTGCCGGGCTTGAGATCGCGGAAGACGATGGGCGGCTGGCGCATATGCAGGTACTCGAGTACGCCGCAAAGCTGGATAGCGATTTCCAACGTCTTATCGACGGGCAGCCTGTTGCCTGGCATTTTTTCCAGGTGATCTTCCAGCGTCTCTCCCTCGATGAAGTCCATCACGAGGTACGAACGCCCTATATCGGTGAATTGCTCGTAGATGCGCGGCAAATTGGGGTGCGTCAGGCTGGCAAGCAGCAGAGCCTCGCGCTTGAAGGCATCGGTCGCCTGCACCATTTCTTGCGGAGTCAGGCTGGCCTGGCTCATCTCCTTGATAGCTACCAACCGGTTGCCAAACTGCATATCCGCCGCTTTATAGACCGCGCCGAAACCGCCCTTGCCCACCTGCTGCAAGATGCGATAGCGTTGTTTGAGCAGGTGATTATAGATGAGCAGCCCAGTAGTATTCTGGCCGACCTGCCCGCCCTGTTTTTGCAGCGGTTGGCCGCACGCATAGCAATACAGGGCATTGACGCGGTTGGCCGCGCCACAGCTATCACAATACAATGGAGAAGTTATCATGAGCAACCTTTGCCTGGGCGACCTTAACGGCCACTCTTACCATACACGAAACGCCAGCATGGTAGCACAGGTTAGAACATGTGTCAAGATTTACAGAGTGGGAAGCATGGCGACCCTTGCGGTCGCCTTGCCTCTTTCCTCGACTTGTAAATCGCCTTGCTTCATCAGGACATCATGCTATAATTAGACTCTGCCACCGCAAATTCTGAGGCGTTGAGAAATAGGATATCAGGATGATCCAGGAGCAGTCTGTAATAAAAGGTATAGCATTACTCGCCTGCCCCCTTTGCCATACGGGGTTGAGGCAGATTGATGCCGCGCTCAAGTGTGCCAATGGGCATAGCTTCGATATTGCGCGGGAAGGCTATGTCAATCTGCTGCTGCAAAAACGCACAGGCGATGCGAAAGAGATGCTGAGGGCGCGGCGGAACTTTCTTGAACGCGGATTTTATGCGCCGTTAGCTGATGCTGTGAATGAATCCGTTCATACTCATCTATCGGATTTGCCTGAGCTTCCATATATTCTTGACGCTGGTTGCGGCGAGGGGTACTATCTGGACCGTTTGCAGCAGAGTTCACTTGCCCCCTCGCAAAATGGCTGCTACATTGGCATTGACATCTCGAAAGAGGCCATCAGGATGGCGGCGAAGCATTACAGGCGATCTCTCTTTGTCGTTGCCGATATAAAGCAACGGTTGGTACTGGCGGATCATGCAATACATGTCATCTTGAATATCTTCGCTCCGCGCAATCCGTCTGAGTTTGCGCGTGTCGCCGTCGCGGGTGGCATCCTGATCGTCGTCATTCCCGGCCCTGAACATCTCTTACAATTGCGAACCGCACTCGGGTTGCTAGGCATAGAGGAGCAGAAACAGCAGCATGTCAAAGAGCAATTTGCCGCACATTTTGATTTTGTGAAGTCCTACAACATTGCTTATGCGATGCGTTTGAACAGGGAAGAAATCGAGCAAGTCGTGATAATGACCCCCAATTACTGGCATCTGACGGATGAGATACACGAGGCTATGCAGAAGATGGAGGAGATCGAAACGGAGGCAGCGTTTACTGTTCTTGCATTCCGGCGCACACAACAAAGTCCTATTTTTACGTAAAATGGGCGTTCTAAACGTCCATTTTAGAAAGTGTCATGCTATAATAGTGATACCTGAGAGAGCTAAGGGGCGCGAACGTTGCCTGAGATACGATATTGTTACACGAGGGGGCGCAGATGGCGAAAAAAATCCTGGTCATGGACGATGACCCAACCATTGCTGATTTGTTGCGTGAAGCGTTGGCCGACGAAGGCTACGAGACCTTTATGATGACGCAGAGCCTGCGTTTCTTTGACGCGGTGCAGGAGCATAAGCCGGACCTGATCTTGCTCGATTTGATGATGCAATACCTGGATGGGCGCGACGAACTGCGTTTGATGGAGATGGGCGAGCATAAGATTCCCGTGATCGTAGTAACGGCCTTCCTGGACGCAAAAAATGAGGAAGAATGGTTTCGCCAGGCGGGCGTGAAGCATATTGTGTATAAACCCTTTGACCTGGACAAGCTGCTAGACCTGGTGAGGGCCACTATTGGCGGGCCAGAGGGGAAAAAAGCATGAGCGATAGCGCGGGCCGTCCGGGTGGTAAAGGTCGCGTGGCGCTCGATGCTATGGGAGGCGATAATGCTCCCGGCGAGATCGTGGCGGGCGCGGTGCTGGCGGCGCGTGAATATGACATGGGTGTCATTCTGGTGGGACGCGAGGACGCTATACGCGCGGAACTGGCGAAACACGACACACAAGGACTTGATCTACCCATCGTCCATACCGGCGAAGTGATTGCGATGGACGAACACGACCCGGCGGCGGCGGCGCGCGAGAAGCGCAATGCTTCCATGCTGCTGGCGTTGCAACAGGTGCGCGACGGCGCGGCACTGGGCGCGGTCTCGGCTGGCAATAGCGGCGCTATGATGGCGGCAGCGACCATCGTGCTGCGACGCATCAAAGGTGTCAAACGCGCCGCGCTGGGTGGTGTGCTGCCGACGAAAAGTGGCGTGTGCCTGGTGATCGATATGGGCGCGAACACGGACTGCAAACCCGAATATTTACAGCAGTTCGCCCTCATGGGTTCCATCTACATGGAGAATATTTTCAAAATTCGCGCGCCGCGCATCGGCCTGCTCGCCAATGGGGAAGAGGAGGGCAAGGGCAACTTGCAGGTGCAGGAAACGCACCAGTTGCTGAAAGCCAGCGCCGCAACGCTCGGTATCAACTTCATCGGTAACGTAGAGGGGCGCGATATTCCGGCGGGCGGCGCGGACGTAGTGGTATGCGATGGTTTTGTAGGAAACGTAGTGCTGAAGCTCAGTGAGGGCCTGGCCGAATCGCTAATTGGAATGCTGCGCACCCAGATGACCAGCAATTTACCGAGCAAACTGGCCGCGTCAGTATTGCGCCCTGGCTTGCGTAGAGTCTTCGGGCGGCTCGACTACGCCGAATACGGCGGTGTGCCACTGCTGGGCATCAACGGCTCGGCCATCATCTCACACGGTCGCTCCAACGCCAAAGCCATCAAGAACGCCCTGCGCGTCGCGCGGCAAACAGCCGAAAGCGACGTGGCCGGAACGATTGCCAGAGGGCTGGCGAAACTGGGGACGGAGGCAAGCGCGGAAAGCGTGTAGGGACGTGCGAGGAGAGAGCCAGATTCGGGAGAACATGGAGGGCCGGATGCCCGCAAGGGGCATCCCTACATATCCAGTTACCCCACCCAACTCGATAACATGGGGAGATGGGGGCTTTCCCAAATGTAGTGACGCCCGTTTCGGGGGTATGTGATCCCTATGGCGGGCGACGCAAGCGTCCCCTCCCTACCCATCCGCCACCCCCGCCCCTACGGGTGATCCTTGATAGATTTTTGAGGATTCATAATCGCGTCCCCACACGTTTCATTCTCCGTAAACATAATTCAATACTTCGTCCTCGACGCGGGTGGGTAGAACCATGAGGCGCGCGTCCTGGCGCGCAGGCCCCGCGATGCGGCGGCCATCGACGCGGGCGTATTCGGCACCGTGCCAGGGACAGACGAATTTGTCTTCTTTGCACTCGAGCGGACCGCCGAGATGCAGGCAAACGTTGGCAATGGCGCGCGGCTTGCCATTGACCTTATAGACAAGCACAGAGCGCCCAAAGAAATCAACGGACTTCGCGCCTTCTTCGGGAATCTCATTAACGGGACATAATGGAACTTTCATATCAGTATCACCTTTCTTGCTGGCAATTAGTTGTTATGTGTATAGTTGCATATGCAACTATCTGAATAGTATCATAAAATGGTTGCGTTGTCAATGGTTGCTCATGCAACTAAATTATGCTATACTGATGGCATGGAAACAGAGCTTGAACAATCACGGCTTGTGGCATGGAGAAGCTTTCTTACTGCCCATGCTGCGCTGATTAACCAGATCGAACGCGAATTACAGGAAGCTGGAGTTGTGCCGTTGAGCTGGTATGACGTGCTGTTCGCGCTCTATGACGCGCCCGGCCAGCGTTTGCGCATGAACGAACTTGCCAGTGCCATCGTATTGAGCCGCAGCGGGCTGACGCGCCTGGTTGACCGCTTAGAGGCGGAGGGGTTACTGAACCGCGAACGGTCGGCAAGCGACAGGCGCGGCGCGTTCGCTGTTTTGACAGAAAAAGGCATAGAGGCCATGCGCAACGCATGGCCGGTGTATGCAAAGGGCATAGATGAGCATTTCGCTCGCTACCTCAGCGACGAAGATACGCGAATAATGATCGGGGTATTCCAGTCAATTTTAAGCCGTGCCAAACGATAGACCCAACTCGCGCAACCATTTGCGGTAGGCAATGGCGGTGCGGTCGGAGCGCAGGTGCAATTCAGATTGCAGGTCTAAAGGCAGCATTTCGGGGCGCTGGGATTCGACTATAGGCACATCTTGCCAGGTTATCATGTCCTCGAACTGGCGCACCTGCTCATCTGGAACGGCGTCATAATCCCTGGCAACATAGGTCCAGGCGATGGAGACGCGCTCAGAGACGGGGGTGATGGTGAAATACATGGCGAATTTGGGGCCACCAGATGATTTGATGAAAAAGGCCGTGAGCGGGCGCAGCACTTGATAGGTATAGGTGACATACGCGCCCTGACCTGTTGCGTCGGGATCGGGCTGCCAGACGGTGATGTCTCTGGCGATAACGCCCTCCGGCGTGATTTCGGCCTGGTAATCGTTGACCTCTGGATAGGCGGGATCGCCCAGCAGGCCGTTGTGTACAAAGGGAAAGTGCGTAACATCCAGGAAATTTTCGATGGCGCGCGGCCCGCTGGCCTTGAAGGTATAGGGGCCGCAGTGGACTTTGTGGAAAGCGGCATCGTCCCATTGCGCAAATTCCGGCACATCGCGGCTGGGGTTGCCGAGCGTAACCCATATCCAATCATACTTTTGCTTTGCCTGGTAAACTTTTGTGTGCGCTGTGGCGGGCGGCTTCTGGTTGGGATGCGCGGGAAAACGCACACACTGCCCCTCTTCGTTATACGTCCAGCCGTGATACGGGCAAACCAGGCAATCCTGCTCTATCTTCCCCAGCGATAGCCGTGTTCCCCGGTGCAGGCACAGGTCACGCCAGGCGTGAATCTGCTCGCCAACCCGCCACAGCACCAAATCCTCATCGAGCAAACGTACTCCCATTGGCTTGCCCTCTACCAGGTCGGGCGCGTAGGCTACAACATGCCAGTCATCGAGCAAAATAGGGTCATTGAGCATCGGGCGTTCCTTTCAAGTCAGGTCGGGCAAGGCGACCGCAAGGGTCGCCTCTACTATATTACGCTTTTGATCTGTTCCCTGAGCATAGTAGAGGCGACCCTTGCGGTCG
>JBOGTO010000370.1:0-13900 GCA_050695155.1 Ktedonobacteraceae bacterium
ATGCACGGGTGTGCCTATAAAGGACCCATTACATGGTTGCAGACCTTGCTATCTACATGGTGGTTCACCAGCCGCGCCGGTTGAAGCTTCCGGCGCAGCCCATACCGCGTCGCGCATCTATAGAGGATATTCATCGCTGCCTGTTTGACGAGCGCATGAACGAGTACTATTTTCATAAGGTGGCGCGCACTTGCTATTATCCTGCTGCGCGTATGTTTCTGGAATTGGCGCGGCAGGGAATGCGCATCTCGCTTGGCTTCTCGCTCTCCTTTGTGCAACAGGCCGAACGATGGGACCCGGCGCTGCTTGACCTCTTCCGAGAGTTGGTGGCCGAAGAAAACGTGGAACTGATCGGCGTCGAGCCATACCATAGCTTCCTATTTCTGCTGGACATCTCCACCTTTGTCCTGCGTATGCGCTGGATGGCGGACGAAATGGAGCGCATCTTCGGCAAACGCCCTACCATTACCGATACCACCGAGATGAGCATGTCATCCCTGCTTTACAACGCGCTGGACACCGCCGGTTTTCGCGGCGCGTTGCTGGATGGCCGCGCATGGGTGATGGATTGGCGCGAAAGCACGCATTTGTATCGCTACAGCGACGAGGAACCATTTCCCCCGACTATCAAAAGTACTATGCCTGCCAACGGGGGCAGGCGTTCCCCGCGCCGCCTGCTGGTCAGCAACGAACGCGAGAGCGCACCCTACTTGTTGGCGCGCCATCTGGAATTGAGCGACGATGTCGGCTATCGCTTCACAGATCGCAACTGGTCATACTTCCCGCTCTACGTCGAAACCTACGCCGACTGGATCGCGCAGACACGCGGCGACTTCGTCTTCCTGGGCTGGGATTTCGAGACCTTTGGAGAACATCATCGCCAGGATAGCGGTATATTTGAGTTTATGCGAGCATTGCCAGACGCGCTGGCCCGGCGCAACATCACCACACAAACGCCCACCACGTTGATTGAGCGGTACAGCATGCCAGGGCATCTCCATCACCTGCCCCTGCCCGTTTATCCCAGTACATGGGCTGGCAATGGCGGCATGGAGTTCTTTATGGGCAATGACGCGCAGCAGCATATCTTCCAGTTAATGGGCTATGTCTACAGCATGGCGAAGCTGACGGAAAATCCTGATCTGCTCGAACTGGCAATCTGGCTTACCCAATCTGATAACCTGCACCTGATCCAGTGGTTCGGACGCAGTGGCCCGGAGGCCGATGTATCCAGATATTTCACTCCCGAAGAGTGGTGGCTACTGGGGGCGCAGGGCATCATCGAGGAGCAGCGACAGGTCTATTTCAATGCCCTCAACGCCCTGGAACCCTACCTTCCGGCTCGCCTGATACGCCAGGCGCGGCGCAAAAATGCCGCAAGAGTTCCCAGGCGCAAGACTATTCCAGCTTCGCCGGATAGTGGTTTTCTGGCACGGAAAGGCCAGCAATGAGGCGTCTCAAACCATATGTGCCTGCTATAAGCGTTTTCATGCTGGCTTTACTTGTGCGTATCCTCTACAACGTTACTATTGCTGCTGACTATTACCCCAAATTTGATGCGGCCATTTATACTATTCTGGGGCATAATATTCTTAACGCGCACTGCTATTGTTACACTCCATCCCATCCAACCCTTTTTCGTCCGCCGCTGTGGCCCTTTATAATAGCCACTATTTACTTTTTCTTTGGAGAGCATAACGCCTATGTGCGCGTATTTAGTAGTTTCCTGGGTTCAGGAACGTGCCTGCTTATCTATTTTTTCGCGCGTGACCTTTTTGGCAAACGTATCGGCCTCGTCACCGGCATCATCGCGGCGCTTTATACCGGTCTCTTCATCTGGGATGGCTGGCTCTACACCGAAACGCTATATACATTTTGTCTGACAGCCTTTACTTATGCACTTTACCGGCTACAGCAATCCATGTTCTCAGACGATGCGGCAGCGAGAAAAAAGCCCCGGATGCTACCCCAATGGCGATGGATGGTTTTGAGTGGCATATTTCTCGGATTAACGGCGCTGGCACGTCCAAACGGCTCTCTCCTCGTGGGGCTGCTATGTATATGGGTCGCGCTGGTCATTTTCGCAAAACTTATACCCTGGCGAGCAGCTATACGAAGTGTGCTGGTCATCGTGGTCATAGCGCTGGCACTGAATGCGCCCTGGCTCTATCGCAACTACAGCGTGAACCATTCTATTTTCCAGGTCTCAACCATAGGGACAACGCTGGTAGGAGCATATAATGACCGCGTTGCGCATGGCGACAATGTGATAGCGGGCATGTGGTTGCCACCGCCGGGTACGACTAACCCCGATACCCACTATTACACACTGGCCGATGAGCAAGCGGACACCGCAACAGCCCTCACCTGGCTGCGCACTCATGTGAGCGAGGTACCTGCTTTGCTCGGTTTGCACACGGCCTACATGTGGGTGCCATACATCTATCTACATGGTCTCCCTTTTGAAGAGTTCCCGAACCGGCCCTCGTTCTGGATTATGGTGGTTTTAATATACATAATGTCGATACCCATCTTCCTGCTGGCTGCTCTGGGATTGTTCGTCACCTGGAAACGCGGGAAACAACAACTGCTGGTGGTCTATCTCGTGATTGCCCTGACCTTTATGCTTAACATTGTCTTTTACGGCAGCCCGCGTTTTCGCGCTCCTATCGAGCCTCTGCTGGCGCTATTAACAGGAGGCGCGCTGGCGTGGCTAAAGAGCCGTCAATCCGGCAGGTTGTTTATTATGAAAGAACACGGTATAATCGCAAAGGGGTTAAAGGCTCCTATTTTATTTCGCGCATTATGAAAATACTTCGCAAAGGTCTTCTATCACATCGATGAATAACACTAGCGCAACTGTGACGCTACCTGATAACGAGGGGCAGGCCTGGCGTTCTCTCTTCCAGCGTGTGCGGCCAGCCCTGGTTGTGGCCCTGCTCTATTTACTTTTTATTGGCCTGGAAGCGCTCATTCACCGGCATGGAGTGCTGTATTACATCCATATTGGCGCGAGATTTGCGCTTCACGAACCAAATGCCGCTCCGGGCTATGATGGGCAGTTTTATTACCAGATCGCCCGCGATCCGCTTCACGCTTCTCAGTTTCTCGATCATCCGCCCTATCGCTACCAACGTATCGTCTATCCCATGTTGGTAGCAGCCTTGAGTCTGGGTCAGGCAAGCATCATTCCCTATATGTTGTTGGTGGTCAACTTCGCCTCGATTGTGCTTGGCACTGAACTGCTGGCGCGTCTTCTCATTAAACACAACCTGTCTCCCTGGTTCAGCCTGGCCTTCGGGCTGTATTTTGGGCAGGCTTCCTCTTTTATTTTCGATACGACTGAACCGCTAACCTATTTCCTGGTATGCCTGGGACTATTTCTCATGCTGCGCAAGCGTCCCACCGTTGCCGCCATCACTATGGGTCTGGCCGTACTTTCGCGCGAGACGGCTCTCTTGTTTCCCCTGGGCTACATGATCGGGCATCTCTATTATCGTCGCTGGCAAAAGGCGCTGCGTCTCTTTCTCCTATCTGTTGTTCCCACCATCATCTGGTACGCTATCATCGCGCTCTTATTCAAAGCAACCGGCGTCACCACAGCTCCCGCCTTTCAACTGATCCCGTTTGGTGGTCTCTTCTACTTTGCGCATGACACGTACCGTTTTCATTCGCTGATTATCCTCATGCTTATCCCCACCCTGTTGAGCTGGTTTCTTATCATACGAGAGATATTGCGACATCGTTGGAAGAACGAGGCATGGCTCATCTGGCTCTTTAACCTCGTTCTGGTAACATGCATGTCGCCTCTTTCCTACGTGGAACTGATCTCCGCTGGCCGCCTTTCTACCGGATTGGTGCTTGCCATGCTTTTCTATGGCTGCGTCACGAGAAATAAAATCATCCTGTGGGCCTGCCAGATCTATGCTTTAACTTTTCTCTATTACACGATTGGCGTCCTGGCTTTCCGCTTGCATTAGAGAAACCAACCTGGTACTATCAAATTTGCTCAATGCGCTTCCCAGGTGCTATACTACAAGCAGAAAAGATTTTTGCTTTACCCGCAGTTGGTTTAGCGCGCCGCACCAGGTTGTAGATGCTCTCTATGAGTGTCGCCGGCGGCGAAAGCGGCAACTGAACGGGCAAAGGAGGTGAGGGTCATGGACGCTGGCCCCAGTCATAGTAGGCGTGTGTTTTTCGCGTGCCTGCTCGTGGGATCGTTCTTCTCCTCATCGAGTGTCGTCAATGGAAATGGGTACCGTATTGTTTGATTGATCTAAGTGGTTGATCTCGTGTGATCCGGCCTCTACCCTCTTCCCGCCTGCTCGACCTCGATGAGTCCGCATCATTCCTCTTATATGGAGTCGATGTCGAGCCAGAATTTTCTCACCTGCCAGCTTAACTTACAGGGTTTTCTTCACAGAATACCCGTGCGTCAGGACACGACGTGTGGTGTCCACCCCGGTTTATAAAAACGCATTTTGCATGGAATGCATATGCTGATTTATCAGGTGTTACTTGATTAATTCAGTACGCATATCTATGTAGCGTGTTTACTATGTAGCTTTTGTTACATTAATGAAGGGGGTTTCCACATATCCACAGTACTGTGGATATGTATGCGGATTTTTCTATTCTGATTAAGAGAGGCGGTGATTCCATTGATTTTTTTAAGCGCACTCTTGCATAAAAGCATTTTTGATAGTGAGGGACACCGGCTGGGCGTGCTAAAAGATGTTTCCGTCTCGTTGCGTGAAACGTTTCCGACGGTAACAGCGCTGATTGTCGCGCCGTCCAGTCTGACTATTGGCAATAATGATATGGTTATTCCCTGGTCTCAGGTTGAGAACCTGGAAGCCGAGCGCATTCACCTGACCATCGGACAAGCGCGTATCGCTCCCTATACGCCGGAGCAGGATGAGCTACTGCTGGGGCGCGATTTGCTGGACAAGCAGATTGTCGATACGCAGGGCTTTCGCGTCGTCAAGGTCAACGATTTAAAACTGGCGCAGATCAAGGGAACCGCCCGCCTCATCGGCGCGGATATCAGCTTTAGCGGCCTGTTGCGCCGCCTGGGCGTCCTGACCCCCATCGAGTGGGCAAGCAGGGTTTTCCCTTTTCACCTCGCGGAACGCACCATCACCTGGAATTATATCGAGCCGATCCAGGTTGTCCAGGTAGCCACAAGCCGCCTCGCGCCCGCTCTGGCCGGAGTCGCGGGAACCACTACCGGCGGCATGGTGCCACAGGTGCAACTGAACGTCAGCCATACCAAACTGGCCGACCTGCACCCGGCTGATATAGCCGATATTCTCGAACAACTCGATGTTGAAGAGGCGGGCGCGATGCTTGGACGGATGGATACCGAAACGGCTGCTGACATCTTAAACGAGGTCGAGTCAAAGCGCCAGTACGAGATTTTGAGCGAACTCGACCCGGAACGCGCCTCTGATATGCTCGAACTGCTCGCCCCTGACGATGCTGCCGACATCCTGGCGGACCTCCCTCAAGAAGAGGCCGAACGCCTGCTAAACCTTATGCCTGCCAACGAAGCGCAGCCTATCCGCGACCTGTTGCGTTACAGCGCGGAGACTGCCGGCGGCATCATGACCACCGAGGTATTATCGCTGGCCCAGAACCTGACCGTCGAGGAAGCGCTGGCTTACCTGCGGCGCAACTCCGATCACCTCGAAATGATCTACTACCTGTACATCGTCGATGATGAAAAGAGGCTGGCGGGCGTCGTCTCGCTGCGCGAACTGGTGGTAGCCGAACCCACCACACAATTGATAACACTCATGGACGAGGATGTGATTTCGGTCAAGACAGACGCCGACCAGGAAGAGGTGGCGCGGCTGATCGCCAGGTACGACCTGCTAGGTGTGCCTGTCGTCGATGAGCAAGACCACCTGGTCGGTCTTGTCACCGTCGATGACGTGATCGACGTAATTCACGAGGAGCAAGCGGAAGATTTTTCCGAAATAGCTGGAGCCAGCGTCGAGGAGTTTGAGGAAGAGGAACATTTCTCGCTGCGCTCTGCGCTCAGTCGGGTAAGCTGGCTGGGTGTCAATATCGTGGCTGGTTTCGGGCTGGCGCTGCTGCTCTATCGCGTGTTTGGCGCGGCTATCGTTGCCAGCGCCCCGCGTATCCAGACATCGGGCTTCATGGCCGGTCTGCATTCTGGCGTTGCTCTCAACGGCCTCATCTGCCTGATGCCCATGTTGCTGCTCACAAGCGGCAGCGTCGGCACGCAGGCGTTAGGCGTGGCAGGATGGCAATTGCGCTCGGCGGACGGCTCGGATTTCTGGCGCGGCATCTACCGCGAATTGCGCCTGGGAACCATTGGCGGGATACTCTCCAGCATTGTCGTGGGCGCGTTGGCGTGGTTATTGTTCCATTCATGGCTGCTGGGCATCGCCGTCGGCCTCGGCCTCGGTATCAGCCTGTTAATCGCCGCCATTTGTGGTCTGGCGCTGCCCACCCTGCTGCAACGCCTGCGCCTGCGCGGCAGCCTGCTCAGCGCGCCGCTCCTCGATCCAATCATAGCAGCCATCAGCCTGACCATCTTCTTATTAGTCGCCCTGGCGCTGATAGATACGCTGCATGTATAGCTCTATCCCTGTGGCAGGAGGGGCAAAATGCGGTATTTGAGTTGTTCGGAAAGCTGCTCGACGGGCAGACTGGCATCGATGACCTGGAAGCCATATTCGGAAGTCATCATCTCGAACTGCTCGAGTAGCAGCGTCTGGTAGTTGACAAAGCTCTCGAAGAGGTCGCCGCCCAGACGCATATCCATACCCGATTCCCAGTAGTCGAAACCGCCGCGTTGTAAGACACGCGGGATCAGATCGTCTATACCGATTTTCAGGTAAAACACGGCGTCCGGTTTGAGGGCGAGGCCATAAATCGAGCGAATCCATTGCGGGTCCGCGCCACGCACGACGGCGCGCGCTATCAACGAATAAATGTAGCGGTCGGTGAGGACGATAAAACCGGCGCGTAGGGCGGGCAAAATCTGGCTTTCAAAACGGTCTACGAAGTCAGTAGCGTAGTACAGATTCAGGGTGATGGGACCGAGCGTGTGTCCTTCTTTGGCCTGTTTGAGACCTGGGCCTGCCAGCACGGAGCGGGTCATTTCTGTATCCATAACGGCATAACCACTGCTCTCCAGCCAGGGGCGCAGCAGGTTCAATTGTGTTGAACGGCCCACGCCATCGGTACCTTCAATCACTACCAGGCGACCGGGCAGCAGTTCGTCGCGTTCTTGCAGGTGAATAGCGTCAATGCCATAAAATGCGAGCCTGGTCATAGATTCCCTCTCTAACAGGTTGATTGACGGAACACATCATACATGTTTCCGCCTTTAGCATGAGCGTCAACGGGCGCTTTTTTCGGGTAGATCGGTCAATGATGGACGCATCTCACGAGCCAACCCTGCCCACGCGGTTTCTTTAGCAGAACCGCGTGTACGGCGCACACCATGCAAATAGGGGCGGATAATTTTGCGCATACGGCGTTGCTGCTCTGGAATAGGATGCGTCGCGTTCATAACCGTCAGCCCGAACTCGTCAATCATCTTTTCGTATTCGCCGACAATGCGCTGCTGGAAAAGCTTGAAGCTTTCATATGGGTCGCTGCTCAAACCTAAATCGAGGCCGGCTTCATAGTATTTGAGTTCGTTGCGGCCCGTTAAAATGCGGCTGAGCGACACTTCGAGCGGCACGCGGTAATAGAAAGCGACGGTGGGTTTGACGGCAAACTGATATAATTCGCGCACCCACTGGCGATCAACACTACGCGCCACGTCACGCGCAAAAGCGGTATAAATATAGCGATCAGCCAGCACAATCGCGCCAGCTTTGAGCGGCGCAATAATATCATGCTCGGTGCGATCAGCAAAATCGGTGGCGTGAATCAAACTAAACGTGGTGGGCGTGAGCAGTTGCTTCTTTTTTCCCTTGCGGGTCGTCTTCTTGACCAGGGGAGACGAGTTCCACTCGCTGAAGAAAACAGTATACCCTTCGCTGATAAGCCACTGGCGTAACAGCGCGATTTGCGTACTTTTACCGGAGCCATCGACCCCTTCAACAACAAAGAGCCGCCCCGGATAGCTATGCGATCCATAGGTTTCCATAGAAAATTCCTTCCATCCAGACACAGGGAATCAGGAAAGATGTAATATATCGATTATCATGAACTTAGGCCCTATTGTCAAGGTTATTAGACACGTTTTCCCTCCCTATAGTCTAAACACGTAGCTCATAGCATAAGTATATACAATCAACGTATCGCATTTTTTCTATGCGCAAGTTTTCTTGCCGGAAGCGGTGAGAAGTCAGAAAAACTTGTACGCTCGTTAGATAGAAACATTCAAAGTTGACAGTAAAACTCTAATATGACACATTATCTGAGACGGTAACAAACATATAAGCGGTGATGCAGAAAGAGCAGGTGCCATATCGGTCAAATATTACACATTAACATTCCGACACCTACCGGCTATCTCGAGGGCATTCTCAAGCCGGAAGAAGAGGATGTCGAGCCGGAGTACGCCGCGCTGGTGTGTCATCCGCACCCACTGGGCGGTGGAACCATGCATAATAAGGTGGTATTCAAGGTGGCGCAAACCTTGCAGATGTTGGGGATGCCCGCGCTGCGTTTCAACTTCCGGGGCGTGGGCCACAGCACCGGAGCCTACGACGAGGGACGCGGCGAGATGGACGATACCCGTTACGCGCTGGAATATTTGAGCCGCCGCTACCCCGGCCTGCCCGTCATTATCGCCGGATTTTCGTTTGGCTCGTGGGTTGGCCTGCGTGTAGCTGCCTCCGATGACCGCGTACAGGCCATGATTGGCCTGGGCGTTCCGGCTCGCATGTTCGACGGCAACTACCTCAAAGACAGCCACAAACCCAAACTGATTATCCAGGGAACGAACGATGAACTGGCTCCCTACGACCTGGTCGTGAAGTGGTTCGAGCAGGTGCCAGCCCCCAAAAGCCTCGTAGCCATAGAGGGCGCGGATCATTTCTTTCAGGGGCGGCTCGAAGAGGTGCAGGCGATCATCACCACGTTTGTGCAAAACATCATGCAATGAGAATGTATCTCAAAAATTCAGTATTCCCAACACATGAAAAGTAAGGTACAATCACATTAGAAACGCCTCTTCTTCGCAAGCGACTATAAGGACTCATACATGCTCAAAAGCTGGTCTATCGAAAACTTCAAGCCCATCGTCAATTCCGGCGAATTGAAACTGGCTCCAGTTACTGTGCTGGCCGGGCGCAACAGTTCGGGCAAGAGCAGCCTGTTGCAATCGATTCTGATGATCGCGCAGACGTTGAGCAACCCGTTACCAGAGCGCGCGCTATTACCGAATGGTCCACTCGTGCAGCTTGGAACGTTTGAAGATATTTTGAGCGATTTTTCTAATTCTCGTCACATGGTATTAAAGTTTGAGCTTAGTTTTGATCGTGAGGATATAGGGGAAGATTATATTGACCTTTACAGAACATCAAACTATAAAGTTTTGATTAAGTTTAGTGGAGCTAACTATGGCAATGTAAGCCTTTCAGCAATTGAGGCTTCAAAGGTCCTAGTTGATGAGGTTTTACTTGAGTTCAATTTTGAGTTTAGTGGAACGGACTCATATGATACAATCGGGCAAAATACTCTTGTCGTAATGAAGATACTCGAAGAAGACCTCAAACGATATCTTGAAGATGTTCCTCCTGAATTGTATCCTCGTCTCTTACCATATATAAGCGAGAGACCTAATTATCTTGGCAAATTCACTTTACATAGTGAAGATCCATCGGAACAATTTTTAATACCTTTATCACACTTTCTTCCGAGTGATTTAGTATCAAAACCTCGAAAAGACGATATCCTCTTTGGTTATAGTGGGTATCGAGGAGAAATCGAGGCTTCTAATGAGCAAATCACACGCTTTTTTTCCAGTCAAATTCGCTACTTAGGTCCGATAAGAGCGGATCTATCTACTACACGACGAACATTCGCGCTTTCTAGCGAATTGGATGATGTTGGTGATAAAGGTGAATACGCTGCAGTTGCCTATCATTACAACCGATTTGCTACAATAGAATGGTACAATCCATATACTCAGCAACTTACTCAAGGAGCCTTACAAGATGCATTGGATTGTTGGATACGGCATCTTGGAGTAGCAGAGGAAGTTAGAACTGAAGAATCTGGGTCAATGGGAGTAGCCTGGAAAGTAGTTATTAAGCAGGGCCAAAAAGCTAGAACACTTCCAGAGGTGGGAGTTGGTGTAGGCCAGGTACTCCCCGTATTAGTGATGGGATTGCTTTCTCCAAGCAATACACTTTTGCTTATGGAGCAGCCTGAACTTCACTTACACCCAAGTGTGCAGGCTCGTTTAGGAGATTTCTTTGTTGGTATGTCCAAATGTAAAAAGCAATTCCTCATCGAAACCCACAGCGAAAACCTTGTTAGTCAGCTTCGTTATCATATTGTGCAAGCAGGTGGAATAGAAAATAGTGATTGCATGATCTATTTCGTTGACCGAGATGAAAAAGGCGAGGCCAAATTTGAACAGGTCGCAATTTCTCCACAGGGTAATATTCTCAACTGGCCGGATGGATTTTTCGACGAAACTATGCTCCAGGAAGACCGTATCACCGCAGCAAGTATAAAGAAACGAGCGGCAAAAGCGAAAAATGCCTGATATTTTTGTAGACCCTGTCATTGCCATGATACCAACCAGCAATGTCACCAGGGACGGGATCGTAGAGTGGATTGATAGCCTCAACGTGTGGTTGAAAGAAGCTCTTTCCTCGCCTTATGTCTGGCTGCATTCTATAGAAGCAACTGACCTCTTACAGGATAGTGGGCGATTTCCCAGCTTTGAAGTGCTGCGCCATTGGCAGCGAAAATATGGACTTGACATCAATCCAGCGCAAATTGTCTACAAGGTGAATCAATTTTTTCGAGACGATGAACGTGATCTTGGCAATAAGCTAGAAAAGCTGGGCTTTTTAATTGATGCTGAGGTAGGCTCCATCGTCGTTCAACCTGACTTGTTTGCCAATCGTTGGCTCGATACTATCCATGACCAGATGTATTTGCTACTGACTATCACCTGCGCATGTAAGCATACGAACCATCCCTTTACACGCGAATTACACATTGCGACATTGCCATTACCTGGTACAGAAAAAGAAATACAGATAACAGCGATTATCGTAGATGCCATCCCTGATTTCCCTCGTGATAGCGATAACAGAATTTCTCAGACATTTCCTCTGCTATTCACACCCGATGATTTGTTACCTTTAATTGATGTTATTGAGCTATGGGATAAAGGCGAACAGGGACTATACTATGCTATCGAGCATCAATTCAAGAAAGAAATGCAGGGTACTGTTCCTCAGTCTTTGCAATTTCATATTGGACACGGCTTTATTGAATCGGTGAATGATGCCGGTTTAAACACAAATGATACCGTTATTAGAAGGATAGTGAATGCTTCGGCAGCGGTTATTGCAGATCAGGCAAAACATATCAAAGGATATAAATTGCACGAATTAAGGGAAAGTGAAGCGGCTAATAGTCCGCAACGTACCCGGAACAAGGATAACGCTAAAGCGTGGCGTTTGATGATCGGAAAGCATGGAGCGGGCTGGCGTATGCATTACTGGCAAATTCCTACAGAGGAAGGCAGTATCATCGAGTTCTCTAATGTAGTGAAAGAAAGCGATGATACTATCTGCGAGTAAACTCACTTCATTAGTTTTTTTCGCACACCATACGCTTCATTCAAATGCGTAAAGCTATGGCGCGTGGCGGGCATGGTCAACATACCTGCTTTTTCCCAGCCACTCCAGATTTGCGCAAGCTCGTAGGCGGCTTCGGCAAGCGCGCCTTCTGTTGTGAGCCTGTGAATATTGGTGGGATCGATGCGTTCCCACCACTGCGCCGGTTGAAGAGATGAGGCGATTTCACGGGTTCTGCGCCCAACGGCAACGCGATAGGTACGCAAAACGCTACAATCCACCTGATTGCTGAAATCCGCGACCTCGTTTTCACTCATGGATGTGCCTACATCACGCCTGTTCAGGTGTAGTCGTTGTACCCAATCGTCTTCGTCGAGAACCTGCGGGCGGGTTGCGACAAGTAGATTCATGGTAACATCTTCAATACGCGCTATATGCCAGATGAGCCAGGCGATAGAGTTTGTGGCACCCGCCGGACGGCTGCGCAACTGAGCATCAGAGAGTCCTTCACACACTTCGTCTTCAAAAGACCACGCTCCACTATGAGACATTTCAGCCGAATGTAGCATGGCGTGCTGGCCGAGGAACAATCGTATCGTTGCCTGATGATCGCTTTTGCTCAAAAGCGTTTGTTGGAAGAGTTGCTGTTGCTGGTTCCAGTATTGTCTGTGGGCGTTCATTAAGCTTCCTGTCTCCTTACGTCTGCATCTCTACTTGCTTGAAAATTCACCAGTATCGCAATCTGTACAGGGTACGGGCGAGGCTTGCCCTCGCCCTGGTGCTTGCCCAGGCTCAATGCCCCATTATGGGTAAGCATTTGTTGCGCCTGGGCGCGGGTCAAGATGTTGTAGTGTAGTTTCATCTGGATGATGCGCTGCACAGAGGCGTTGATGCTATCCATCGACAACTGGCCGCTTGTAACGGCCAGTTTCATGTTGGCAAGCATGGTCACGGTATCTTGCAGGCCGCGCGGACCAAGTATCAAGTCGATGCCCGCTTTCACCGCCAGAATAGCAGCTTGAGAGAGACTGTAGGTATTGCTAATACCGCCCATCCAGAGCGTATCGCTGATAATCACGCCGTTGAAGTGTAGTTGATCGCGCAAAATGCCCGTCACTACGTTGGGCGAGAGCGAGGTGGGCAGTTTGGGGTCAAGCTGCGGGTTGAGGATGTGCGTTACCATCACCATCGGCACGATACCCTCGTTAATCATGGTAGTGTACGGCACAAAATCAACGGCGTTGAGGGTTGCCAGGCTGCGATTCATGCTGGGCAGCGAAAAGTGCGGGTCAAGATTGGCGCTGCCCAGTCCCGGAAAGTGCTTGAGGCAACCAACCACGCCCCCTGCCGTCAGACCCTTGAGATAGGCCTGTCCCATCTGTGTCACCAGTTGCGGGTCGGAGCCGAAGGTGCGATCAGGCAAGCCGGGATTATTGGGGTTGGTCAGCACGTCTACGATGGGCATGAAGTTGACGTTCAGACCCAGCCCGGTCAAGTCTTTGGCCGCGTTCAGGCCCGCGTTATAGGCGACGTTGGGATCATGGGATGCCCCAATGGTCGCTTCCGACGGGCGTTCACCGGTGATTTGGCGCAATTCGTTGACCAGGCCACCCTCGTAATCCGTGCTGATAAAAAGGGGAATATGCGCCGCGCCCTGCATGGATTGATCGAGCGAAACCAGTTGTTGGCGCGTGACTGCATTGCCGTTCTTGTTCTCGATCAGCACGCCGCTGATGTCGCTGACCTGGATCATATGCATCAGATCGGCATTGAGCGTCGGACCGTAGAACTCGACGATTACCATCTGTCCCAGTTTTTCATCCAGCGACATGTTTTGCACCAGCGCGGCGGCAAGCTGGCTCTCAGAAAGGGCGGTTGGAGAAGGCTCGGCCACCGCAGTGGGGCGCGTGACGGTCACAGGCGGAGAAGTTGTATGGCTACCATCGCTGCTCGTGCCTGAAAATAACGAGACGCAGCCACTAAGCAAGAGCATCAGGCAGCACAAAACAACCCCGTATACTCTACGTTTCCCCGTTGACCATAGCCCGGCCGGTTGTTTCATTACCATCCATCTCTCATGTAGCACATGCCTGACACAAGTTTATGAAATCAGGCCAAGTTGTCGCATCAATCCTGCCATATCC
>JBOGTO010000371.1:0-10080 GCA_050695155.1 Ktedonobacteraceae bacterium
TAGTATGGGTGCTGATTATAGACCAGGTTGAAGGTTTTGCCATCGTCTGTCGATGTGTAGATGCCAGCATCGCCTGCCGCATAAATTGGCTGATGTGGGGCCGCTATGGTCATATCCTGCACGCCCCCTGTGATCCCCGTGATGACTTGCCAGTGGATGCCGCCATCAGTAGTCCTTGCTATGCCCTGGCTACCGTATACGATCAAGTGTCCGGGTTCATTGGGCAGGGCGAGGATGCCGAAAATGCTGTCAAACGGTAACGTGCCGGCCGTTGAAAAGTGCTGCCCATCGTCCAGGCTGCGCTTCAACCCCAGATTGCCCAGTTCGCTCTGATAAATATAGACTTCATCTGCTGTATCGTTGCCCGCCGTAGCTATATACGGGTAGGTAGAGCTAATGGTTGAGTCGGCTATGGAAAGTTTCCAGGTAAGCCCCCCATCCGCGCTGGTGTAGACTCCCGGCGTTCCTTTAGTAGGAACGGCTGATGGTCGCGCAAGCACAAAAAGGCGCTGTGGATTGAGTGGGCTGGCCGTCATACCATATTCCATAAGATCCGCCATCAACTGGTTGGAACCTCCCGCGACCAGTTGCCAGGTTGCGCCATTATCCTGCGAGCGGTAGATACCGTAATGTGTTGCCATCAGGAGAACATGCGAAGAAAGTACCAGCAGCGAATGAACATGGTTTGAGGACACGCCAAAGCCATTCACAGGTACCTGCGCGGTGCCAGGCGTGCTTTGCCCATTCCCGCTGCCATTGTCGCCATTACAACCGGCCAGCAAAAGCGCGATTGCAGCCAATATCAAGGCCGATCTAATATATTTCATAACTTTCCCGCCTATAGGCTATATTTGCCACACTATATTACCATACATAACGCACAATGGGGCATTAAAATGGCGTCACGATATCAGCGCTTGCCTCGTGTAGCGTATGGTCTGCGGTGCGAATCTGAACGTTAATTTGCCAGTTGCCCGCCATAGCCAGGTCGCCGGTGCCACTGAAATGCCCTTTGCCATCGGGAACAAGGCTGATGATGTCGGTTCCCATATCCATATCCAGCATGGTTGTAGAGACGATGACGCCAACATTCGTATCTATTTTGCCGGTGCTGTTGTCAGTTATGGTGACGGTGAACACGTTCGCGCCAAAGCGATTCGGGTTGACCTCAAGTTGGGCGGTGAACTTGCTGTCGCTGGTATGTACAGTGGTTGTAAATGGCGGCGTTTTTACGCCGGGCTGCTGCGTTGTTGTCGGGATAACAGAGAGAGTGCCTGCAAATACGCTCGTCAGGGCGAGAGCTACCAGTACAGCGATGACCAGTACAGGCTCCCAGCGCAAGATGGAGGCGAGCGAGCCTATTTTTTTCGTCAGGCGACTCTCGCGCAGGCGTACCTGTTGCGCAGCCTGCCTTCCTGATTGCGCGGGTTGGTCGGTTGCCGCTCCGCGCTCCGTCATGCCTGGCATCTGTGCCAGTGATGCGCTCTGAGGCGCTTCGACTGCCGTAGGAGAATCAAGGGCGGCGAAGCGATTGGCAGCGTAGGCATACTTGCGAAATTCTTTGCCTATGCGCGGGCTGTACAGGAAAAGCTGGATGATGCTGCATACTAGTAGAGCGACCAGCAAAACGAATTCGACGATTAATGCCCGTCCATATGCGCTATTGATGAGCTGATGCAATGAGATCTGCTTCAAAGTCGCGCTGAAAATGACGGTAACGAATGCGAGTATCACGCCAGCGATTGCCAGGGGCGTGAAATATGGCAGGACCGTTGCCAGCGAGCGCCCCTCGTCTGCCAGAGAAAGCTTTCTGAGCGTGGGCAGGTAGATAGCGGAGAGGTAGAGTAGACCGCCAATCCAGAGCGCCACCGCCAGCAAGTTCAACCAGTCCAGCACAATCGTGATGGGGGCGATGTCGCTGCTTATGGAGGCGGCGAAGCTGGTCATGGTTATCGAGATGAACAGCACCAGACCGAGCAACAAGTTCAATAACGGGAGCAGCGTATGGGTCCAGCGTGAGCGCTGCCGGGAGAGGCGTGTGTAGAGTGCGACTCCAATTGCCAGAATGATAACGCCCTCGCCTATCAACCAGAAGACGCCGAAACGCGCGCTCGTCGCCAGTCCCAGCAAAGAGGCCGGAGAGAGCGACCTGCCCCAATCGCCTCCCGTCAGATTCAATGCCTGCCCTATCAGCACGCCGATATTTGCCAGCAAGATCACGATCAAGGTGGGCAGCGAGAAATGCTGGTCGAACCGCGCCTGCGTTTGCTCATTGATGTCTTGCTCACCCTTGTGCTTTTCCGAGGATGTTTGTAGTACAAAATTGAGCCACAGTTGAGCGCCCACCCAGAAGACCGCGCCAACTACAACCAGCGTAATCATCACCAGGTTGAAGAGCGTTGGCGCGTCGATCTTCCCGGTATAGAAGCCGGTAAGATTGCCGCCGCTCAGTACATGCGCGCTGGCTATGGCCGGGAAAAAGAGTGTGCCTGACAGAGCCAGTGGTATCGCTAACAGCAAAAGGCGAACTATTCTCTTATTAAGAATGCGTAATAGCATGTGCATATCCAATCATCTTAATCATTTTGTCTATTTTCCTGCAAATCTTCTCTACAATAACATCCCATAGTATAGCGCAAACGGTAGCAAATGCCTATCAGGAGGAATCCTTATTTTCCTTCAAAAAACGAGGAAGAGAGGTGTCCGGGTTATTGACCGCAAGCCAATAACCCGGACACCTCTCTTCCTCAATCCGCCGCCGTAGGTGGCAAATTTAAAATCCAGGCGGCGTATCTATTTCCAGACCCACTTTTATGGCGAGCCTGCGTTCCTGCGCCATGTAGCTTTTGACTGTCTCCAGGTCGCGCGAGCGCAGAGCATGGCTGGCCCACGAACGCTCCTGCGGTCGCCACATCAGATGCTTAACGAACAACGGCCACATCTCCTGGCTTACACGCCAGATGGCCCTCTTCGTGCGCTGAGGGACACGCGCGAGCAGGCGCTGTTCGTAGACAACACCTGAGCCGTGATGAATCCCATCGTCAACCGTCAGGCGATTGCAAAGTTCAGCCAGGATGGTGCCGGGCGCTCCTTCCGCGATCTGGCGGAAACGGTCGATCACCAGCCCTTCAAAAACTACCTGGAACATCCAGATTTTCTCTTCAAGCGTATCCGCGTTGAGCGTCAGTTCGCCCAGCCTTATCAGGTAGGGATCGGGTTCGCTTACCCCGCCGACTTCATTGGTCAGTTTCAGCCAGGCTTCCGCGTGACGCCCTTCATCCTGCACCATTGTTGTGTAATAGAGGCGTCCGGGCAGGTCGGGCGCTCCCGCCAGCAATTGCGACGATAACAGCGAGGCTAGTGTGTCTGCCTGGAGCTGCTGCGTGACAACCGAACGCCAGATTGCCATGCGACGGGCGCGCGCCTCCCCTGAGCCTTTCCCTTCCGGCACCGGAGGGAGCTTGCCCCACGAGAGAGACTCCACTTTCCAGGCCTGGCGTTTGGCAAGCGCGTAGAACTTCTGCATTTCCAGGGTGGTATCGAGAGTAGCATCAAGGGCTATGGCTATATTTGATCCATTCGTATGTTTTCCCGTTTCTTCACTGGTATCGAGGCCCGTATTTAGTTCGTTCGTGTCTTGAGGGAGACTTTCTTCAGTTGGCTGGCTGCGCGCATCTCCGTTATCGTACATAGGTTACTGCCTTTCGATTGCTTTGAGCTATGTCCCTGAGCGACAATCACGGTCTTACAGAGATATTATACAATATACTTGAGGTTCGGACTGGCGTGGCTGGCTCATCCCGGAACCATTTATCAGCCGTGTGATTAAATTGTGATACTCTCTGTCTCTTAACTATTCTATAACGAACTTCCAATGGCCCTGACCACATTCAGGCCGTAGAGTTGTTTGTGCCGCCGGCATAAGCCTCTTCCACGTTCTTATTACATCGCGTGTTGCTTTCATCATTATCATACGGAAATTCACTTTGTCAACGTTGTAGAGCGCCGCTCCAGATCGCGCATATTCAGTTCATAGCGCCATACAGGAATTTCGCGCCACTCCCAGGGCGTGTTTATCAATTCATCGAGCGAGGCATCGCCGCACCAGTACTCAATCCCGTACCGCGTCGCTCGATGCCCGATGACCATAATCGTTTTCCCATCATACTGTCGCAAAACATCGCGCAAAAATGCGCCTACTCGTTGGACGACCATGAGCAGGCTCTCTCCGTGAGGGAATGGCTCCGTGATGCGCCGCGAAAACTCTTCTTCTACAGCAGCGACGGGGTATTGCGTCATATCTCCATAATCGTACTCACGCAGCCGGGCATCTGGCACAAGCGGCAGATTACGTCCCGCGAAGGCGATGTGAGCAGTAGCAGCCGCGCGCTGGAGGTCAGAGTGAAAGACCGCATCCGGCATTTCTTGCGCATAGTGCTGTCCAAGCTCCCGCGCCCGCTCTCGACCAGCATCGGAGAGTGGCACATCAGCATGACCCGAAGCTCGCCCTGCCTCATTATCAATGCTGGTCATGTGCGGGGAATAGAAAAGAGTCAGCATATTTTCTCTCCTTTCGTCGCCTGCGGCGCTTTGCAAGTAGAATAGTTAGAAGTATTATACAGGCTACAGGCGAAGAAGGCTCTATGAAAACCTGAAATTTGTGGGCTATAATAGCTACTATGGAGAATGAAGACAGGCTGGCCGCGTTAGAGACGCTGCTGCAAGTGACATTTCACGATCGTACGCTGTTGGAGCGGGCGTTGACCCACCATTCGTGCTGCCCTGAAACGGCTGTCCATGATTCTTATGATACGCTGGAATTTCTGGGAGACGCGGTTCTGGGCGCGCGCGTGGTTGAACATATTTATCGCAGTTTTCCTGATGCCTCAGAGGGCGAGATGACAGCCCTCAAATCTGAGGTGGTCAGCCGCCGCGTGCTGGCAAGAATCGGGCAGGAGCTTGGACTTTTCCCTTTTATCCGCGTGGATGTTGCCAACCTGCGCACGTTCAATGAGCGTTCGCGTGACTCGCTGTGCGCTGACGTGCTGGAGGCGATTATAGGCGCGATCCTGATCGATCGAGGAAACGATGCCGCGCGCGATTTTGTGGCGCGCGTGGTTTTGCCGGTCGTGCCGTTATTGAGCGAGCAAACGCTCGATACCAATCCCAAAGGTCGGTTGCAGAAGATCGTCTTGCAGCGCTCAGGTAGCCTGCCACGCTACCGTGTCATGGAGCAAAGCGGGCGCAATAATGACCGCCTGTTCACGGTGGGTGTCTTCGAGCATGAAATGCTGCTTGGCATGGGGCAGGCTTCGAGTATCAAGGAAGCTGGTCGCCTGGCCGCGCGCGAGGCGCTGGAGATATTGCGCGAACAGGAAACCATATAACGCTACCGGCTATTTGCCCTGCGAACCAGGAGCATTGCGGTCGCGGTAGACATCGCGGTTGGGTACCAGGCGCACGGTGCCTATCGGTTCAACCGCGCTACGCGCCTGCCATTCTGGTCCCTGTTCCGCTAGGTCGCCAGCCTCAGCATTCGTAGCAGGCCGCGCCTCGTCTTGTGTCCCCGTTTCTCCAGCCTGCCTTTTCTCTGGAGCGATATCTTCTTCCGTAAGCTTTCCATGTTGCTTGCGCGAGCGAATCCAGGGCGATCTCTTTTTCTCCAATAAGGTCGTAGTGGGCTTGCCACGCAGCGAATTGTATAAACTGGCAATCACCACCCAGGCGGCAGCCACTACCGGCGTTGCCAGCAATGCGCCGAATGGTCCAAAAAATTGCGCCCCAATGATTAAAGCCAGGATGGAAGCTATCGGGTGCAGTCCAACCGCATGACCAACGATACGCGGCCCCAGTACATTGCCCTCAATCAACTGTATAACGATGAAGTAGACGGCGATCCAGTACGAACGCGGAAATGGGTCGGGCAAAAGCAGCGAAATGAGAATGGCCGGGATAGAGGCCAGCGTGGGACCGACCATTGGGATGGTCTCAAAGAGAAAAGCCAGCATCCCAATGATTAACGCGAACTGGTTGATACCCAGGAAGAACGTGCCTAGCCCGGCCAGCAACCCGATGATAGCAGCCAGGGTCAATTGCCCCCGGATGTAATTGCCAACCACCTTATTGAGCGCATCCTCAAACAGACGAAAGTGCGGCTTGAACGACTCGGATACCAGGTTCATCAAGCTGTTGCGGATACGTTTGCCATCGACCGTCAAGTAGAAACTCAATACAGCGACCAGCAGCACATTGACGATCACATCAGTGACGATCAATACGATACTTACCAGGTTATCCGCCAGCGAGATAGCCAGGGCGTTGGCGCGGTCTGAGATGGTAGCGAGCGCCTTATCGATTGAGGATTGTGGCACACCTTGTTTGACGAGCCAGTGTTGAAAATTTGCGTAGGTGGTGGGCAAGTCCTGCACATAGACCGGCAGGTGATTGGAAAAGTAGGTAACTTGCTGGATCAGCGAAAAAACCAGAGCGAAGAATAAGCCGCCCAGGGCGGCCAGCACGAGAATGTAGACCAATAACGTCGCCAGCACGCGCGGCATGTATTTGTTGAATATATTTACCAGGGGCGTTACCAGAAATGCGACGGCCATAGCCAGCAAAAGTAGGACAATGGCATGAACGAACATGCCAAGTACCGAGAAGGTTCCCCAGAGCAAAATGCCGATACAGATAAGCACTATCAAAACATCGCGTGTTAAGGTCCATTTGATTCGTTGCATAAATTCGCCTCTCACTGCCTCAGTGACACGGGTACGCGCTAACCTCACCCACAGATTACTTATTGTGGCAGATATTCACCAGAAGAACAAGGTATTTACGTTCTCTGTCTTATATAAAACGTCTTGCGTACAGGCGAATAGCGGATGCATTGAAACTTTTTTCACTCCCCCAACGTCTAGTTAAAGGGGTCATTTGGAGAGCTTCACTTTGAAAAATGACTAACAATCGGGGGATAAAGTTAATTTCGCTAATTTTCTTCGTCATTATAATAATGACAGCCCATTTAACATTTATTACCAACAATACATAAAAATAGAGGATGCGCCCATGGAAGTTTCCACTCTCTCGACACCAACACAAATAATTCTGGCCTGGACACTCCTGGGTGTTTTGCTTTCATGGTTGGTCGTATTTGCGACTCTGGCTTTGCGCAATCGTCGCATTGAGCCGGTCGACCTGGACGAATTGCCAACACCCGCCGGCTCCTTTCCTGCCATCAACATGCAAGTAATTCGCCAGCAAAGTACACTGGCGCAGGTTGGCGTACCTGTTTCAAATGCGCCCAGGTCCGCAACGCCCGTTAGCTCCCATTCTGGTTGGGCGCTGCCACAAACTGACCATTCTGATTAAGAAAAACGAAGTGCGCTCCTTGCACGTTGACGATCATATCTAGTTTCCCGTCCCCGTTCACATCCTTGAAGGTCAGGGTAACAGGCGTCAAATCCTGGCCGGAACCGATCAGGGTTGGCCCGGTGTAAATCTTCGCTTTTGTGGTATCGCCGCCCGGTATTTCAACGATCACAATATGACTATTCAGATTTTCAGCAATGAAGTGACTGGGGTTGGCTGCCGAGTCGTTATGCCCGACCACCATATCTACCTGATAGGTACGCGGACGTCCATAGTGCCAATCATCCTGGGTGATTTGCCACCAGTTCGACAGGGCATTGAAGGCGATCCAGCCGAGAATCATGACAAATATTGCGATTCCAACAAATACTAGCCAGTGGAAACGCCGCTTGCTTCTACCTATCCTCCCTGGCGAGCCACTGGTACGGCGCGCCTCCTCGTCGTCGAGTAGAGGCGCGCGCGACCTGCCCCCCGGCAAAGCTGGAATACTGGTTTGTGTTGCGCTGCGCCGGGGCGGAATACCTGCGCGTTCGCTGCTCCTGCGTTTCGGTTCATAACCATAAGCAGAATCGGCCAGCGTATGCCCGCTCTCGGCCTTGACATCTGGTATGTAGTAGCGCCGCGAACTGGATGGCAGGCGACCGGGCCATGCATCATCATATTCCCCGTCATTCAGCATATCGTCTTCTGTAATGCGTGGCCTTTGTGTCCGATTAGACCTTTGATGCGAGCGAATTTCATCCATAAAATCACCAACTTCCCTGGGCGCAAATTTAGAACATGCGTTCACTATACAATATAACACGCTATTAAGCTGGTTGTCAACCCTATTTTAGTCTCGCCGGACGCCCACGAGGGGCGTCCCTACATATTGGGTTGCCCCTTCCCCATCCATGGGCATCTCGGATGGGGATGAGTGGTGGCTTTGATATGTAGGGACGCCCCTCGTGGGCGTCCGGCGTGAGATCGACCCGCATTTTTCAATTGCCCTGTTGTTCTCTATTTTTGAATTGTGTTCGCTCCCCGAAACAGGTATACTTTTATAGATACAAGACGAGATTACTATTCTTATAGTCAGGAGAACGAAACAATGTCATTAGCCATTATCAACGGGACGCTAATCGATGGGAACGGTGGAGACCCACAGAGCGGCATGAGCATACTCATCGAGGGTGAGCATATCAGCAACATAGGGCGCGACATTTCTCTCCCACGCGATGCCACCGTAATAGATGCGCATGGCGGCAGTATCCTACCCGGCCTCATTGATTGCCATGTTCACCTGGCGATGGAGTATCCGAATATTGCGCGTTCCCTTATCACGCCGCCTTCGCTGCGGCTGCTGGAAACCATCCCGCGTATGAGGGCCACGCTCGATGCGGGTGTGACTACCGTGCGTGACGCGGCGGGCGCGCCCGCCGGGCTGAAACATGCCGTCGAGCGTGGTATTGTGATGGGGCCGCGTATGCAGGTGGCCGTCTCCATGATTAGCCAGACGGGCGGGCATGGGGATGGGTACTATCCCTGCTGTATTGATATGGGGCTATTCGGCATTCGTTTCTACGATGTGCCGGGCGGCGTCTCTGACGGCGTGGAAGAGGTGCGCAAAGCCACGCGCGAAATACTGCGCGCCGGTGCGGACTGGATCAAACTGGCGACCAGTGGCGGCGTTCTTTCCACTGCCGATTCGCCCAAATCTTCGCAGTTGACGGTTGAAGAGATCGCCACCGCCGTCTACGAGGCCGGGGCGCAGGATAAACGCTGCATGGCGCACGCGCAGGGTTCTCAGGGCATCAAAAACGCTCTTCTGGCGGGCATTGCCTCGATTGAACATGGCGTCTATTTGACGGACGAGTTGATCGAAATGATGATCGACCGGCAGGTTTACCTTGTGCCAACGTTAGTAGCTCCGCTCGCGGTCGTCGAATTTGGCAAAGAACATCCCGATATTTTGCCGCCCGTGATGGCTGAGAAAGCTATTTCGGTCGTCGATGCTCACCAGCAAAGCTTCCGGCGCGCTGTGCAGGCCGGCGTCAAGGTGGCGATGGGAACCGATTCGGGCGTTGGTCGTCACGGCGAAAATGGCCGCGAGTTGCAATTGATGGTCGAGAACGGTATGACACCCATGCAAGCCATCGTCGCCAGTACAGCCAGCGCCGCCCAACTCCTGCGCCTCGACAACCAGCTAGGAACGCTAGCAGAAGGCAAACTGGCCGACATCATCATCGTAGATGGCGACGTACTTGACGACATTAACCGCATCGCCAACCCCGCTAATGTCAAATTCGTACTCAAAGGCGGAAGCGCGGTCAAGAATATATTGTAGACGAACGATACAACACCGCTTCTCCTCATACGTATATACCTGCGAGAGCAAAGACATTAAGCGCTGGCAAACAATGCTCTCGATAAAAAAGTATATGTCGTTGCTGAAGCACAATTTCTGAGGAGGAGATAAATATGTCTGGAAACCGGGGTTGTATATTCAACACGTTGCTCTTTCTGATAATCGTTTTTATACCCATCCTGGGACACATCATCGCAACCGTGATGGTGCTTGAGGACGATCATTCAGCCGCCGGGACAATCATGTGGCTGGCTATCATCTGGCTGCTGCCGTTCCTGGGCTGTTTCCTGTTCCTGCTGTTTGGGCAGCGTCGCCGCCGTGTGATGTTCGGTCAGCCGAGCTACAACACCTATCAGTACCAACAG
>JBOGTO010000372.1:0-8522 GCA_050695155.1 Ktedonobacteraceae bacterium
CAACCATGCATGTCGCAAGGTACTGCACACTCGCAATATTTTCGTCTGGACATGAAAAACACCTCTCCTTGACATGCGAGAGGCATCTATGCTATCCTGTCCCTAACCTATAAGAGATAGCTAAACACTTCTCGCAGAAAGCCGCGTTGCAAGCGCGGTTTTTTGTTTTATACTTACTCCATGATAAGAACACTCAACGAACAACTTACAGAAAACGAGAAAAAATACTTCACAGAAAACGGGCTGTTTTCAGTCCTGGCGTATGTGGACTACCTACGATACTTGCAAGAGTGGGGCTTGACGATAGAAGCGCCACGCTATGAAGAGATTGACGACGCGGAGTACATCAGGCGCGGGCATTATGACAGGGATTAGATTGTATCTAGCTGCTTGAATGATCTTCCATATAACTTCCCGCGTTCCCTGTCAGCGCTTTTGTGTATCAAGTCTTCATGGCGTTTCAAGAGGGTTAAAAGTATCTCTGTATCGATTGCCGACCGCGTGAATTGGAGACAATCCGCGCCCGCCTCTGTCAGCGTCCCATCATCGTTGACTTGCCAGACCGTTCTAGCATCTAAGCTTTTCAATGCATCCATTTCGCTTTCCCTTCTCGTTCGTTTGGTAGTGGGACAGAAAACAGACGCCGCGCTTTTTGCTGTAGGTGGGACATAAACCAGCATACTAACGATGCATACTTGTACCTGTCCCACACACGCCATTATATTACAAAAGCGCCTGTGATGACAGAGAGGCCGCTAGAATGTTTCAGACTAGTGGATTATTACCACCCTGCTAAAATCGTTCTAGCGGCCTTCTGATGACTTCACATGTCAAGACGCCGCCGCTAGAATAGATTTCAGTTCACGATTAAACTGTACATAAGAGAAGGGTATTGCACTCATATCGTATACTGTATGGTCTACTGAACATGAGTATAGTAGGGTTAAAGGGTTATGTCGAAGGGATGGTGCAGAGTGTCAGGAACATACGAAACGCAGGACAAAGCGCAAGTACAGAATACGCTGGTGGGGCGGTCGCTACAGCAGGGAACCTATCATGTCGAAGCAGTCATCGGGCATGGTGGTATGGGAGAAGTGTTTCTCGCATCGCATCGCACACTTGATGTGCCAGTCGCGCTGAAACAGGGGCGCGCCGATCAACCTCTACCGGAAAGCGTCATCAAAGAACTCGACAATCTCCTGCAACAGAACCAGGCAACGCCGCGCACACCCACTCATGCGGCATTTGCCGATGATTTCCCACTGAGCGGTGGTATCAATACCGATCGTTTTCTACGCGAAGCCTTGTTGCTGGCGCGATTAAGTCACCCGGCCATCCCCACGCTCTATGACTATTTCTTCGAGGATGGCTACTGGTACCTGGTAATGGAATACCTGCCGGGGCCGACCCTGGCAAGCTATATACGCCAGTATGCTCCCTTGCCTCCGCTCGAGGCACTCAACTATGCCATGCAGCTTTGCGATGTGCTGGACTATTTGCAGCAACAGGCGCTGCCGGTGGTCTTCCGCGACCTGAAACCATCCAATGTAATCCTCTCGCCCGAAGGTCGCCTGATGCTGGTGGATTTCGGCATCGCGCGCTATTTCAAAGAGGGTCAGATCAACGATACTACCGATTTCGGTTCGCCCGGCTACGCCTCGCCCGAACAATTCGAGGGCAACGGGCAAACGGACGGGCGCTCCGACCTGTACAGCCTGGGCGTGATGCTGCACGAAATGATTAGCGGGCAACGGCCTGGACGAGCGGGAACGCGCGCAAGCAAACTTGAATCGCCACGCCAGATCAACCCGGCCCTTTCGCCTGCCCTGAGCGGCCTCGTCACCGTCGCCACACGCGCCGAAGCCATGTATCGCTTTCAGACCGCGCACACCTTTTATATGGCGCTAGAGCGCACCCGCGTCATCGAGGAACAGAGAGCCTACAATCGCTTTGCACTCCTGATCGGCGAGGACGAACGCACCGGACAGTTACGCCCGCACACCCAGCCTGCTACTATGCAAGCTCGCCCGATTGCGCCTGTGCCAGACAATAGAAGCCAACTGGCCGTTTCGAGAATGCAACACGCTCATGAAAACCTCTTCAGAGCCAGCCGCGAGCGATTGGAGCAAGAGGCGCTGGCAATACAACTGGCATCCATCGACGAAAGTCTCAAGCAGCGCGCGTCCTCACCGGTTATGCCCACACCGTTAGCCGACGAGCGAGAATTTATGACGCCTCGCTCGGGCAGGCCCCGCAGAAGTTTGCTCCATATTTTGCTCATTCTGTTGCTCCTGCTGGCTGGCATCCTGACATCTTTTCTTGCCTATCATCACTATGCCGCACACCAGACCCCTCCAATTACATTCAGCGCCAGGCACACGGTAACTGTAATACCCTCACCCGAAGTGACGACGCAAATGGCCTGGCAGTCCTTGCCCTCATTACCATCGCCGGAAGCAGACAACACGGCCAGTTTTATGGTTGTAGGAGGCAAGAGTTACATCTACGTCAGCGGCGGTTTTCGGGGCGCGGGCGCAAATCCTCTTTATAGTCGCGGTCTCTATCGCTACGACATCGCAGCAGCCCACTGGGAGAGCATTACCAGCGCAGATTTTCCCATCATGGGAAACAACACCGCCGCCGCCGCCGCAAACTCCACTATCTTCTTCACTGGCGGCTTTTCAAGCGATAGCGGGAAGGTGGTATCAGCTCTCTATATGTATTCGCCCATCAAAGGCACGCTTGAGAAGATTCTACCGCCGGTTCAAGCTTTCATCGGCTTTGGCAGCACCATGCTCGCCGATCAAATGGGCCACCTTTATATAACCGCAGGATTCGCCACTCCTGGCAATCCACAGGCGCAGGCTGGCACCGACTGGTATCGCTATGATATTGATACTGCTACATGGGAAATACTGACTCCATTGCCAACAGGAACAGGTTATGTGACGCTCGCCCCAGACGGTCAGGGTGGCATTTTGCTCATCGGTGGCTCAAAAGACGCAGGCCAGCGCCTGCCAACGTCTCGCATCTATCGCTACGACACCGCTCAGAATACCTGGACACTCGAGCCAACCAGCGCGCCGGAGGCCATTAGCGGCGCGGCAAGCTGCCTGGATGGACAGGGACACCTGGTACTCCTCGGAGGGTACGACGCGACTCACGCTAGCGCCCTTACAACCGCCTGGCTCGTCACCCTTAAAACGCTGAACTGGACAGCCTTGCCCGCTCTACCCGGAGGCGGTTCGCTGCTCGGCGCGGCTGCCTGCGACGGCGCGGGACACGTCTTCCTCGAACGAGGCGCGAACAACAGCGGCCACCCAACGGCTGATTTCCTGGAGTTGGCGTTACAATCATAGTTACAAACAAAATATATCTATTGTTCTTGCTTTGCTCGCTATTTTCCCGCTAATCCTCTCGACAAGCCAGTTCCGATATGGTACACTTGTTCATACTAAACGATGTGGGGGTACCGGGCATGGCAAAACAATGGGATTCTCTTATAAAGTTACTGGTGGAGGCGAATAAACAAGACCTGGTAACAATGTTACTTCCCGGAGCGAAGTTTGAAAGAGAACTTAACAATGAAATGCAGAGTCGCGTCCTGGAAGCCGATTTGTTGTATGTTGTCACCTGGGATGGCATACAAGTTATCATGCACGTCGAGTTTCAGAAGCGACGTGATGGCAACATGGGCAGGCGGCTCTGGGAATACAACGCGCAAACTACCATCATTTCAGGGCTACCTGTATGTTCCTTTGTGATTTACCTGCAACGCGACGGCAATGTGGTACAATCGCCATATGAGATACTGCGCCCAAACGGTAGGGCAATACATTTGTTTTTCTTCGATACTGTCAAGCTCTGGGAGATTCCAGGAGCATTCTTAAAACAACGCGGGATCGAGGGATTGCTTCCGTTGCTACCATTAACGCAAGACGGTGTACATCATGAAGTTGTCAACGATATGATCGCCAGTCTTAATAATGCGGGGAAAAGCGACCTGCTTTCGTTGGCATATGCGTTTGCGTCGCTTGTCTTCAAAAACGAGGAAGACAGCGACTGGCTCAGAAGGAGGTTTGCCATGTTATCCGAAGACATCTTTGAAGATGCCTGGGCCTACCAGGAGATGCTAGCAAAGGGGATGGAGAAAGGGATGGAGAAAGGGATGGAGAAAGGTTTGCAAAAAGGAAGGACTGAGGCACTGCAAGAAGCTATAATGGACGTTGTGCAGATACGGTTCCCGGAAATCGCTGTATGGGCGCACCAGCGTGTCTACTCCATCGAGGACCTGGATAGTCTACGCCGTTTGAACGTAAAGTTGAGTACAGCGAAGGATGTGCAGGAAGCGGAACAGGCTCTTTTATCGAATACGCCAAATGGACAGCAGCATTAAGCTTGCCAGCATTCTATATGGGTCTAATCGTATCAAGTAGCAAGGGTGGAACTGCTACCGCAGCGTCGCTCCAGGTATAGCAGGCCAGCAGAGGTTCGCGCACAGAATCAGCTTCGGACTGGCTGCGCGCGTGAATTTCGATCAGTGGTTCACCAGCTTTACGATAATCACCTACTTTCGCTTGCAAAATGAAGCCGGTGCGATGATCGATCGGCTCGCCTTTTTTGAATCGTCCCGCGCCCAGGCGCATACAGGCCAGACCTACCTGCTCAGCCTCAATCGTACTAATATAGCCAGAGCGTGGCGCGGGTAGCATCACACGCACTGGCGCGGTCGGCAGCAGTTCTGGTCGCTCGATCTGGTGCGCATCTCCTTCCTGGGCCGCGATGACTTCAGCCAGTTTGGCAATGGCTGCGCCGGAACGTATGGTCTGCTCAACCCTCATCTCCGCTTCCGAGAAACTATGCGCGGCTCCAGTCATGACTAGCATTTCAGATGCCTCGTGATAACAAAGGTCGGATACATCTTGCGGCCCCTCGCCGCGCAAAATCGCAATCGCCTCGGCCATTTCCAGCGCATTGCCGATGGCGTGTCCGAGTGGCTGTTCCATTGAGGTAATCGCGGCGACGGTATGCAAACCTGCCAGACGCCCGATATTGACCATCGTTTCAGCCAGCGAGCGCGCCTGCTCCACCGTTTTCATAAACGCGCCCGAACCGACTTTGACATCCAGCAGCAGGTGAGATGCGCCAACCGCAAGCTTCTTGCTCATGATGCTGGCGGCGATTAGGGGGATGCTCTCGACGGTTCCGGTAACATCACGCAGCGCGTACATCTTGCCATCGGCTGGCGCGAGATCATGCGATTGACCCGCCAGCACAATATGGTGCCGGGTGAGGATAGTGGTAAACTCCTCACGGGTCAGACTCGAGCGAAAGCCCTGCACAGATTCGAGTTTATCGACGGTGCCGCCAGTATGTCCTAACCCGCGCCCGGTCATTTTGCCTACCGCTACGCCACAGGCCGCCACAAGAGGCGCGACAGCCAGTGTCACCTTATCGCCTACGCCGCCTGTGCTGTGCTTATCAACTACAGGCGAAATGATGTCGCGCGCGTGGAGTTCTTCGCCCGAATGCGCCATCGCCAGCGTCAGATCGCTGGTTTCGCGCGCATCCATCCCGCGCCAGAAGACAGCCATAGCCCATGCCGACATCTGGTAATCAGGAATACGATCCTGCGTATAGTTCTGAATCAGCCAGTCAATTTCGGCGGTACTGAGGGTATGCCCATCCCGTTTCTTGCGAATAAGCTCAACGATCTCCATGCGTTCTTTCCTTATGAGCCATTCAGGACGATGCGTATCGAGTCGGTTTCAAAACCATTGCCGGTCTCAATCTGATAACGGTTGGTAGTCAGACCGCCCAGGCGCACATTGCGGTCAAAACGCAATTGCCCATTGGTGAAGTTGTAGACGCTCGTATCGCCTTCCAACACTCCCTGAACAAGAACCGTCTCAAGTTGCGCTTCTTGCTGCTCTTTGCAAGCCTTCAGTAAAGTCGCAACCTGCTGCCAGGCCACCCCCTTCGCGTACACGATGCGCACAGTTTTTTTGTGTCCATCTCCGATATTGCTTTCAACTACCCTGTACGGCAATGCTCCCTGTTCAAGCGCCTGTAATTCCGCAATGGTACGCGGTGGGAAAGGCGCGGGAGGCTCTGGTGCCGGGGGCGGCGGGGGTGGAGGCGGAACAGGAGCCGGGCGACGCGATTGCTGAGGGGCCTGCTGCACCGGTGCTGCACCTGGTCGTCCCTGTTGCCCAGAAGCCGGGCGTGCCTGCTGGCCGGAACCTGGACGCGGCTGTTGATACGGCGATTGCTGGCCTGCGGCAGGCCGTACCGGGGCTTTCAAATCGCGCCCACAACTCGTGCAATAAACGGCGCGATCAGCATTAAATCCTCCACAATATGGGCAACGCATATTTCTGTTAGCCCTCCCAATTTTTTTTAATTCGTTTGTACTGCTGTAGTATATCATACGGAGGACGCGATGAATTTTCAAAAACACAACACTCCGCCCAACTACCTACGCACTATGACTTTCGTCATGGATGAGAAACATGTCTTTACGTACTCGCTATTTTCCAGGGACTGGCTTACACTCTACACAGTAATCCGGTTCTCCTGAGAGAGCGGGAAAGCTTCGAAATAAATAACAATATCATGTAGGAGTAAAAAGCATATGCAAGAATCAATGGCATTCAGTACTAAAACTGGCCCCATCCATTTGCCGAAAGATGGACGACCGGTCGATGTCCAGGTATCCAATCTGGTCAAAACTTTTGGCAAACATGAAGCGGTAAAAGGCGTCTCATTCACGATTGGCAAGGGGGAGATTTTTGGACTGCTTGGGCCAAATGGGGCAGGCAAAAGCACTACTATCAATATGATGTGCGGCTACCTCGCGCCTACAGCGGGCGATACAACTATCAACGATACCTCAATTACAAAAGAGCCGCTCAAGGTGAAGCGCGAGATCGGCGTTGTTCCGCAGGAGATCGCGCTCTACAAAGACCTGAACTCTTTGGAGAACCTGGACTTTTTCGGGCAAATCTATGGCATGAATGCCAGGGAACGCCGCGCGCGCTCGGAGGAAGTCCTGCATTTCGTGGGACTCTATGACCGTCGCAAAGAACCTATCAAGAACTTTTCCGGCGGTATGCAGAGGCGTATCAATATGGCGGTGGCGATGATCCATCAGCCCAACTTTCTAATGATGGACGAGCCTACCGTTGGCGTTGACCCACAATCGCGCGAAAACATTTTCGACACCATAGAAAAGTTGCGCGACCAGGGCGTCACCATCCTTTATACCACTCACTACATGGAAGAGGCCGAGCGACTGTGCAACCATATCGCCATCATGGATGAAGGCCGTATCATCGCAATGGGAACGCTCGAACAATTGTTGGCTATGCGCGACCAGAACCGCGAAGTGCAGCGACCGCACGGGCTGCAAGAACTCTTCATCCAGCTTACCGGCAAGACGCTGCGTGACTAGCAGCACACATAAGCTTGATGCATCTCAAACTCAATAAGGGAGAAGGATTGTAATGAAAAATCTCTGGTATATCGCTCGCAAAGACCTTTTACAAACACTGAAAGACAGAAGCTCGTTCTTTTTCTTACTGGTTATGCCGTTGATATTGATTACCGTCATCGGGCTTGCCTTCGGCAGTTTCTTTGGCACCGGCTCATCTCAAATCGCCATTACGGTCGCTATGAGCAATCAAGATAGTGGACCCGTCGGCAAAGCCATTGCGCAGGCGCTGAACATAAATACTGCTTCGCTCAAAGTTACTGTCAACCAGTACAGTAACGCCGACCAGGTGAAGGACCAGGTAGCCAATAACAGCAATGTCAACGCGGGCGTGGTCATTCCCGCGAACGCATCCAGCATGTTGATCGCGGCATCCAGCAATGGCACATTGCCTAAAAATCTTGTGCAAGTGTACTCATTGCCGAGTACAAGCGATACACGCCCAACCATCATACAGAATATTGTGACCAACGTGCTTACATCCGAAGTTGCCGGCTCGACGGCGGTAGGCCAGGTCTATGAAGTCTGCAACCAGCCTGGCAATCATTGCGGGCAGAGCAGCATCAATACACAGGGCATTGCCAGTACAGTCGGGCAGGCTAGCGCGCAAGGTGGGAGCGCGGCTGTCCAGTCCTTAACGGCGGGCAAGGCTACTTCGTTCAACAATTTCGATCAGGTGGTTCCCGGTTATGCCATCTTCTTCGCGCTCTTTGGCATCAATGCGGTAGCTGGCACCATTTTGCAGGAAAAAGAGGATGGCACATTCCGCCGCCTGCTGATCGCCCCTGTACAAAGGTATGCCCTGTTAGGCGGTAAGCTGCTGGCGCAATTCATCCTGACGCTGGCACAGTTGACCGTACTCTTTGCGGTCGGCTACTTCGCCTTTCACCTGACGATTGGCTCATGGCCTGGTGTGATCGCTTTGATTATCGGTGCCAGCTTCGCCACGACGGGACTGGGCATCCTGCTGGTCTCGGTCGTCAAGACGCGCCGCCAGCTTAACCCGGTTGTGACGCTGGTTGTGCTGATT
>JBOGTO010000373.1:0-2321 GCA_050695155.1 Ktedonobacteraceae bacterium
CCTCTAGGCTTTTCAATCGCCCTGCTGCCTGACGCCAATATCTATACGTTTATGTCAAAATCTGGTATGATTGGCACTACAGGCACAACCATTCATCTGTCTTGATAAGGGACCGTCTTGAGCGAAAAAGAGCGTATTCAAAAACCTGCATCATCCGAAGAACAAGAGCAGGTGTTACCAGGTTATCTGGCTGAGAGTCCTCCGTATGGGAAACTTCCAAACAGGGGCGCGCGGGGCTGGGTTGATCGCCCGGAACAATTGCAGCAGGCTGCTGGTGTGTTAAAGCAGGCTGCTATTGTGGCGATCGATGCCGAATTTACGCAGGCGCGGCCCTATAGCGCGGGCGACGTGGCATCTTCGACGCCGCGCCTGGCATTGTTGCAACTGGCGATTGACGGGCAATGTTTTGTGGTTGATGCGCTGCGTTTGCGCGACCTTTCGCCATTGATAGATGTAGTGGACAATCGAAATATCAGAACGCTGCTGCATGGTGCCGGGGCAGACCTGCGCGTCATGGCGGAGCGCGACCTGTTCGTCACGCACTATTATGATTTAGAAGCTATCAGTCGCTCGATCTTCGGGCAGCATGAATCGTCGCTGGCGGCTATGCTGATGCGTGCCTTTAACGCTCGCCTGGACAAGAGCTTGCAACGCACCGACTGGACGCGCCGCCCCTTGCCTCCAGCTATGGTGGCCTATGCCGCGCGCGATGCTGAAATGACGCTGGCCCTGTACTACTGGTTGTCGGAACACTTCCCCTGGGCATTGCGCCTGCATGATAGCGACAATCTGCAGGTTGAGGCGGCTCCCTGGATTGAGCCATTTTTGCGCGGAACTTCGCCGCTGCCCGCCGATGTCGCCATTGCCGAAGCTATCCGGCAAGGAAGCATCCGCGACCGCGAACAGTTAGTCACCGATGGCCGCGCCGCGCTGGCAACGCTGATTCATCCTATGCTGCGCAGTCGTCTACTGCGCTTGCTCTCTGATCTCGCGCTCACATCGTTGACGCCGGACATTGAACCCTTGCTTGATGAGCCAGCAGCCGATGTGCGAGCTGCCGCTATTCGCGCGCTTGGCCGCATGGATGGTGAGCATTACAAAGAGCGTCTCCGCCCTCTGCTGGAAGACGCGGTACATGATGTGCGCAAAGCGGCGCAAACCGCACTGCGCTCTCCCGGCCCGAAAACTGGCAAGGCGAATGCCGCCACGCCCGTCAGAAATGTAGATGGGTCGCGCAGTTGGACGATTGGCGCATCCAGCGAGAGCGACAACGCGGGCGAAGACGACTGGAAAGCACGCCTGCGCTCAATCACGGGGGAATAGGCGGCGCGGCAATCTCGTCCCTATCCACACCAGCAAAAGCAGCACAGAAAAGGCTCCCCAGCGTTTCAAGCGCGTTACCCACCGGTTTTCCCATACAGGATCATGGTTGCCCAGCCCGGCCAGCCGCACAAGCGTATGCAGGATGGTTGGCGCTGGCACAGATGCCTCAACATCGCCAGACCCATAGTAGGGAATCGGTGCGTCGATTTCACCCTCTCCATTGAGCTCATCGGAATTTCTCGCCTGTGTCTCAGACAAATCAAACGGAGGAAGCATATATGCTGCGCCTGCGGTTGTTCGTAATCGTTCCGCCAGGTTCGTAAAAAACTGTTGGATGAGGATTTTAATTGCGCCTTTTACCAGTGTTGGCGGCAGTAACGCGCCCACCTTACCCGGATTGAGCATGCCTGTATAGACGACGACCGTATTGTCTTGCTGCTGGATTAAACGAATATCCCAAATACCCTGAAACGGGTTGTGCTGTCCGTCTCCCTCAAGCGAAAGATGATAGGAAGCCGGAGGGCCAGGATAACATATCGTATCGATCAGGGCTTGTCCCGCGTAAACCCCACGCAGCGGAGCCTGTTTAATGCGCAGCGTAAAAGCATACATGTGTTGTCCGGTAGATTCCAGGCGTTCCAGGCCAGGAATCGCGTGTTGCAGCGTCTGCGCATCCATCAGGCATTGCCAGACCTCTTCCACCTCAGCCTGCAACGTATATGTTCCCTCGATATCCATGTACTCATCCTCTCTTTGCTTGATGCGTCCACATTATAAAAGAGATGCAGGCGGGGCGCAATACATCCGGCGATTCCGGGGCATGGCGCACCGACCGGGGCAAGGCGACCGCCAGGGTCGCCTCTACTATACACTTCCCATTACCCAAAAGTGGTTGGGGGTTGCAGGGAATGCAAGAGCCGCCAAGTGGCGGCAATGTCATGCAAGCGACGCAAGCCTCGCCAGATACCCTTGACGCCGGGTTCGCCATCGCTCTTGCG
>JBOGTO010000374.1:0-9769 GCA_050695155.1 Ktedonobacteraceae bacterium
TGCGGGGGCCTTGTGCTTGTCCTCGTTGGGGTCTGACTATCATGCCTTACGGAACCCGGACGCATCAGGCTGCCAGCAGGACAAGCACAAGGCCCCCACCCATCCCCACATCCGCCTCTTGTCCCTACAGGATGCAGACGGCACGCGCATTCCCAGGTTTGATCGTTCTCCATCAGAACGGGGGCAGACGTTTCATATTAGACGCTGTAACGCTACCAATACCGTTCCTCTTGCCAGGGGTCGGCGTGGTTGTGGTAGCCGCGCCGCTCCCAGAAGCCGGGGCGATCCTGCTCCATGAACTCGAAGCCGTCCAGCCATTTGGCGCTTTTGTAGAAGTAGAGTTTGGGGACGACCAGGCGCACGGGGCCACCGTGTTCGGCTGGCAGTTCTTGCCCATCGTGCTTGAGGGCGATAATTACATCGTCGTCGTCCAGATCGGTCAGGGGCAGATTGGTGGTGTAGTCGGTCCAGGAATGCGCCATTACGAATTTCGCCTCCGGCAAGGGTTTGGCGCGTTGTAAAATCTCGTGGATATGCACGCCTTCCCAGGTATTGTCGTAGCGACTCCAGGTGGTCACACAATGAATATCAGTGGTGATGGTGGTGCGCGGCAGAGCCAGCAACTCTTCCCAGGTCAGTTCAAAGGGATGCTCTACTAACCCCTTGACCTTCAACTTCCAATTGGTGGGCAGTTTTTGCGGCGTGCGTTCATAGCTCAATATGGGCCATTTGGCGGTCAAATATTGTCCGGGCGGGAGTCGATCCTGTCCATCCGGCAATTTTTCTATGTGTTCTCTCGATTTTCTTCCAAACGATTGCATGAGAGTATAGCTCCTTTAAGTGATCGGTCGCATTTTTATGTTTGTCTTATTCTAACGTATTTGATAAAAGTGTTGCTAATTACGTTTAACAACACTACAATAGGGAAGGATATTCCGGTATTATTGTATACGCACTTACCATCCTTGCTGGACGCATCGGCGATTCACATAAGATGCCAGAGCATACTACTCCCAGGGCGGTCATCTTTTGCGAGGTGGCCCCATAGAAGCGAGGAGATTCAGTCATGATCGTTTTGTTACTGGCGCTGATTGGCGCAATTATCGTCATGGCAATACTCACTATTGGGCGACTGGCCTTTGGACGGCGCGAGACCTTCGTCGCGAAAAAATTCTGGCGCTGGTTCATCGGCTACTCCATCTTTAACTTCCTGCTCTGTCTTGCCATTGTCTACTTCTCCGAACCTGCCTTGACCGGTCCTTTCGGGGGCTGGCAATGGGTGCTGTGGCCCCTGGTTCTCAGCAGCATCGGCAACCTGTTTGCCTTTGCGCGTCCGGCTCTTGGTACGCTCGAAGACCTTTCCGCCGCCAGCCAGGGTAGAACCTCAACGCGTAGAACGCCCACGCGGATGCCGGGTAATGTCTCGCGCGGCGCGATCGCGGCAGGTATCTTTGGCCTGGTGGTAGCCGCAGGTATCGGCATCGTCGTAGCGGGCCTGATCGTCGTCTTTACTACCTGGTTCGACAGCAACGCCAAGGCGCTGGCTGCTATTCCCAACGTCACCATCGAAAAGTCATCTACGCCCCTGGTGCCGACTGATCCCAATCATATCGTGCTGGTCAGTTCCGCTGTTGCCAACTTCAAAGGGCAGCAGGTGCTTGGCTCGAACGGCCAGAACCTGGGATCGCAATACAATATCGATCCCAACAGCTATACGCTGCAATCTATCAACCATCACCTTTACTATGTTGCGCCGCTTGAGTATAACAACATTTTCATCAACCTCTCCAACGCTTCGACGCCCGGTTTCATAGTAGTTGATGCGGAAAACCCGCAGGCTTCCCCTCAATTGCGTGTTGGCTCCAGCGACTCTCTCGCCTTTTTGCCAGGAGCCATCTTCAACCAGGATTTGCTGCGTCACGTCTACCTGAGTGGTTATACCTATGGTAGACTGGCTGATCCCACGCTTGAGCTAGACGACACCTTCCATCCCTACTGGACCATCTCGCTCATGGTACCCACGCGGGGCTATACCGGCGAGGTACTCAGCAAAGTGTTGATAGTGAACGCGCATACCGGCACCATCGTTCAGTACACTCCGCAAAACGTACCTGTGTGGGTTGATCGTGTTATACCATCCGATACCGTCAATCAGTACCTGACATGGTGGGGTCTGTATCACGCCGCCCCCTGGTTCAACCCGTCCGGCGCTGGTCAGCAGCAGCCCGCCTCTTCTGGCCCGCAACTCGTGTACAATAACGCCGATCAGCCCGTCTGGCTCGTTCCTATGACCTCAAATACCGCGAGTGACAACTCCAGCACGGGAGTCTTCCTCTTCGACACGCATAAAAATCAGGCCGTCTTTTACACGGCGGCGGCAGGCTTAGGCATTGGCGATAATGTGCAAAACACTTTTGCTTCGACGCGCGCCAATATCCTGCATTACAATGTGGATAGTTTCCAGCTCTACCAGATTTGCTCTGTTCCGACATGGGTAGCCATCTACAGTAGCGGCGGCATCTTTCAGGACGTGGGCGTTATCGATGCCAGAGCCTTGAACGGCGGAAACGTGCAGTTTGAGGCTAACCTGCCGACGGCTCTTAACGACTATAGAACGTGGCTGGCGCAGAACAACGTCCAGAATAGTTGTGGCGCTGTTACACCTACCGGGAGTACGCTGCAAACCGCGACAGGTAAGGTTTCGCGCATCTCTTCCGTACAGCAGGGTACCAACACCATCTACTACATTCAGGTAGCGGGGCAGCACGTCATCTTCACTGCCAACCTGACCCTGTCGCCCAAACTGCCGCTTGCCCAGACTGGTGATACCGTCACGATCACCTACTTCAACAATACAACCGCGAGCAATCCGACCATCACGCTGCAATCCTTCGACGACACCAGCATCGATCTGGGTACACCCACGCCTACAACCACCCCAACGGTAACAGCGTCACCCTCGCCAAATCCGAGCGTGACGCCCACGCCTTAGCGGGGATATAACCACATGTGGCAAGAGATGGCATCAGGGCAGCGCCCTGATGCCATCTCTTGCCACATGTGGTTGAGTATCTAAAACCCAGGCTCTTGACAGGTCAGGGACAATGTAGAGGCAATCCAACCCGATGATATTGTGAGGAAGAATACTATGGCAAAACAGCCTCTCGCTGAGGTTTTTGGATTCCCCATTGATAATGTGTCTCCAGACGCAGACCGTTACAGAAAAAACAAACTTTGCCCCTTTAACAACAAAGTTCCCTCATGCACGAAAGATAAAGCTGAAAATCCTCTGGGAGTATGTAGCGTACTTGATGGGGATGTTGTAGCAATTACGTGCCCTATTCGTTTTCGGCAGGACTGGCTAATTGCTGAGGATGCTGCTGCATTTTTCTTTCCTGCTGGTACATCGTGGACTTCTCTCACTGAAGTTCGCATTAATGACAGGTATAACAAATCGGCGGGAAATATTGATGTAGTCCTTGTATCATATGACAGTGCAGGTCGCATACTTGATTTCGGTGCGCTAGAAGTTCAGGCTGTATACATTTCTGGCAATATACGAAAAGCGTTTGAATATTATATGGAAAATCCCACAGGTCGTAGTGATATGGACTGGACGAAGGAACGTTTTTATCCTCGCCCTGATTATCTTTCTTCTTCACGCAAACGTTTAGCGCCGCAACTTATCTATAAAGGTGGTATTCTACATGCATGGAATAAAAAGCAAGCAGTTGCTGTAGACAGCAGTTTCTTTAATACGCTGCCTACAATGACAGAAGTAGATAAGAGTGAAGCTGAAATGGTATGGCTCGTTTATGATCTTCAGCTTGACCAGCAGAAGCGGTATAAATTGGAACGTTTCAGGACGGTTTATACACAATTTGATACTGCTCTTGATAAGATTACAAAGGCTGAGGCTGGTGACGTTCAACATTTTATGGGACATCTCCAGGAGAAGCTAGATGCAAAGTTGGAGAATGGTCACTCACCAGATGCTCCAACTTTAGCAGATGTATTTGATAGAGAAGGTACATAGTGCAGCTATTATTCTCTGTTATTATTTCTGATATCGAGAGGCTAATTTAGAATGTTCGTGCGGCAAACAACATTATTTGATGACGTACAATACAACCACATTCTACACGATCGTGTAGTGAATGTAGCTTCTGTACCCCAACTCAGTCCTTTCCGTTATCCGGGTGGCAAGACATGGCTAGTGCCTTATATTCGTCATTGGCTTTCATCATCTATCCGGCAACAAAATAAACTCAGTCCCATTCGTCCTACTGAACTTATCGAACCGTTCGCAGGAGGAGGGATCATCGGCCTGACAGCGGCTGCTGAAAACCTGTCTGATCTGGTCACAATGGTAGAAATCGATGAGGATGTAGCTGCTGTATGGCAAACAATCTTTCATGAAGACCGCTGGCAATGGTTGGCGCGAGCTATTGTCTCTTTTGATTTGACCGGTGAGAACATTGAGAGTTTCTTTACAAGAAGTGACCTCACTTTGCAAGAATGGGCGCTTAAAACAATCGTAAGGAACCGGGTAAACCGGGGCGGCATACTGGCTCAGGGAGCAGGACGAATTAAAAATGGTGAAGCTGGTAAAGGGATACGATCACGCTGGTATCCCGTTACCCTTGCAAAGCGGATACAGCATATAGCATTGTTAAGGCCGCATATCACATTTATCCATGGCGATGGGATGCAAATCCTCAAACAGTCTGTTGACCGTACCGATGCTGTTTTCTTCATTGATCCACCCTACACAGTAGCGGGCAAGAAAGCAGGGAATCGCCTCTATACCTATTCAGAAGTGGATCATCGGATACTTTTTGAGCTTGCTGGCAAGCTCAAAGGTGATTTCTTGATGACCTATGATGATACCGATGAGGTGAGGTCGCTTGCGCATCTACATAATTTCGACGTGCAAGCGATTGCCATGAAGAGTACTCATCATGCCAGGATGCAGGAATTGCTGATAGGCAAAAATCTGAACTGGTTAAGATAGATCACTCTTCGTAGCGCCCTCCCATATATTTAGCAAGGAACTTTTCAGCCGCCGCGAAAAACTTGAGGCGGTTGTCCGGCTTGGCGAAACCGTGTCCCTCGTCGGGGAAAAGCATGTACTCGTAGGGGGTGCCCTTGCTTTGCATGGCGGCGACGATTTGTTCGGACTCGGCCTGTTTCACGCGGGGGTCGTTCGCTCCCTGCCCGATCAGAATGGGAATCTTGATCTGGTCAACTTTGAAAAGTGGCGAGCGCGATTTCAGGAATTCTTCCTCGGTGGCGGGATCGCCGACGCGCTGGTGGAAGATGGCGATGGCGGGCTTCCAGTATTCCGGGACGCTGTTAATCAGGGTGATGATATTGCTTGGGCCGACGATGTCTACCGCGCAACAGAAAAGGTCTGGCGTGAATGTTGCGCCAACCAGCGCGGCATAACCGCCGTAGGAACCGCCGAAAATGGCGACTTTTTGCGGATCAGCGATGCCCTGCTCGACGGCCCAGTGGACGGCATCTACCAGGTCGTCATGCATCTTGCCGCCCCATTCTTTGTCGCCTGCGTTCATGAATTCTTTGCCGTAGCCTGTCGAGGCGCGGTAATTGACCTGTAAACAGGCGTAGCCGCGATTGGCGAACCACTGCGCATCAGCACGGTAGCCCCAGCTATCTCTGGCCCAGGGACCGCCGTGTACGTTAAGCACCATTGGCAGGTGACGGCCATTGCCCCAGGGCGGCAGCGTGAGGTAGCCGTGAATAGTCAGCCCGTCTCTGGCGGTAAAGGCAATCGGCTCCATTGTCGCCAGCGTGTACTTGTTCAGGTCAGGTTGGATGTAGAAAAGGAAAGTAGCGGCGCGCGTTTTGCGGTCGTAGGCATAGTAGGGAACGGAACCATTATCAACGTTATAGGCGACGATCCAGGTGTCATCAGCGTCATCGCGGCTGGTAATGGTGAAGTCGCCCCGGTGCAATCCGCGCAGGTAGTCGAAGTCGGCTTTAATGGAATCGTCCAGCACGCGCCACTCGAGGCGGTCTTTGTCGAAAGCGACGGCCTGGATTTCGTGAGTATCGGGATGCGTCATCACATTTGACACATCATACTGCGAGTCTTCGGCAATCACGGTTATTGCGCTGCTGGCAATATCCATCTTTACCAGGCGACCCGCGTTGACATTGCGTGAATCGAGCAAGTAGAGAGATTGCCCGTCCAGCGTGAAGCCGACGGGGCCACTACTCTGGTTATCTTCTGGTCCCCATGTAATCAGTTTCACCCAATCGGCCTGCGCGTTTTCGCGTACCAGCAGTTCAGTATTGCCAGCGGCGTCCATCGCCAGCGCGCCGCGTACCCTGAAATTGGTATCTGTGACCCAGCCGACGACGTTGCCCGGATTCTTGGTGACGAGCGTTAGTTCGCCTGAGGGCAGGTCGAGATGGTACACATCATGCACCTGCGGGTTGTCTTTGTTCAGCCCGACGAGCAATTCATCGGGGAAATGTTTATCACGTTCCACGATACGCGCCTGCACATTTTCAAAAGGCGTCAGGTCGCGTGTTTGCCCGCTCTCCAGGCTGCTGGCATACAGTCGCCAGTTCTCGTTGCCGCCCGCGTCCTGGATATACAGGATGTGCCGGTTATCTTCCGCCCATGTGTAGAAACGCACGCCGCGCTCCGTATCCTGTGTGACGGGCCGGTAATCATCCCTGCCAATGGTGCCAACCCAGACGTTCAGAACACCGTTGACCGGCGCAAGGTAGGCCATGCGCGTGCCATCAGGCGAAACCTGCGGGCTGGCCTTATCGGGATTGCCAAATAACGTATTGCGTGGTATCAGCTCAACGGCTGTGGTGCTGGTCATAGTCGCTCCTATTTTCAGACAGATTCTATGTTAGTACTTTATTTCGTACATGTGTTACCTATACTATCATATTTAGCCAGAGATTAAAAAAAGCAATACTCGTAGCGCATGATGATTCCTGGTTCCATAACTGTAGGGACAAAGGGTGGACGTGGAGTAGGGTGGGGGCCTTGTGCTTGTCCTCATCCGGGTGCGATCCTCCTGGATTCCTGATGTTCACAGGTATATAACGTAACGGGTATCATTGGACCCCAACAGAATCGCCTTGCAACAAGGACAGGCACAAGGCCCCCTCATCCTCTCTACCCCTCCCACTGTCCCTACAGATGCGATTGGTAAATTTCATCAGGGACAATGGGCCAGGTAGGAAGCTGTAGAGGCTCAGGCTTTCTATGCTCGTTAGCGCGGTTGCGCTTCGCGGCACTGGCGCATGATCTCACGGAGCTGGTTCAGGTGGGAGTCGCCGTGGTAGAGACCTGAGATGAAACGCGCGACGGCGTTCTGAGGAGGGCGATCGGGGTAAGGAGTGTAGGTAACGTCCAGGTGGGGTTCGTCGGGCCAGGCGTCCAGCATTGCCAGGCGCATACGGCGGCTTTCTTCGAGTCGATGCCGTATTTGCGCGACGGTATATACTGTGCGCCAGGGCGTCTCGTAACGTGAGCGGCCATCTATGGGCAGACCGCGAGCCAGGGTGAGCGCAAGCGCTGCCGACTCCTCGGATGAGGCTGTCGCGTGTACGATGACGTGGCCGAGCGTCCAGGCCAGGTCGGCTTCTTCGGGGATGCCAAAGGTATCGTTGGCGTCGGGGTCCTGTGGAACAAATACAACATCGGCATCGATAGCATCGGCGGTGATTTCCTGCATCGTGTCGATCATTTCGTTGGTCAGAGCGTACAGGTCCGCCTTAGTGAGATCTTTTGCGATGTTCGTGAGCGAAGTGGTTTTGTTTCTTACAGATGCAAAATCAAGCATGGCACTTTTTCCAATCTGTGGGGGTAAGAATGGCTTATCAAGGCGAGGAAAAAACATCCTCAAAAAGAGATAACACTGGTATTCCGTAAGCTTATTCCGATTTACCCGTTTATGAGGAAATGTGTGTAGGACAGGCAGGGAACAAAAAAAGGTCGTTCAGCGTCTTCTCTGCAACCAGATTAAAAATCCGTATTCCGCATACGGGAAAGAAGACAATGATGAACAATTATTTCAGCAGGCGCAAAATGTGGCCTGTACTTCTCTTCCTCACTATTATTCTGTGTCTTTCGGCCTGCGGCAAGAATGCCTCCAGTTCGCCAGCTTCTAATAGCGTAGCGAGCAATGCGCCGCTGGGTATGGGAACGACGCCGGAGCCGGGTACGAATGGCAAACCTATGCCGCTGCCGGATGGGCATTTTGAGTCGATGGTGGCAAGCAATGGTATCGACTTTGTTGGCTCTGACAACGGCAGACTGTACGCGCTGAATGGCAGGGATGGCTCGGTGCGCTGGCAATATAACGCGGGCGCGCTCGTCTCTGTCGCGGCAGTAGTTGACGGGACGGTATATGCCTATGCTGACAATGGTAATGGTAACAGTGGGGTTGTTTATGCTTTCAACGCCAATGATGGCAGCGTTCTCTGGCATTACGGCGTCAATGACTATATCTCTCAGATGCTGGTTGAAAATGGCATTGCTTATGTTGGCACCGCCGCTACAGGAAATTCGATCAAGCTCTACGCATTGCAATCCGCTAACGGTTCCCTGCTCTGGAGCTACTCTGCTCATGCTGAGACGCCGGGGCTGCTAACGGCAGGCGATGGGGCAGTGTTTTATGCTGAAATACTGGGTATAGCAGGCGATAGTTTTAATGAGCGCATTACAGCTTTGCGCGGCAGTGATGGTTCGCTGCTGTGGCATTTGCCCATAGCTGCTGCTGACGGATTTGCGCGCGGCACACCGGCGGTGTCGAACGGGGTTATTTACATTGGCAGTAATAACGGCTCTGTTTACGCCGTGCGCGTAAGCGATGGAAGTGTATTATGGCATGTGGCGCGCACTGGTGGCTTCGATGCTATTCCTCTGGATCTTTCGCCGCTTGTTGATAATGGCATGGTCTTTATGGAGGGCAAACAAGGCCCCGGCGGTCAGCAAGCGGCGCTCTTTGCCATGCGTGCCAGCGACGGAAAACAGCTATGGAGCAAGTCGCAGGGAGTTGAGCCGGGTCCGCAGGTGAACCAACCACAGATCATCGGCGGGGTGATCTATGCCGATGGTGATGTAGGCGGCCTGGATGCCCTGCGGGAAGCGGATGGCGCTCTGCTGTGGCAGCATACAGGAGATCAGATCTATAGCCCCGTTTTTGTGGCGGATGGCCGGGTGCAACTCAGTAGCGGAGATACTGTTTTAGCCATAAGCTCCAGAGATGGCACTGTATTGTGGAGGCGTTCGATAAGCTTTCACAGCATACTCTCCAGCAATGATACGCCAGAGATAGTAGATAATGGCATCGTCTATGTAGCTACAACCAATGGTACGGTGCAAGCATTGAGTGCCAGTGACGGGCATACACTCTGGCAGTACGTCATTCAGGAACTTGCGGTGCCGACCGACCCGGTTTACGGAGCGTATGTTCAATTCTCCGATACGGTTTCTTACCAGCAGGCCATGCACTTGATTACCGATCTTGGGTTGCAGACCATTGCCTTTTGCGCTTTCCAATGGAAGCCAGAGGGCAACAGTGATGGCTTTTCAACGAGCCACTCGCTAGTTGTGGTTGCGACGGTGAACTCGGCCCCGCTCTGGTTCAATCGCTTACAGGCCATGCCGGAAGTAACAGAGATACAGGCAAGCGGTCCGCACAGCTGCCCTAATATGGAATATAACCCCAATGCTCTCAACCGCTTGCCGCTTGATGCGCCTGTTACCTATGTC
>JBOGTO010000375.1:0-4166 GCA_050695155.1 Ktedonobacteraceae bacterium
CTACGGGATGGCTCGCTGTTGGGATCACGTTTCCCCAACAAAGGGCGACGCAAGAAGGACGCGGGCGACGCAAGCGTCCCTACGGGATGGCTCGCTGTCGGGATCACGTTTCCCCAACAAAGGGCGACGCAAGCGTCCCCTCCCATCCCAACACCACCCCCGCCCCTACAAGACAGCCAGGGATGCGTTCGGTTGCCCTTGTTCTTGCGCGTCGAGCATACGGAGGAAGGCGGCGACGACGCGCGGGTCGTACTGGTTGCCGGCGCAGCGTTGCAGTTCTTTGCGGGCGTCGGCGATCGTTAAGGCTTTGCGGTAGGGGCGGTCGGAGGTCATGGCGTCGAATGAGTCGGCGACGGCGAGGATGCGCGCGCCCAGCGGAATGGCCTCTCCGCTCAAGCCGTAGGGGTAGCCTTTGCCGTCCCAGCGCTCGTGATGGGCGACGACGATATAGGAGAGCATTTCAAATTTGCCGCCTGCCTGCGCCAGGATTTGCCGCCCGATTTTGGGATGGCGGCGCATGACCGACCACTCATCAGCGGTCAGGGGACCAGGCTTATGCAGGATTTCATGCGGGACACCTACCTTGCCAATATCGTGTAATAGCGCGGCCAGGCGCACCAGGCGCACCTCCTCTTCCGTACAGCCGAGGGCGCGCGCGGCCTCTTTTGCCATATTCACCATACGCATCGAGTGGGCGCTGGTATCTCCGTCATGGGCGCTGGCTACGGCAGTAAGAGCCTGTAACACGTAGGTGTCGGGAGTATGCTCGCTCGTGTCTTCTTCTAACACATGCTGCACAAATGCTGTCTCGTCGCCTGAGATGCATACGCGATTGCGCCCGGTGCGTTTGGCATGATACATGGCGGCGTCAGCCGCCTCGATCAGCGTTTCACAGGTATTTCCATGTGTACGCAGTAACGCAACGCCGATGCTGCCGGTGATCGAGATAGAGGTGGATTGGGTGGGATCGTCGGCCTCCCAGTAAACCAGTTCATCAGCCAGCACATGCTGCAAGCGTTCCGCAACCTGCCGGGCTTCAGTAAGCGTAACATCTGTCAGGATGACCGCAAATTCTTCTCCACCATAACGCCCCGCGAAATCTTCGAGGCGCAAGGTCTGATTGAGCCGTTGCCCTGTCTCGCAGAGGATGGCATCGCCCGCGCGATGTCCCCAGGTATCATTGATTTGTTTGAAATGGTCGAGGTCGATAAACAACACCGCGCATGATTCTTGCGTGCGTTGGCAGCGCGAAATTTCCTCTTCGAGGCGATTCATGACGGCGCGGTGATTGGGCAGACCTGTCAATGGGTCGGTGGTTGCCAGAGCCGCCAGGCGCGCATTCGCCTCGTTTAAGGCTTCGTGCTGGCTCTGCAATTCCAGGTGTAGATGCTTGAGTTCTTCGGCATTCGCCAGCTCGTCGCGCTGTTGCCGGGTCTCCTCCAGCAACCCCACGATGGTATCAAGCATATCGTTGATGGAGCCAGAAACCCTGGCGATTTCATCGCGCCCTACTACGTCCAGGCGGGCTTCAATATTTCCGTCCTCAATCGTTTTTACCACGCGACGCAAATGTTGCAGTCGCTTTACCAGTGTCGTAAAGACTAGCCAGCCGACGATAGCAATACCAAGCAAAATACATAGCCCCGCAATGAGCGTTGTCCATAACGACCCGCTCTGCTCGATTCTGATAGCATCATTCGCGGCAGGAATCAGGCTCCTGTTAAACTGGAGCAGCCGTAGTAATGACCCGATGCTATCAGCATATTCGTGTTCCGAGAACTCCTGTTGCGCGGAATTGGCTTGCGCATTATTTCCCTCGTTGAGATAGTTGAGTATCAACTGCTGTGTGGCGAGATAGTTGTGCCAGGTAGACATGACCTGGTCGGTGTAAATGCGTTGCTGCTCAACAAGAGGACCATGACCCGATTGCGTAAACAGGGCTGTAAGGTCAGGATAGCGATCAAAGAGATCATGTTGCAGGTAATTATTCAGGGCGGCATCCATATTCCTACTATAAAGAGCAATGGCGTTGCTATCTTCAGTTAATGTTTGGAGCGACGTTCCGGGTTTACCAGCATCACTGAGCATTCCAAGCAGATTGCTGCGCAGTTGGGCAAAGTCATCAATCTCGTTATGCAGTATGGTATTCGCTTGCACCAGAGATTGATAAAAGATGGTTTCGCGCGACTGCAATTGCTGATCTTGCCATGCGACATTGCTCATCGCCAAAATCGCCATGAAAAGCGGGATGAGAAAGGCCAGACCGAGTCGTGGAGCAATCTGCATTTTCAGCAGGGGATGAAAACCGCCGCGCTTGCCGCGCCGCCGTATGATTGCATCTTGTGCTGCTGTGGAAGGTTGCGAGAGATGCCGGGTCGAAATGCTCACAGATTCTGTCCTCACCTTCATAACAAATACCGGCAGGGAGCCTGCCCCTGTAAAGTGGTATCGACAGAAATGAGGTTTTCTAAAGTGATGCCTATTGGGCGACCCTCGCGGTCGCCCTGGCATATGTAATATGTACCACTTACACTACCAGCACAAAGCCTTCCATAGGGATGGGAAATTCGGAGGCCATTGCCAGGGGATAGGCCCGGTTATTTATAGGATCAACATAGTCATGGTTGCGGCAATAATAATAATACAGGCCCGGCGTATGAAAGAGGACGCTAGCAAATGCTCCGCCCGGCACTTCATCGGTTCCGGCGAGGCGATACAGACCCATGTCGGTTGCATTGATCGGCGCAGTCCAGCCAGCGACCTCGCCCACAAAGTGCGCGTCCTGGTCGAGATTGTGCCAGGTGATCGCGCCATCACGGGGAATGGCAAGAAATTCGGAGGCAAATTCGTCGTGACCGTCTAGCACGAAGTTGAGGGTTGTTGACGGAAGATTGGCAATCGGCCCCTGTACCCAGATAACGCCGTCCATTGCCAGGGGGTAGTTTATTTTCTTTTCGCCTGCTCTAACGCGCGCAAGGGCGCTGTTCCAGCTATCCAGGCGCGTTTCGAAGTAATGGTACAGGCCGGGTCTGGTGAAAGTGAAGCGCACACTTTTCCCCGCCGCCACGTTGAACGAGAAACTTTGACGATTCAAGAACGTGTTATGATCGGGCGTTGTCGTAAAAGGATGTGCCTGCGTGTCATTATTTTGCCATATCACAGTCGTTCCCGGCTCTACCGGCAGGATAAATGGTTCAAACAAATCCTTGCTAGCTGGAATAGTGACGATAGCTGGTGAAGAAGTTTGCGCAAACTTATCACTGGTATCTGTCGCCTGGTGAGCAAAAAGCAGCGGACTCAACGCGGCGGCTATCAGGATGGCCGCGATAAGCACGGTCAACACAAGACCTGATCGCCAACGTAGATTGATGCGTATCAAAGAAAACTCCTTTCCCTATCCGGTCATCAAAGTTTGACAGGGGTGTCGCTACTCTTACCCTCAAAACCAGTATAGGCAACCCCACCAAAAAGAGGCAGACATCTCTAAACTATCCTATAATAAGGGTGACGGTTCCAGGCAAATAGTCAGGAGAAATCTTATGAAAAATGTTCCTAATATATTAAGCTCAAGCCGTATACTGGCAACGGTGGTGGTATTTATCCTGATTCTGATCAATGCGCAATGGGCGTTTCTAGTGGCTACTGTTTTCTTTTTTTTCGCTTCTATCACCGACTTGCTAGATGGCTACCTGGCGCGTAAATACCACCTGGTTTCTCCTCTGGGAGTTTTTCTTGATCTGACCGCCGATAAAATCTTCGTATCGTCCATTCTGGTTGCTCTGGTACAACCCGGCCTGGTGCCAGCCTGGATCGTCTTCATTATCATCGCGCGCGAATTTTTAGTTATGGGCCTGCGTACTATCGCGTCCGCGAAGGGCAAGATCATTTCTGCTGGAATCTGGGGTAAACAAAAGACCTTTATTACGCTGCTTGGCATAGGCGGTATCCTGCTGTCAAAGGGTCTGGGTGGTCAGCATCTCAGCTTGTTTCCCCTGCAACTCAATTTTGCCGCGCCATCGCTTTATGTCGGCGACTATTTGCTGCTGATAGCGGATATTCTGCTGGTACTGGCGGTCATCTGGACGGTGTTTTCGGGTATCGAGTATCTTGTGGGCGGGTGGCCTTTCTTGCGGGACGAGCCGGAGCAAAAAGCGTCAAGTTAACGA